>NZ_JBEYJD010000091.1:0-19229 GCF_040636125.1 Streptomyces sp. NPDC006733 | reverse complement strand
GGTGGCCGGGGATCCCTCCCCGGCCACCGCCCTTCGCGTTGCCCCCGCTGCCTCCCCTCCTCGCTACTGCAGGGAGGGGAACAGGTCCAGGAAGACGTCGGGGCCGACCGAGATGCCCTGGCCGAAGGGGGCGTCGAGGTCCCAGATCAGGAACAGCAGGAACGCGATGAGCGCGCTGAACAGGCCGGCCAGCAGCAACTCACGCCCCGAGCGCCGGATCTGCAGCGTGAAGATCAGCCCCACCGTCGCCAGGGCGCCCGCGATGAGGCCGAACCACACCATCCCCGGCATGGTCGCGCCCGCGTTCTGCCCGCGCGCGGTGCGCGCCTCGTCGGCCGCCGCGACCTGGTCCACCACCGGCTGGTAGGCCTGCGCGTCGAGGTCGCCCTTGGGCGCGTACTCCGTCACGTCCCGGCGCACCACCGACAGCAGTTCCGTGCCCTTCGGCGAGAGGGCTGCGTGGTCGGCCATGTACGGCCACTCCTCGTGGACCACGTACCCGACGTACGCGTCGACGTCCGCCCGGATCCGGTCCCGCACCTCGGGCGGGTAGACCTGCACGCGCGTACTGACCTCGTGCAGGGCCTGCGCCTCGCGCACCACCCCGTCCTGTGCCGCGCCCTGGCCCTCCCACACGCCCGCGATCGCCAGGCCCAGCACGATCGCGTAGATCACCCCGATCATCATCGTCATGTACTCGATGACGTCGGGCGTCTCGGACGGGTCGTCGTCCGCCGGCACCCGCCGCTGTCTGAGCACCACGACCGTGATGACGACCGCGCAGGCGGCGGCCATCGCGATCATCAGGGCAATCCACTGCGACATGAGGAACTCTCCTAGCTGACGGAACTGACAGCGGGTCTACGGGTCACCGGGCGTCCGACGACGTCAACGGCCCCTGCGGTACACACCCGATCCCGGCTTGAGCACGGCCGCCGCGAGCAGTCCCGGCACCGTCGTGAGCAGCATCGTCATCATCAGCGGCTGCCGGTGGCGCTTGGGCGGCGACGGAGCCGCGACGGGGGCCGGCCAGTGGACGGCGGGGCGCGGGGGCGGGGCGTAGCGCGGCGACGGGGTCGGGGACGAGGTCGGCGCAGGGGTCACGACCGGGGCCGGCTCGCGCGGCGGCGCCGGGGCCGGCGAGGGCCTGACGCGGGGCGGCGGGGTGGTCCGCGGGGGCGGGACGACCGCGTGCGTCGGCGCGGGGGTGGGCGTGGGCGTGGGGGTCCGCGTGGGGGTCGGCGTCGGGGTGGGTGTGGGGGTGGGCGTGGGGGTGGGGGTGGGAGTCGGCGTGGGGGTCGGCTCGGGGCAGGACGGATGGCCGTGGTGCCAGTGCCAGTAGCAGTGGCAGTGGTGGTGATGCCAGGGGCCGTGGCCGTGGCCGTGGCCGTCGTCGCCGTCCTCGTCACCGTGCCCGTGGCCGTGGGGAGGCCGCACGCAGACGTGCACCGCCCCCTGGTCCACGTCGACCACGACCGGCGCCGCACACTCCTCGTCGGCGATCGCCGCCGGTACCAGCAGCCCCGAACCGCACAGGACGGCCCCTGCCGCCACGACTGCCGCCCGCAGGGCAGCCCTTCCCCACCTGTTTCTCACAGAACAGATTTTGCGGGCCAGCATCCCATGGCCATGTCCCGGTTCGAGTCCGTTCCCCCGAACGAATCAACGCAAGATCGTTAAACCCCGCACCAGTTCGAACGACGGCGGCCGGCGCCCGCCGGCGGCCCCTCCGCCCCGGGAACGCCGGGAGCCCCCGGCCATGGCTGGCCGGGGGCTCCCGGATGGATCGAGCGGTGGGCGTGGACGGGTTCGAACCGCCGACCAGCGCCGTGTAAAGGCGCTGCTCTACCACTGAGCTACACGCCCGCGGAACGTGAAGGAACAGGTTACCCCGCCGGACCGCGTGCTCCCCAACCGGATACCAAGGGCGGGTAAAGCATCCTCCCGGCGTTCGGTCACGCGTGCGTGCAACCGGCCCGGGCCGTGTATTCGTCTTGGTCAGGTGGGAGACTGGAGCCGACAGACACCAGCGGCGGACCTGCGGGAGAGAGTCACTGTGACGACGGCACGCTCGTGGTGGCGGCGCGGCGACAATCTGCGCGCCGACGCCCAGGCCGCTAAGGATGCCGCCTCCCAGGCCTTCTACGAGCTGGACACCGCGCAGCGGGACCTGGACCTGTCGATAGAGACCATCAGCGCCGTGGACAACTCGCCCGCCGCGCAGCGCGCGGTGGCCGGGTTCCGCTCGCTCGGCGAGCAGATCGACCAGGTCAGCGCGGCGTACATCGCCACCGTCGACGCCCACGACCTGGACCATGACGAGCTGGACGCGTCGGCCGCCGGCCGGGCGCGCAACGAGCTGACCAAGGCCAAGGACGACCTCGCCCGCACCAAGGCGGACCTGGACCGGTTCGCGGCGAGCCTCGCGCCCCTGCTGGGGAAGGCCGAGACGCAGCTGGCGCGGCTCGCGCCGGCGGTGGAGCGGGCGCGCCAGGGGCTGTTGGCGGCGAGCAACGCGCTGGACGCGGTCCGGGCCGCCGGGCTCAAGGGCGACGAGCTGGCCGCGCGGCTGGCGGCGCTCTCGCCGGAGCTGACGAAGCTGAACCAGGGGGCCGGCACGCACGGCGTGCCGGAGACGCTGGCGCGCGCGGAGGACGTACAGCGCCGCGCGGAGGCGATCCGGGCGGAGGCCGCGCGGCTGCCGGAGCAGGCGAAGGAGATCGACAAGCGGCTGGTCAGCCTGCGCACCCGCGTCGAGGCGCTGGCCACCCGGGCCGGCGGCGTCGAGCCGGTCCTCAGCGAACTGCGGCGGCGGTTCTCGCTGGCGTGCTGGCAGGACCTGCAGCAGGTGCCCGCCCAGGCGGAGACCGCCGTGGCGCAGGCGAGCGCCAAGCTCGCCGAGGCCGCGAAGGCGCGCGACGAGCAGCGCTGGGCCGACGCGACCTCCCGGCTGAGCACGGTGCGGGCGCTGCTGGACGACGTGGACGGCTCGGTCTCCGCCGCCGGCGACCGGCTGCGGAGGCTGAACGAGGTCAGCAAGGACCCGAAGGCCGAGGTCGAGAAGACCCGGTTCGCCATCCGGGACGCGCAGCGGCTCGCGATGCAGGGCCGTACGACCCCCGAGCCCCGGCACGCCCGCCCGCTGGACGACGCGGTGGCGCGGCTGGACCGGGCGCTCGCCGCGCTGGAGGGCCGGCACCCGGACTACTGGGCCTTCCTCACCGAGACGGCGTCCGTCCGGGAGACCGTGAACCGGGTGGTCGCGAACATCCGTGAGGACCGGGCGCAGGGCCGCTGACGCCCCTCCCGGGGCGGGTGGGACGTATCGTTCCGGCCTCCACGGCACGCGGCTATTCTTCGGGCATGCCCCGATACGAGTTTCGCTGCCGGTCCTGCGGTACCACCTTCGAGCTGAACCGGCCGATGGCCGAGTCCGCCGCCCCCGCGAGCTGCCCGGAGGGGCACGACGACACGGTGAAGCTGCTGTCGGCCGTCGCCGTGGGCGGCAGCGCCGCCGCCCCCGCGTCGGGTGGCGGCGGCGGTGGCGGCTGCTGCGGAGGCGGCTGCTGCGGAGGCGGCTGCTGCGGCTGACCGGCCGGGGCCGTCGAGCCCTACCGGCGGCGGGCGACGGTCAGGCCGTCCGCCACCGTCAACAGCACGTCGTCCACCCGGTCGTCCTCCCGGACCCGGTCGTTGAACGCGCGGATGGCCGCCGCCGGGCCCTCGACGGCCGGGTCGGCGACCGCACCGCCGTACAGGGTGTTGTCGGCGACGAGCAGGCCGCCGGGGTTCATCCGCGGCACCAGCTCCTCCCAGTACGCGAGGTAGCTCACCTTGTCCGCGTCGAGGAAGACGAAGTCGATCCACGGCCCCTCGGGCAGCGCGCGCAGCGTGTCCAGCGCCGGGGCGATCCGCAGGTCGATCCGGTCCGCGACACCCGCCTTCGCCCACGCCGCGCGGCCGACGGCCGTCCACTCCTCGGAGAGGTCGCAGGCGATGAGCTGCCCGTCCTTCGGCATCGCCTGGGCCATCGACAGGGTGGAGAACCCGGTGAACGTGCCGACCTCGACGATGCGCCGGGCCCCGATCAGCCGCACCAGGAACGCGAGCAGCGGCCCCTGCTCCTCCGCGGTCTGCAGCCCCGACACGTCCGCGAGCCGCGAGTGGGTCTCCTCGACCAGTTCCCGCTGGACCGGGTCCAGGGGCGGGTTGTGCGCCAGTACATACGCGTACAGCTCGGGGGTGAGCTG
The DNA here is from genome assembly GCF_040636125.1 of Streptomyces sp. NPDC006733. Lineage (NCBI taxonomy): Bacteria > Bacillati > Actinomycetota > Actinomycetes > Kitasatosporales > Streptomycetaceae > Streptomyces > Streptomyces sp. NPDC006733. The sequence goes on along the minus strand of NZ_JBEYJD010000091.1, from coordinate 14,979 downwards.
CGGATTCTTCGTCTCGTACAAGGTCTCTCCTCGGATGGGCGCCTAAGGTGACGGGCATGCTCGTCGATGACGCCGTCGCCCTCGTCCCCAGCATTCCAGGCCGCAGGGCCCTGCTGGGGTTGGCCGGCGCGCCCGCCGCGGGCAAGTCCACGCTCGCCCGGCGGCTGGTCGACGGCGTCAACACCCGGCTCGGCGCGGACACGGCCGCCTACGTCCCGATGGACGGTTTCCACCTGTCCAACGCCCAGTTGGCGCGGCTGGGCCGCGCCGGCCGCAAGGGCGCGCCCGACACCTTCGACGTGGACGGCTACGTCCAGCTGCTGCGGCGGCTGCGCTCCCGCCACGAACGGCCGGTCTACGTGCCCGAGTTCGACCGCCGGCTGGAGGAGCCGATCGCCGCGGGCCTCGTCGTGCTCCCGCGGGTGCGGCTGGTCGTCACGGAGGGGAACTACCTCGCCGACGACGGACCGGGCTGGGAGGCGGTGCGCGATCTGCTCGACGAGCTGTGGTTCGTCGACGCCCCGCGGTCGGTGCGCGAGCGGCGGCTGCTGCGCCGCCATGTCCGCGGCGGGCGCAGCGAGTCCGAGGCGCACGCCTTCATAGCGTCCAGCGAACGTCCCAACGCGGCCCGGGTCGAGGCCGCCCGCGCCAACTGCACGCGCGTGGTGACCACCAAGGGCTGACGGCGCGCCCGGCGCCGTCAGCCGCTTCACCCCTGCCGCTTCACCCCTCAGCCACTCACCGCCGGCCTCACGCGGCCTCGGCGCCGTCCTGCGCACCGGCCGCCACCCTGGCGAGCATCCGCCGCAGGATCTCCTCGCCCGCGGCGACGCCCAGCGTCTCCAGCGGCGTCACGTGCGGGGCCCTCCAGCCGCTGTCGGCCAGCTCGCCGTGGCCCGGCTGCCAGCCGAGGTCGGCGGCGAGCAGCAGGTCGGCGTCGAGCAGGGAGTCGCCCGCGGCCAGCACCTCGGTGGCACCGGTACGCCGGACGACCTCCTCGAGCGCCGCGCTCTTGCGCAGCGGCTTGGGGACCGTGTAGATCTTCCGGCCCTGCAGCGACACCGTCCAGCCGCGCCCGTCGGCCCACTCGGTGAGGTCCTTCACGAAGTTCTCCGGCAGCAGCGCCCGCTCCACCACCAGGTACGCGAAGAGGTCCTCGGCCACCCGCTCCTTGCGCAGCCACGCCGGGTCCGTCACCCGCGCCAGGTGCGCGCGCACCTCCGCGAGCGGCACCGAGCCGTCCGCGAGGCGGCGGCGCATCTCGGCGTTCCAGTCCTGGTCCGTGCGGCCGTCGACCAGCAGGTGGCCGCCGTTGGCGCAGATCGCGAAGCGCGGCACCGGGCCCGGCAGGCTGATCCGCCGGTACTGCTTGCGGGTGCGGGTGGTGGCGGGCACGAACTCCGCCTCGGCGGCCAGCCGCCGCACCAGCCCGGCCGCCGTCTCCGTCATGAACGACAGCGGCTTCGCCTCGTGCACCTCGACGCAGAGCAGCCGCGGCGCGTGCTCGTCGGGCATGCCGAGCGCGAGCGCGGCGGAGGAGTAGATCAGCGTCCGGTCCAGGTCGCTGGCGGCGAGGGTACGGCGTCCGGCGCTCATCGGGCGGCCTCCGTGCCATCGGTGGTGACGGCCGCCAGGCCGTCGGCGCCCGTGGCCCCCCGGGTGAACCTCGGGTGGATCAGGCCGACGCAGGAGTACGGCAGGCCGTCCACCTCCTCGACCGGCACCCCGCGCTGCTCGGCGAGCAGCCGCACGTGGTCCAGGTCGGCCCCGGCGCCGCGCTGCGCCAGGATCTTCCACGGGACGCGGCGCAGCAGCACCCGCGTCGTCTCGCCGACACCGGGCTTGACGAGGTTCACGTCCCCGATGCCGTACTCCTCGCTGATCCGCTCGACGGCGGCCCAGCCCTCCCAGGTCGGGCTGCGGTCCTGCGACCGCAGCTCCTTCACGTCCGCGGTGACCGCGTCGGCGACCGCGTCGAAGCGGGCCGTCACCGTGTCCAGGAAGAGCCCGGAGACGTCGGAATCGGCCAGCTCGCGGTAGAACTTCCCGCCGTGGAACTCGTCGGGACCGATCAGGTCCGCGCGCAGCACCGTGCGCGAGATGAGCCCGGAGACGGTGGAGTTGAGGCACGCGGAGGGGATGAGGAAGTCGTCCCGGGTGCCGTAGGTGCCCACGCAGCCGCCCGGGTCGGCGAGCACCGCGATGTCTGGGTTGAAGTTCCCGAAGGGCTTGACGGCCTCGGCCAGCTCCCGGGTGATGGCGCCCTTGCCGGTCCAGCCGTCGACGAAGACGACCTGCTCCGGGTCGTGGTGCTCGGCCAGCCAGCGCAGCGCGGTGGTGTCGATGCCGCGGCCGCGCACGATCGACACCGCGTAGTGCGGCAGCTCCAGGCCGTGCGCGTGCCGCGCCCAGCGGCGCATCAGCACCCCGACCGGGGTGCCGGCCCGCGCCAGCGAGACGAGGACGGCGTCCGGGCCGCGCTCGGCGAGCACCAGTTCCGTCACCGCGCCCACCGCCCGCGCGATCCGGTCGGCGGAGGTCTCCAGCGCGGCACGGAAGAGCGCCTGGTACGCCTCGCTCGGCTGGTACTCGACCGGCAGCGACTCGGCGTAGTGCGCCCCGCCGCTCTGTATCGCCTCCTCGCGCTCCTCGGTCGGCGCCTCCAGCTCGACGTCCGACACGTCCTTCAGCAGCCATCCGACCTCGTCGGCCGCGTACGACGAGAACGCCGGACCGCGCAGGGGGGCGGGGAGGGTGGAGGTCTGGGCCATCTGCTGAACCTGTCCGTTCGGTTGGTACGCGGGCACGACCGCGAGCAGTACCCGCCCGGTATGGGCGGCGAGGTGCGCGAGCAGCCCGTCGGGCGCGTGCAGTGCCGGGGTGTCCCCCGCCGAGTCCACCACGGCGACGATGGCGTCGAAGCCGCCGCCCGCCACGTTGTAGGCGTAGCGCGGGCCCGGCCCGTCGGAGGGGTCGTCGTGGGCGGGGAAGACGATCCGGCTGCGGATCGCGTAGCCGGGGTCGTCCACGGCCAGCACGGGTGAGCGGGTGGTGGTGGAGAAGCTGACGTCGGCGGCGACCCCGTCCTGGATCTCCTGGGCGAGCCGCAGCGGCGCGTACATCAGCTCCTCGTTGCCGAGGACCAGGACGCTCCGCACGTCGTCGGGGAGCGCCAGGCGTACCGCCAGGGCCATCGACGGCAGGGCCGCCTCCAGCCGCTCGCGGTGCGCGGGCGTGAAGCCGTGCCGCCCGCCGTCCGGCAGCCCCTCGGGCCAGCCGAGGTCCACCCGGACCGTTTCGTACGCCGCCGCGGGCGCGGGCGGCGGCGTCACGCTCGCCCTGACCAGCGCCTGGCCGCGCTCCAGCACGCCCTCCGGCAGCCGGACCGTGCCGGACGCCAGCGACAGCAGGTCGATGCGCGCGCCGAGCCCGGCGGCGAACTCCGTCAGCCGCTCCCGGTCCGCGTCGGAGCGCATGTCCACCAGCGCGACGACCACGTAGTGGGCGCGCGGGTGGCGGGCGTGCAGGTCCCTGATCGTGTTGAGGACGGTCTGGCCGGTCGAGAACTCGTCGTCCACGAGCACGAGCGGCCCGGCGCCCGTCAGCAGCCCGGGGTCCTCCGGCAGCAGCAGGTGGCCGGTCGCGTGGCTGTGCTCCTCCTCGAAACCGCCGGCCGCCGCGACCCCGGCGACCGCCCGCCGCGTCGAGTGCAGGTACGGCGCGAGGAGGAGCCCGTCGGCGACCGCGTGCCCCAGGCCCGTCGCGGTCTCCGCGTAGCCGAGGACGACGGACCGCGCGGCCTGCTCGTCCCCGAGCAGCTCCCGCACCCGGCAGCCGAGGCCGTACCCGGCGGTGTGGACGTCGAAGGGGTGCTGGGGGACGTGCTTGCCCAGCACGTTCGACACCAGCAGGTGCGCCCGCTTCGGGTTGTCCCGCAGCGCGAGCCCGAGCAGCTCGCTCAGCCCCTCGCCCTCCAGGGCGATGTCCAGCCGGTCCGCGACCCACTGGCCGGACCATGTCGGTGTTGCTGCCATGCGGTGCTTCTCACTTCTGTGCGTCGATGCGTCGATCAGACGCGGTGTGGATCAGGCGTGGCGCGGCATCGGGACCGGCACGGCATCGGGACCGGGTGGTTCGGAACCGGGCGGTTCGGAACCGGTACCGATCAGGACGGCAGGCAGGCCGCGAGCAGTTCCACGAAGCCGATGTCGGCGCGGGCCACCCCGAAGATCTCGGCGCGGCGCATGGTGCGCTCGGCCCAGGCCCGGTGCGGCTTCACCTCGTTCATCTTGTTCGTGTAGGCGGAGCGCAGGACCCCGCCGCCGGTGCGGTCCTCGTGCAGGATGTCCGCGGCGTCGCAGTACTCCTCGTGCGTGACCACGTTCAGCGCGTGCACGGGGAAGACGTGGGTGGGGTGGATGCAGGTCTTGCCCTGGAGGCCGTTGGCACGGTCCAGCTCGATCTCGCGCAGCAGCCCGTCCATGTCGCGCTCGATCAGCGCGGTGCGCAGGTCCTCCGCCTCCGGGGTGAAGGGGCTGCGCCGCAGCTGCGGCTTGAACATCCGCTCGTGGTGCCGGAAGTACTCCCACACCGGACCGGTCACCGTGAAGCCGGTGCCGTCGGCCCGCCCGAAGACGTTGACGACGTCGGCGATGACCGAGGCGACGATCTGGACGTCGTACGCCGTCATCGCGGGCGCCCTGCGCAGCGCGTACGAGGAGCAGAAGTCCGTCACGCCCAGCCGCAGGGCCAGCACCCGGTCCCGGTACTTGTCGACCGTGCGGTAGATGCCGGAGAGCGTCTCGACGCGGCTCTCCAGGTGCATCAGCTGCGGGGACTCCAGGACCGGCATGGCGAGGAGCCGGTGGCCGCAGGCGGCCTCGGCGGCGGCCAGCGCCTCCATGAAGGGGACGCCGCTCTCCTCGGTGAACTTCGGCAGTACGAATCCGGACAGCAGGCGCACGGTGTGGCCGAGCCGCTCCACCAGGTCGCTGATCTGCGCGGGAGTGCGGACCCGTATGAACAGCAGCGGGGGGTCGCCCGCGCCCTGCCGCCGGTCGAGGTCGGCGAACTGCCGGACGAGATTGGCCTCGGCGTCGACCACCTCGCGGTCGTCGATCGAGTCCTCCAGGCACAGCACCATGGACACCACACCGTGCGCGGCCTGCTTCAGAACGTCGTCGGCCAGGTGGGGCCGGGTCGCCGGGCTGTAGAGGGTCGCGCCGAGGGCGACGGAGAGCGTTCGGGCGGACGAGTCCGCGGTGAATTCCTGCGGCTCGCGGTGGAACAGTTCGTTCCGTACGTCCGTCGCAAGGTGTCCGAAGTGGCGCATATGCCCCCTTTTATACATGGCTGACCGAATAGCATCTGGCGAATTATCGTACGTGCGCTCACACGACTGACGTTCCCCCCGCGCGTGAAAATCAGGTAACCCCCGCACGACCGTCGTATGACCGCTCACGGCGCGTCCAGTCCCCTGCGTTGTGGCCCGCCCGCCCTGGAGGGCAGGATGACCGCCATGACGCACGCGATGGTGAAGGGCTCGAACATCCCCCTGGACGTCCTGGGGATCAGGGCGGTGCTGCGCTGGAGCCCCCGCGTCGGCGTCCCCGACGTCGACGCCTCGGCCCTGCTGCTGGGCTCGGACGGCCGGGTCCGCTCGGACGCGGACTTCGTCTTCTACAACGAGCCGAGGCATCCCTCAGGATTCGCCCGGCACCTGCCGAAGAAGCGCGTCCCGGAGGGGCTCACCGACACCGTCGAGGTGGATCTGACGTCCCTGGACCCGACCGTCGAGCGCGTCGTCATCGCCGCGTCCGCCGACGGCGGCTCCTTCGGCCAGGTCCCCGACCTGCACGTCCTGCTCTTCGACACGGGCGCGCCCGTCGGGTCCGCGCCCCTCGCGACCTTCGACGTGACCCCCGACACCGGCGACGAGACCGCCCTGATCTGCGGCGAGCTGTACCGCCGCGACACGACGTGGAAGTTCCGCGCGCTCGGCCAGGGGTACGCCACCGGCCTCGTCGGACTCGCGACCGAGTTCGGCATCGCCGTGGACGACGAGGCGGAGTCCGGCGCGGAGTCCGCCGGGGGCTCCCGCGGGCCCGCCCACGCGCCGCCCGCCGCCCCGGAGCCGGAAGCCACCTCCGCGTACGGCTACCCGCTCCCGGAGCCCGCTCCCGGCCACGTACCGGCCCAGCCCGCCTACGGGTACCCCCAGCCGCCGCAGCAGCGCCCGCAGCCCGCCGCACCGGCCTACGGGTACCCGCAGCCGGTCGCGGGCCCTCCGGGCTTCGTGCTGCCACCGCAGGGCCCCCAGTTCCAGCCGGGCCGCCGCTGAGGCCTGGGGCGGTGCCGGACGGGGGCCGAGCGGGGGCGGTGCCGGACGGGGGCCGGGCCGGGCGTCAGACCTTCGTCTTGTACCCCCGGCCCCACTGCAGGCCCCAGCCGTACAGCCGGTCTATCTCGGCCTGGAAGCCGTAGACGTACTTCACCTCGCGCCGCACGATCAGCTCGCCCTTGCGGTTCTCGATCAGCACCACGGCGCACGACCGCGCCTGCGGCTCGCGCTCGCTCAGCGGGATCTCGATCCGCGGACCCGAGCTGGGGAAGAGCGTGACCATGGCGTGCGTGCGGTCGAAGGCCGGCGTGCCGTCGTAGATGTAGACGAAGACCAGCAGCCGGACGAACTCGTCCCGCTTGTCGAAGTTGATGTGCATGGTCTCGCCCGACGTGCCGCCGAACCGGTCGTCGCCGCTGAGCTTGACGTACGGCGCCTCGTTCAGGTCCCCGAGAAAGTTGCCGAGCGGCTGGACGACGCCCTTCGAGCCGTCGGCGAGCTCGTACATGCACGCCAGGTCCAGGTCCACGTTGACCATCGCCGGCCCCGCCGCCTGCACGATCTCCGGCTTGAACAGGTTCATCCCGCGCGCTGACAGCCCGCCGCGGCCCTTGTTCCAGCCGCCGGTGTCCGAGGTGCGCATCTGCCAGCTCAGGTTGATCCGCAGGTTGCCGACCGCCGAGCCCTGCTTGCTCAGCGAGATCATGGGATGTCGCTTCGTGAGCTCCACGGTGTGCGCGTTCGCCATGTCGAACTGCGTCGCCCCACCGGGCCGCAGGAAATCCCACCAGGCCATGAGTACCCCTCCCTCAACAGACGCCGCCCCCCGCCGGATCGGCGGGGGGCGGGACGTGTCTCCGGGGTTCAGCCTGTCAGAGCTGTCAGACCCCGGACGAGACTTCCGCCGTATCGTTCGACCCCTCTGAGTTTTCCCCGATCCGCCGGTTTCGCACCACCGAGGACCAGTAGGAAGCCGCGATCAGGACGACGCCGACGAGGCCGGTGATGACCTCGTTGATCTCGTACTTGATCGTGACGAGCAGGATGACCGCCAGCGCGCCGATCGCGTAGTGCGCGCCGTGCTCCAGGTACACGTAGTCGTCCAGGGTGCCCTTGCGGACCAGGAACACCGTCAGCGACCGGATGTACATGGCGCCGATGCCGAGGCCGAGCGCCATCTCGAAGATGTCGTTGGTGATGGCGAACGCGCCGATGACGCCGTCGAACGAGAACGACGCGTCGATGACCTCGAGGTACAGGAACATGAAGAACGCGGCCTTGCCGGCCAGTCCGACGACGGCACCCGTGCTGCTCTTCGACGAGGCCTCGGCCTGTTCGGCCTCCGCCTCCTCGTCGGCCTCCTCCAACTGGTCCTCGAAGTAGCCCGAGATCCCGCCGACGACCAGGTACGTGATGAGCCCCGCGATCCCGGACAGCAGCACCGTCGCGCTCTTGTCGATCGTGCCGTCCCCGCCGTGCACCGGAACGCTGGTCGCGACCGTGGTCGCGGCGATGAGCAGCACGACCATGGCGATCACCACGGAGAGCATGTCCAGCTTGCCGAGCTTGCCGAGCGGCTTCTCCAGCCAGCCGAGCCACCGGATGTCCCGCTCCTCGAAAATGAAGTCGAGGAAGATCATGAGGAGGAACATCCCGCCGAAGGCCGCGATCGACGGGTGCGCGCCGGTGACCAGCGCCTCGTAGCGGTCGGGGTCGTTGATCGCGACGTCCACCGCCTCGACCGGATTGAGCTTGGCGGTGATGGAGACGATGACGACCGGGAACACCAGCCGCATACCGAATACGGCGATCAGGATGCCGACGGTAAGGAACATCTTCTGCCAGAAGGCGTTCATCTTCCGGAGGATCCCGGCGTTGATCACCGCGTTGTCGAACGACAGCGAGATCTCCAGGACCGACAGGATCGCGACCACCGCGAGCCCCTGCCACCCCCAGAGGATGTACGCCAAGGCCAGGCCGGCGGCAGTGATGCCGAACGACCAGCCGAATGTCTTGAGGAGCACGGGCTACCCAGTCCTTCTCTACGAGAGATCCCCCGCGTAGTCCGCGGCTTTGCCAAGACTCTACCGACCCGCTTCGTCGCCACCCAGTCGGTACACCCCTTCCGCAGCAGGTCCTCCGGGGACGCAATCCATCATCAATACGAAACGTGACGAACTTCCCGTCACTTCATGTCAATTCGGTCGTTGAGAATGAAGTGATGTTCGGATGGTCCGATCGAAAGCGGGGGTACGGCGGGTGGGGCGACCGGAGTTGGAGCGGCTGGGCATCCCGGCGCCGAGCCGATCCGGGTCCGCCGGGACCCGGATCGGGAGGGAGCGGATCAAGGCGGTCGGGACCACGGAGCGAAGCTACCGGTTCCGCTGCTACCCCACCGAGGCCCAGTCGCACCAACTGCACCGCACCTTCGGAGCCTGCCGGTGGGTGTACAACCAGGCGCTCGAACTGCGCTCGTCCGCCTGGCGGCAGCATCACGTCCGGATCGGGTACACCGAGACCTGCCGCGCCCTGACCGGCTGGCGCAACACGGAGGAGACCGCCTGGCTGCGGGAGATCTCCTCCGTGGTGCTGCAGCAGTCCCTGCGGCATCTGGAGCGTGCCCACAGCCGTTTCTTCCGCGGCGTCTCCAGGCATCCGCAGCACAAGCGCAAACACCGGGCCAGGGACTCCGCGACCTACGTACAGGCCGGCGTGGGCTTCCGCTGGGCGGCGGACGCGGGCCGGCCGGGCACCGGGCCGCCCGGCGAGCGCCCGCCGGGCGTGATCCGGCACTCCATGGATCCACCGGCCGTTTGAGTCGGCATCGCACCGAACACGGACCGGCGGGCCGCCGGCCGATACGCCTGTGGAGCTCCGGTAGGACCGGCGGAGGCGGGGAGACCCGGACTTCGGCGGCGCGGAACGCGACCCGCCCCGTTCAGGGACGGAGGAAGCAGGAAGCCCCCACCCGCGAGGGTGGGGATCCCGGTCGGTCACGGCGGGGCGAGGTCAAGAAACGTTGACCCCGAAGTCCAGGGCGATGCCTCGCAGTCCTGACGCGTACCCCTGGCCTACGGCACGGAATTTCCACTCGCCGTTGTAGCGGTAGAGCTCTCCGAAGATCATTGCGGTTTCGCTGGAGGCGTCTTCCGAGAGGTCGTAGCGGGCCAACTCGGCCTGGTCGTACTGGTTGACCACGCGGATGTAGGCGTTGCTGACCTGGCCGAAGGTCTGGCCGCGGCTGTCGGCCTCGTGGATGGAGACGGGGAAGACGACCTTGTCGACGCGCTCGGGGACCTTGCCGAGGTCGACGAGGATCTCCTCGTCGTCGCCCTCGCCCTCACCGGTGAGGTTGTCCCCGGTGTGCTCGACGGAGCCCTCGGGGCTCTTGAGGTTGTTGTAGAAGACGAAGTGTTCGTCGCTGAGTACCCGGCCGTTGGCGCACAGCAGGGCGCTGGCGTCGAGGTCGAACGGCGCTCCTGTGGTGGAGCGCGCGTCCCAGCCGAGACCGATCATCACCTGGGTGAGATTCGGTGCGGCCTTGCTGAGGGAGACATTGCCCCCCTTGGCGAGCGTGACGCCCATGGTTTTCGCTTCCTCCCCGTGCGTGCTGAGGTCGGTACGTGCGCGGCGCCGCACGCCCTGCCGGGTGTGCGGCGCCGCGGACGGGTCAGACGTTGACGCCGAAGTCCTGCGCGATGCCGCGCAGTCCGGAGGCGTAGCCCTGGCCGATGGCGCGGAACTTCCACTCCGCGCCGTTGCGGTAGAGCTCACCGAAGACCATGGCGGTCTCGGTCGAGGCGTCCTCGGTGAGGTCGTAGCGCGCCAGTTCGTTGTTGTCGGCCTGGTTCACGACGCGGATGTACGCGTTGCGGACCTGGCCGAAGCTCTGCTGGCGGCTCTCGGCCTCGTAGATCGAGACCGGGAAGACGATCTTGGCGACATCGGCCGGCACACCGGCCAGGTTCACCTTGATGACCTCGTCGTCCCCGTCGCCCGAGCCGGTGAGGTTGTCACCGAGGTGCTCGACCGAGCCGTCCGGGCTCTTGAGGTTGTTGAAGAAGACGAAGTGCGCGTCGGAGATGACCTTGCCCTCGGGGCTGGCCAGCAGCGCGCTCGCGTCCAGGTCGAAATCGGCGCCTGTGGTGGTGCGTGCGTCCCATCCCAGAGCGACGATGACGGCCGTGAGATTCGGCGCCTCCTTCGTCAGTGAGACGTTGCCACCCTTGCTGAGGCTGACTCCCACGAGTCCCTCCCATACGGTCGTGGGGTATCAGGTAGAACCCTCGCCCCCGTCGTGCGTACACAGATCAACGCGTTGAGCTTAGTGAGCGGTTCCCCCGGACTACAGGTCTTCGAGGGCCTTTGCGTAGTCATTGAGGTCCCGGGCGTCCGGAAGGCCGTTCACGACGGTCCAGCGGACGACGCCGTCCTTGTCGATGACGAAGGTGCCGCGGACCGCGCAGCCCTTCTCCTCGTCGAAGACGCCGTAGGCGCGGGAGGCCTCGCCGTGCGGCCAGAAGTCGGAGAGCAGCGGGTAGCCGAGGCCCTCCTGCTCGGCGAAGACGCGCAGCGAGAAGGGCGCGTCGTTGGAGACGGCGAGGAGTTGGACGTCGTCGTTCTGGAACGTCGGCAGCTCGTCGCGCAGGGCGCAGAGCTCGCCGGTGCAGACCCCGGTGAACGCGTAGGGGTAGAAGAGCAGGACGACGTTCTTCTCGCCGCGGAAGTCGGAGAGCCGCACGGTCTGGCCGTGCTGGTTCTTCAGCTCGAAGTCCGGGGCCTTGCTGCCGACCTCGATCGCCATGCGGGCACATCCTCGTCTCGGTACCGGAAAGGTCACGGACAGTCTGTCACCCACGCGCGCGGCCAAACGCACCCGGCACCCGCGAAGGGCGCCGGAACGCGCCGTGCCCCCGGCGACCGGAGTCGGCGGGGGCACGGCGCAGGGTCCGGTAGGGCTACCGCTTGGCGGCCCTGGCCGTCTTCGGGGTGACCAGGCGGCTGCCCGACCAGTCCTTGGCGGCGTTGACCGTGCTGGTCTGAGCCAGGCCCGCGGTCTGGGCGGCCTCGCCGATCTCGCTCGGTTCGACGTGGCCCTCACGGCCCGTCTTGGGGGTCATCAGCCAGATCGGGGCGCCGTCGTCGATCGTCGACGTGGCGTCGACCAAGGTGTCGGTGAGGTCGCCGTCGTCCTCCCTGAACCACAGCAGGACGGCGTCGGGCACGTCGTCGTAGTCCTCATCGGCGAGCTCTTCGCCCGTGAGCTCCTCGATACCTTCTCGGAGCTCCTGGTCGCAGTCGTCGTCGTACCCGAGTTCCTGGACCACCTGTCCGGGTTCGAATCCAAGCCGGCTAGCCGGGTTGGTCCGGTCCTCCGCGTGGTCCGCGGTCGCGCTCACGCTTTGCCTCCTGTCATGGGGGGAAAATCCCCGCGCCTGTGCGGGGTTATTGGCGGTAGTCCACACGGACGCGGCGGATCGCGCAAGTACCCGGCCGCCGAGACCGCCTAAACGGTGACGTGTCACCGCAAGCCGCCTGCCCAATCGTGACGTAGATCACGCCGCTTTGCCGGGGTTGTGCACGAATGAAGTCTGGGGTCGGTCGTACGTCCGAGTGGGCGTAGAGTTGCGATTTGGCCTCCCCCAACCTCCGGCCGGGGGGACCCCCAGGGGGCTGCCGACCACTCCTCTCCGTCTCACGGAGTGGCAGTTACCGCTCAGTAGAGATGACGTTTCTGGCGACGCGGTACACGATGGAGGCGGCGCGACCCAGCAGAGCAAGACCTAGTAGCGAAGGAACAGCGTGGCTTCCGGATCCGATCGCAACCCGATCATCATTGGCGGCCTTCCCAGCCAGGTCCCGGACTTTGATCCCGAGGAAACGGCGGAATGGCTCGACTCGCTCGACGCGGCTATCGACGAACGCGGCCGTGAGCGTGCCCGCTACCTCATGCTCCGCCTCATCGAACGCGCCCGCGAGAAGCGTGTCGCGGTGCCCGAGATGCGCAGCACGGACTACATCAACACCATCGCGACCAAGGACGAGCCCTTCTTCCCCGGCAACGAGGAGATCGAGCGCAAGGTCCTGAACGCGACCCGCTGGAACGCGGCGGTCATGGTGTCGCGCGCACAGCGCCCCGGGATCGGCGTCGGCGGCCACATCGCCACGTTCGCCTCTTCCGCCTCCCTCTACGACGTGGGCTTCAACCACTTCTTCCGGGGCAAGGACGAGGGCGACGGCGGCGACCAGATCTTCTTCCAGGGGCACGCCTCCCCGGGCATCTACGCCCGCGCCTTCCTTCTGGACCGGCTCTCCGAGCAGCAGCTCGACGCGTTCCGCCAGGAGAAGTCGAAGGCGCCGTACGGCCTGTCCAGCTACCCGCACCCGCGGCTGATGCCGGACTTCTGGGAGTTCCCGACCGTCTCGATGGGCCTCGGCCCGCTCGGCGCGATCTACCAGGCGCGGATGAACCGCTACATGGAGGCGCGCGGCATCGCCGACACCTCCAAGTCGCACGTATGGGCGTATCTGGGCGACGGGGAGATGGACGAGCCGGAGTCGCTCGGCCAGCTGTCGATCGCCGCCCGTGAGGGCCTGGACAACCTGACCTTCGTCGTCAACTGCAACCTGCAGCGCCTCGACGGGCCGGTGCGCGGCAACGGCAAGATCATCCAGGAGCTGGAGTCCCAGTTCCGCGGTGCCGGCTGGAACGTCATCAAGCTGATCTGGGACCGCAGCTGGGACCCGCTGCTCGCCCAGGACCGCGACGGCCTGCTGGTCAACAAGATGAACACCACGCCGGACGGTCAGTTCCAGACGTACGCCACCGAGACCGGCGGCTACATCCGCGAGCACTTCTTCGGTGACGACCAGCGGCTGCGCAAGATGGTCGAGAACATGACCGACGAGCAGATCCTGCACCTCGGCCGCGGCGGTCACGACCACAAGAAGGTCTACGCGGCGTACGCGGCGGCCAAGGCCCACAAGGGCCAGCCGACGGTGATCCTCGCCCAGACCATCAAGGGCTGGACGCTCGGGCCGAACTTCGAGGGCCGCAACGCGACCCACCAGATGAAGAAGCTCACGACCGAGGACCTCAAGCGCTTCCGCGACCGGCTGCACATCCCGATCACGGACAAGCAGCTCGACGAGGGCTACCCGCCGTACTACCACCCGGGTCGCGACTCCGAAGAGATCCAGTACATGCACGACCACCGCAAGGCGTGCGGCGGCTACGTGCCGACCCGTGTGGTGCGCGCGAAGCCGCTGCAGCTGCCGGGCGACAAGGCGTACGCGCCCGCCAAGAAGGGCTCGGGCCAGCAGTCGATCGCCACGACCATGGCGTTCGTCCGCATCCTCAAGGAGCTCATGCGGGACAAGGAGATCGGCAAGCGCTTCGTGCTGATCGCCCCCGACGAGTACCGCACCTTCGGCATGGACGCGTTCTTCCCGTCGGCGAAGATCTACAACCCGCTGGGCCAGCAGTACGAGTCCGTCGACCGTGAGCTGCTCCTCGCGTACAAGGAGTCGCCGACCGGCCAGATGCTGCACGACGGCATCTCCGAGGCGGGCTGTACGGCCTCGCTGATCGCGGCGGGCTCCGCCTACGCGACGCACGGCGAGCCGATGATCCCGGTCTACGTCTTCTACTCGATGTTCGGGTTCCAGCGCACGGGTGACCAGTTCTGGCAGATGGCGGACCAGCTGGCGCGCGGCTTCGTGCTCGGCGCGACCGCGGGCCGCACCACCCTCACGGGTGAGGGCCTGCAGCACGCGGACGGCCACTCGCAGCTGCTCGCCTCGACCAACCCGGCCGTCGTCGCGTACGACCCGGCGTTCGGCTTCGAGCTCGCGCACATCATGCAGGACGGTCTGCGGAGGATGTACGGCGAGAACGCCGAGGACGTCTTCTACTACCTGACCGTCTACAACGAGCCGATCCAGCACCCGGCCGAGCCGGCCGACGTGGACGCCGAGGGCATCCTCAAGGGCCTGTACCGGTACGCGCCGGGCACCGAGGGCACCATCCCGGCGCAGATCCTGGCGTCCGGCGTGGCGGTCCCGTGGGCCGTCGAGGCGCAGCGGATCCTCGCGGCCGAGTGGGGCGTCAAGGCGGACGTCTGGTCGGCCACGTCGTGGAACGAGCTGCGGCGCGACGCCATCGCGGTGGAGGAGCACAACCTGCTCCACCCCGAGGAGGACCAGCGCGTCCCGTACATCACGAGCAAGCTCGCCGGTGTGCAGGGACCGTTCGTGGCGGTCTCGGACTGGATGCGCGCGGTTCCGGACCAGATCTCGCGCTGGGTTCCGGGCACGTACCAGTCGCTGGGCGCCGACGGTTTCGGCTTCGCCGACACCCGTGGCGCGGCCCGTCGCTTCTTCCACATCGACGCGCAGTCGATCGTCCTGGCGGTGCTCACCGAGCTCGCCCGTGACGGCAAGGTCGACCGTTCGGTGCTGAAGCAGGCGGTGGACCGCTACCAGCTGCTCGACGTGGCGGCGGCCGACCCCGGCGCCGCGGGCGGCGACGCCTGAGGCGTCCCGCGCTGAGCGATCTCGACGCCGGGCCCGCACCACGTGACGTGGTTCAGCCCGCGCCCCGGCGGGTTGCACCAGGTCTGCGGGTCGCTGTACTCGGC
>NZ_JBEYJD010000090.1:0-19535 GCF_040636125.1 Streptomyces sp. NPDC006733 | reverse complement strand
CAACCTGACCCGCTCACGCCGAACCCGCTCGTGAGCCGTCAGCCCTCCACCATCGGGATACCTCATCCCTCCGGCATAGCGCGGCCCACGACAGCCGTCACGACCCCACGCAACGCACACCCTTAAAGATCTCTAGCGGCCCAGCCCGTTCCGGGGCTGCCACCCCATCACCGAGGTTTACGTGCGCCCGATCGGCGGTGGCGTCGGATGGGCCGCCAGCCCGGACGATATTGAGGTACTGGGCGACGAGTGACCCGGTGAGCCATGCGTTTCGTTGGGTTTGCTCCGTTTGGAACGGGACATCGAAAACCTGGAGGGATCCGATCGGAGGGGCGTCCCGCAGATTCTGGACGAACCGCGCGAGCGCGTGACGTAGGCCAGCAGGATCAACCGGGGGATCTCGCCTGGCGGGATGGCAGCACACGTAGTGCGGTGATCCATGCGTTTCGGCAGAACTCGCTCGCAGAGGCCTCGGCCCGTGCACAATCTGTAGCCGTGACACAACGCAGCGAGAATTCACCGTGGGGCTGGGCGCGCACCGGGTTCCACTACGGGGCTACGCCGTTCATCGGACGCACGCAGGAACTGGCGATGGTCCGCTCGGCGGTGGACCAGGCGCGCGTGGTCACTCTCACCGGGCCTGGTGGTGTGGGCAAGACGCGCATCGCCCTGCAGGCAATGCGGGACCTGGACGACGACTTCCCCGGCGGCGTCGGCATCGTCGAACTCAGCGGCTTGAGGAACGCGGAGTTCCTGCCGAACACCGTGGCCGCCGCGATGAGTCTGCCCGAGGCGGCCGGCATGGAACCGATCGACCAGGTGATCGAATACTTCTCTGCCGGGCGGGCCCTGCTGGTTCTCGACACCTGCGAACACCTGGTCGATGCCATTGCCGCTTTCGCTGCGATCCTGCTTGGGCACACGGCCGAGCTGGTACTACTCCTGACCAGCCGACAGTCCGTGGCACTGGCCGGTGAGTTCGTGCTGCCCATCGGACCCATGCCCCAACCGGACGCCGGCTGCGACGAGACGAACAACGACACGCTGAAGCTGTTCGCCGCCCGCGCCCGAGCAGCCAGCCCTTCTTTCGCACTGTGCGACGACAACCGCGCGGAAGTCCTGGCTCTGTGTCGCCGCCTGGACGGCATCCCGCTCGCGATCGAGCTGGCCGCGGCGCGGCTGCGTACGATGCCGCTGGAGCTGATCCTGCGACGCCTTGACAATCGGTTCCAGACGTTGGCAGGCGCTCGGTCCGCACAAACTCGACATCAGACGCTGCGCGCTGCCATCGCCTGGAGCTATGACCTGTGCGACCAGGCCGAGCAGGAACTGTGGGCCCGGCTGTCGGTGTTCGCCGGGGGATTTCCGCTCGCGGCGGTGGAGGACGTCTGCCGAGGGGACGCCCTCGAAGGGTTCGACGTGGTGGAGACGCTGGGCTCGCTGGTGGACAAGTCGGTGGTGCAGTGTCTGGAAGCTGCGGCTGGCCCCCCGCTACCGGATGCTGGACACGATCCGCGAGTTCGGCGCCGACGCCCTGGAGTCCACCAGCCACAGTGAGACTTACGCACGACGCCACCAGGAATTCTTCCTGCGCATGGCGGTACAAGCGCGCCAGGAATGGTTCGGAGACCGGCAGAGCGAGTGGAGCGAGCAACTCGCCATCAACCTGGACAACTTTCGTGTCGCCATGGAGTTCGCCACCCAACACCCAGGCGATGAGGCTGCGCTGCAGCTGGTCAACGGCCTCGCCGGGCTCTGGCAGAGCAAGAGCCGACTCACCGAAGCCCGGCGGTGGATCAACAAGGCCCTCCAAGCAGAGCAGCCAAGGACGATCGAGCACGGCCTCGCGCTGTGGCACGGCACCTACTACGGCATGGTGCAGGGCGATCGCGCGGCCTTTGAGCTGCATCGCCGCTGCGGTGAAGTCGCGGAACTGCTGGACGACGACTTCCTACGAGGCCGCGTGCCGGCGAACGAGGTATTCGCCATCACCTTGTGGGGCCAGGACGTGCCGCGCGCGATGGACGCCTACGCGCACACACGCGAACTCCTGCGCGCGACCCACGACCAGTTCGCCCTCGTGGCCTCCTACTGCCAGAGCTCGGCCCTGCTCGCCGCCCACGGCGAGCAGGCAAAAGCGCTCGCCGAAGTGGACACGGGCCCGCAGGAGCTGGCCCATATGCCCCAGGAGCGATGTCTGCGCAGCTACCTGCTGGCGATGAAGGTGCTGTGCCCATGGTCATCGGGCGAGCTGAACCCCGCCCGGGATCTCGGCCGGACCGTTCTGCTCGACGCACTGGAACAAGGCGACACCATGAGTGCCGCGGTCTCTGCGGAATACTTGTCCTGGGTGCTCTGCGGCAAAGGCGAGTACGAGCTGGCCACAGCCCTGTTGGGCGGAGCGGGAGCCCTCTGGCGCCAGGTCGGCGCGCTCCTATGGGGCGAGAGCGGATTGAACAGCTTGCATGCGGCCACCGAGAACGATTTGATGGCTGCGCTCGGCGCCGAGCGCTTCACCCAGCTCTACGCCCACGGCGCGGAACGTCCCCCCACGAGCTGGCCGAACTGGTCGATGCGGCCGGCGAGAACTCGCGGCTCAAGCACGTACTCGCCTTCCGCACCGTCGACGGCAGCCCTCTGGGGCCGCTCACTCCCAGAGAACGCGAAGTCGCCCAACTCCTCGCGGACGGATTGAGCAACCGCGACATCGCCAAGCGCCTGGTCATCTCGAAGCGCACAGCCGACACCCACATCGAGAACATCTTCTCCAAGCTCGGCTTCAATTCCCGCGATCAAGTCGTCGCCATGATCACGGAACTCGGCAAGGACGCGGTCGTCACCGACCCGCCCCGCCGGCAGTAGCCAAACCGGGTCTCTCGTCGGCCTGCCGAATCGATGCCTCGACGGTCCACACCAGACACCGCAAGCATCCGGGAGCAGGCGGTGCGCGCCCGAGGACACGGTGGCGGCCGAAGTACCTGGAGCGGTCAGCTCGACTGCAGGGCCTGAGAAGGGAAGCCGGTCCGGCCGGCCAGGTCGGTGGTGCAGTGGGCACAGCGCACGGCTGCTGCGGGGATGGTGCTCAGGCAGTCCGGGCAGCAGATGGTGGAAGGCTGGTCCTTGGGCGCTTCGAAGCGGGCCTGCAACCTGGTGACGGGCAGGACCACAGCGAAGTAGATGACGGCGCTGATCAGGACGAAGCTGATGAGCGCGTTGAGGAAGCCGCCGTAGGGAAAGGTGGTTTTCGCGACGGTGAACGACTGCTTGCTGTAGTCACCGACCGCGCCGGTGGCGAGGCCGACCAGGGGTGTCAAGAACGCGGTGACCAGTCCGGTGACCACGGCGGTGAAGGCGGCGCCGATGACGATGCCGACTGCCAGGTCGACCACGTTGCCGCGCAGCAGGAAGCTTCGGAAGCCTTGAAACATTGAGGTTCTCCACGAAGAGGGTGATCTCGCCGGCCCCTGGGGGCCTGGGGGCGCCGTGCGGAGCCCGAGGGGCCATGCTGGCGGCGCGGGATCGCGCGGTCCACTCTGGCCACCGGTACGGGTGATAAGTCCTACCGGCAGCGCGACGTGTTGCCTGTCGTCGGGGCCACCCGCGCCTTCGAACCGTGCGAGATACGTACGCAAACGTGTACGCCTACGTACCTCCGTCACCGCCCGGTTGACCCATTGATCCGTACGGCCCGCACGTTGCCCAGCGATGGCGGCGGCAGTTGGGCTGAGCATGGCATCACCTCGCAACACCGCACCGCTTGGCCCAACCACAGCCCGCCCGTCGAGCCCCCGCACAGCGAACCCAGCTCACCCGGAACGGACATCGGGGCCGCAGCCAGAGTCGGGACGCCCCATCCTCACGGCACCCCTGGACCTGGCCACCGACACCCCCACTGCCGGCGGCACGGAAAACCCCGCACCCGCGCGGCAAAGCAGGCCCGCCCCAGGCCGACCCCGCTCCCCCGCCGCCGCTTCCGCGAAGGGGACGGTATCGACCATGGGTAGCCGCGATGGCCGCACCACATCGCTCGCCCGCGGACCGCAGCCACCCCGCGCCTCGCGCCTCCCGCGCCCCGGTGCCACCGCGGACCGAAGTGCAGCGTTGCGGGCCGCCGAACCAGAAAGCCGCAGCCGGGGAGACGGCCAGGAGAGCGCGCCCGCGCCGAGGGAGCCATCGGGTAGCCGCCGCGGTTTTGTGGTCCGAACCGGTCCAAGTTTCGGTCGCTCTGGGGGACCTTGATGGAGCTGCAGCCGTCGAAGGAGACGGTACGGAAGGGCCCGAACCGCACGCCGCGGGTCGTCGGCCGGGCCAGCGCCCCGGCCAGAATGTCGAAAAGGTGCCGTGTCGGCGCGGCACCGACCCGGCGGCGCAGGTCGCGCAGGGCCTTCGCAGTCGGCCACGCGATCTCCAGCCCTGCCCCTGTCAGGGCTGCGGTCAGCTTCTGCCACATCAGCCGGTAGCCGACCTCCGGGAACAGACACATCGCGAGCACGAAGTGGGCGCCCACGCGAGAAGGCAGCTCCCGAAGTCGGCGTTGCACGCTCAACGTCTCTTTCAGGACGGCGTCGACGAGATCGAACGGCAGCACCTGGGTCAGCTCGCCCAAGTGGCCCGGAGCGAACCGTCCCCCGGCCACCGTGAACTCGCGGGTGACGGTCGTCAGGCCAGGGGGCAGGGCACAATGACGTACAGGCAACGGAGCTCCGTGCGTGGCAGAAGAGTTGGCGGACTACCTGCTCCAACGGTGCTCCGCCGCCGTCGTTCCCTCCGGCGTCAAAGCCACCGCCAACACGCCTGCTACCAGAGTGGATGCCTTAACTACCCGGCCTTGGGTGAAAGTCCGTTGCGCGCCTCACCCCCGGCCCCAGCACACTCCCGTCCTGTCCGCAGCCACCCCCGCGCCACAAGGAGTGAGATCCGCACCTGCACCAGCCCCCGCATGCGAGACGCACATGCCCAGATCCCCGGGAGAGGCCCGCCGTCAGCATGTCCGCCACCGGCGGTGGTCGGGAACTACCGAAACAGATTCTCGTCCACGGAACGCAGCAGGGTGATGTTGGGGACCGTCAGGGCGCGGCTGCCACAGTCCGCGCGCATTGCGGACAAGACTCGAGGCCCGATTGGTGCCCGCGCGGTTCCGCGCGCGGTCTCCGATGGAACATTGGGCAGCTCGCTCCCCTCCGCAGATGACCCAACGTGCGTCGGTCAGTGCGCTGCTCCGTCAGGCAGATGCGGTCGCAGGACTAAGCTGACCGAATGACAGCTGATCGCACAGCAGCCACGTACCGCCGCGTCCTCGCCCTCGCCGGAGCGGCCGGCGTCGCCCTTGGTGGCAGCGCTTGTTCCTCGTCCGGCAGTTCTGACGGGGCTGCCTCGGACGGTGAGCGGCTGTCCTACGACCGGGTCGCCTCGACGGCGAGGCAGCTGACGAGTTCGTCGGCCTGCCCGTTCGGCCTAGACCTGGCGGCGGCGCTGAAGGTTGCCGGTGTCGAACGGGCCGTCACTCCGGCGGCGTTCGGCGGGGGCCGCGCGGCTCAGGGGACGGTCAACCCGGGTCGGCCGGCCCAGGCTTGGCCCAGCGGACAGCCCACGCCGTCCGGGCTCCCCTCCGCCCCTGCCGTCCCGCCCAACGCGTCCGTGGTCTGCCACTTCACGGCGTCGGATGCCCCGATGGAGATCGACCTGGTGGCCGTTTCCGAGGGCGGCGTGGCGGTGAACCTGGCGCTGCCGCAGATCGCCTCCCTCGGCAACCTCAGCGCCGATGAGGTGATGGCGTTCTCCAAGGACGAGCCCGGGATCGGCCAGAGTAGGGTCACCCCGGGCCGGGGCACGGCCGCCGTCGCACGCGTGGCGGTGGTGGGCAAGGGCGACTTGGCGCTCGTGGTCTCCCAAGGATCGACCGTTACCAAGGCGGACCCGGCCCTAACCGGCGAGCCGCTCAGGAAGATCGCCGAGGCACTCGCGGCCCAGCTGCGGCCGTAGGCGCCGCCGGCACAGGTCCCGCCGCGCACCGGCTCACCGCCCGACCGGAGCGAGCCGGTGCGGTAGCCGGGAGGTCCGAACCGCGGGTCTCCAGGACCCGCGGCCGGGGCTGCCTCGGAGGCCCGGGTGGCGTAGGGATGGTTTGGCCGAGGCGAGGGCAGCGCCTTCGACCTTGGTGTGCATCAGGTCCGCCACCGCGGCGGTGTACTGGTCCTCGTAGGTGTCGAGGTCCGCCTCGCCCAGCGCGTCGATCAGGGCGATGGCGGCCTCGATCTCGTGGTCGGCGAGCTGCACCTTCGCGGTGGGCGCGGCCTCGGCGGGGGACTTCATCTCGTCGGGCCAGTGCAGGGTGTGGGCGATCAGCACGTCCTCGTACGCGTGGATCAGGACAAGCTGTTCCTTGTTGTGCAGCGCCACCTTGCCCACGGCGGCCTTCCCCGACCGGGCGAGCGTCTGGCGCATCAGTACGTAGGGCTTGCCGCCGCCGGAGCTGGGCTGCGGCACCTAAGGGGTGTTGTACTGCGTGGCCAGCACGCTCGCCATGTCGAGGCTCCCGCTGATCTCGATGGGCTTCGCGGTCGGCATCGGCATCGCGGCCAGCTCGTCAGCGGCGATCTCCACCAGCGTGCCGTCCGACGTCTCGTCGGCGCGCCCGATCTCCTCCGGTTCAAGGACCCACTCGACCAGCTCGCACTTCTTGCGGTGCCGCACCGACCCGTGATCCGCCTTATGCATCTGCCGAGACGAAATCTTGTGACTGCTCACCGCCGACCCTAAACGCACGGGGATGGGCACCAGACCGAAACACGCCGTCCCGCATCACAACGGTTTCATCACACGAATCCCATGCCTGAGCAGGGCGTATCACGACGCTAGGACCGACCCCGTAGCCCTACCGCCCCGTGCGGGCTTGGTGGAGCAGGGCGGAACGGCCGGTCTATAAGCCCACGACGTACGCCTTCTCGCCCACCATCAAGGGTGCGTCGGCAGGTCCCTTGATGTACGGGCCGCGCCAGATCACTCGGTGCTCTTGCCGGCTGGGATACCACTGGCGGACCTTGTGCATCCGCACAGGCCACCGGTGGTGATAGACGCGTGCCTTCGTCTCGCCCGGTCCGTCCGTCGGCCGCGGGGAGGGCGCGGCGATCCGGATGACGCGGACGTCGGGATCCGCGACGCCTCTGTCCAGGTCGCCGGCCTTAGCGGCTGGGCCTGGGTTCCGTGGCCGGTCAGCGGTGGTGATCCCCTGGCTCATAAGCCGCCAGAACGCGAACATGTAGCGGCCTACGAAGTCGTCATACGGGTCCTCCACGCGACGGCCGTCCCACTCCCCCATGTCAGGGACAGGCTCCGAACGCCACTGGGCAGCCTGCGTGAGGGCCCTCTGCAGTTCACGGTGCTGCTCGGACAAGTGCGCCAGCGTCTCGGTGCTCTCCTCGGCCATGCACGCATCGCCCCGCATCCCGTACATGCCGTCCGGAACAAGCGGGGGCAGCGGGGTCCCGGTCGCGCGGGCCTGGGAGACCAGGGCACGCCACTCGGCCGGCTGCACGGGCCCGTCCCGATCCATGAACGTCGTCACCTGCACCCCGGCAGACTGGGCGGTCGGCAGGATCTGATGCTGGGTGACGAACTGCCATCCGTAGGCCAACGTGTCGGATAGCGTTCCGGTCCGGTTGACAACCACCAGCGGTTCGGGGAGCACCAACAGCCCGGTCGGCACGAGGATGTCGCGATCACGGTCCAGCGTGCTCACGTCGTCCGGCTCCAAAGTGGCAGCCGCGGCCGCCACCGCAGCGTGCGCAGCCGGGGAGATGACAAACACTTCCGCCTGCCGCAACAGTTTCCCGATCTGGCGCACCTGCCAAGCGGCGGCGTCCCGCGGAGCATGCGGCCAAGGCGGCTTGAACCCCTGCTTGCCCAACGTCATCGCCAGCGCCATGTCCCATTCCAGCTCCTCAGTGCTGACGGCCACATCCGCGGAAGCACCCTGGAGCAGGACACTGCGCATTTCCGTGAGGACATTGTCGATGTTGGAGGCGAGCATCATCGGGATCAACGGATTGCCCCGCAGACACTCCAACGACTGCCCCCGCATCCGGTGCGCCGCCCGCGCCGCACCGGCAGCAGTCCACTGCCCCGCTACATCCCTACTGCGTAACCGCTTGCCACGGCTTGCCTTCCCCACCCGCTGCCTCCCCCACCGCGTCGGCTGGCTGCCGACGCCCTACCCCGCCGCGCCCAACGCAACACGCCCGAACCGGCCAAGCGAGCACCGTGAGAGACGCTGCTGGCCTATGGCGCGCCGGCCTATCGCGCGGTGCCTGGACCTCGGCTTCAGCAGCGGCACACATCCGTGATCGGTGTAGACGCACAGCTGCGGCGTCAAACCTCGCTCGTGTCCGGGGGTAACGAGGTGTGGGCGCGGCGGCATGGGACGGCGCAGGCCGGGAACGATGCCCTCGCCGGATGGCGTGTGCAGCATCCGGCCCCCGTGCCCCTCCGCTGTCCTGGAGCTCTCATGTATGCCCTGTTCTCCGACCCCGGCCAGGCCCCCGCGTTGCCCGTCACAGCGCCCGCGCCCTGTGCGGATCCGTTCCTGGAGCCGCCATGCACACCGTCCGCGGACTGTCTCGAGCCGGCAGACGAGATGAGCTGACGCGTGAATCCTCTCGAGGTGGGCGGGGCTGGCGGTCGCGGTATCGGGGCTGCCCGTCGCTGTCCTTCGGGAGTTCGTCGAGCCGGTGCAGCCGGTAGGCGACGAAGCACTTCTCGTCGGCGTAGGTGAGCCGGCCCGGCCCGGAGGAGACCTCGACGAACCCGACCGTGACAGCCGAAATCTGGGTGACCGGATCGTGGCACAGGAAGCACGAGCCGTGCGGCTCGACGGTGACGGCGGGACGGCAGGCCGGCTCACAGGCCCACAGGGTCTCTCGCTGCCTCGGTGCGCGGATGAGGAGAGAGACCTTCCTGTCCTTCTTGACCCCCGGCCCTGCCATCAGGAACCGGATAGGCCCCTCAACCGGGCCGTATAGTCCGCGACTTTTCGGGTGAGCGCGGTGGTCATCGGATCCTCGGAACTCTCTGGCCATCGCGGCCGGATTGGTGACAGGTCCGGTCCGCACGCGGATGTGCGCGCCGGGCGGTCCCCCGTGCGAAGCCACCTTTGACCGCGGTCTGACGACCACCAATCGTCCGCTCTGGTCCGGTCGCACTCCTTGCCCACTCGTTCTGTCCGTGACCGACGTCACCAGCGGTGGTTCGCTCCGCGTTGCCGTCCTCCAAGCGCACGGCGGAGCCCCAGGCCACGTGGTTGGCGGCCGGTGTCCTGGTCGAGTCACGGAGCAGGCCGAGCTGGACGGCGCTGATCAACGCCGGCGACGTCCCGTGCTGCGGTCCGTCACCGGCAGACGTCACCCACGGCTGGGCTGGGGAGCAGTTCGGGCCAGTGGTTGGCCCGGCTCAGTTCGCAGACGCCGTCGGCGATCCGGTCCGCGTCGGTGTCCCAGAGCCGTACGGATCCGTCCAGGCTTGTGGTGAGGAGGGTGCTGCGGTCGGGGCTGAAGGCCGACGTGTTGACCAAGCTGGTGTGGCCGACGAGGACGGCTGTGGCCTGCCGTGTCCCTGTGTCCCACAGGCGGACCGTGCCGTCGGCGTCTGTGCTGGCCAGGGTGCGGCCATCCCGGCTGTAGGCGGCGGAGAGCACGGAGTTGGTATGGCCGGTGAGGGTGGCGAAGGTCTGGTTCTGGGTAGTGCTCCAAAGTCGCACGGTGGCGTCGTCGCCGCCCGTCGCCAGGGTGGTGCCGTCCGGGGAGTAGGCCAGCGCCGTGATGGCACCCGTGTGCTCGGACAGCACGGCCAGGGGGTGGTGCGTGTCCGGGTCCCACAGCCGCACCGTCCGGTCGAACCCGGCACTGGCCACAGTGCGGCCGCCGGGCGCGAAGACGGCTTTGGAGACCTGACTGGTATGACCCTTGAGTTCCCCGGTGCAACGGTGGGTTGCCACGTCCCACAAACGGACCGTCGTGTCGTAGCTGCTGGTGACCAGGGTGCGGCCGTCCGGGGAGAAGGCGACGCTGGAGACGGGGCCCGTGTGGCCGTCGAGGGTGGCCACCGGGCGGCCCGACGCGACGTTCCACAGCCGTACGGTGCGATCGGCACTGGCCGTGGCCAGCAGGAGGCCGTCCGGGGAGTACGCCAGGGACATGAGCTCCTGCGTGTGACCGGTGAAGGTCACGAGGGGACGGGGGGACGTGGTGGTCCAGGAAGTTACGGAGCCATCGGACCGGCCGATGGCGACTGCCCGGCCGTCCGGTGCGTAAGCAGCGACCGTCGCGATGCCGTCCGCCGGGGGGAATGTGGCCGTGGTCCGACGAGTGCCGAGGTCCCACGCGTGGACGAGGTGACCGACGGCGGTAGTGGCCAGTTCGCGGCCGTCCGGGGACAGAGCCAGCGTGGGAAGGGAGGCGTTGGCTTCGTGAAACACGGCCGTCCTCCGCCGTCCGGCCACGTCCCACAGGGCGACTGTGCTGTCGTGACCGATCGTCGCCAGGGTGCGGCCGTCGCCGGTGAACGCGACCTGGCTCACTTCTAAGGTGTGTCCTCGCAGGACGGCGGCAGGGGCGCGCGAGGCGATGTCCCATAGTCGCACGGTGGCGTCGTCACCGGCGGTCGCCAGGGTGCGGCCGTCCGGGCTGATGGCGAGTGCGCCGACGGTGCCGGTGTGGCCGGCCAGGGTGGCCAACACCCGGTGGGTGGCGGTGTCCCACAGTTTCACGGTGCGGTCGGCGCTTGCGGTGAACAGGGTGCGGCCGTCGGGAGTGAACGCCACCGCCCGAACGGAGCCGCTGTGTCCGGTGAGGCTGGCCAGGAGTCGATGGGACGCCACGTCCCAGATCCGGGCCGTCTGGTCGGCGCCGGCGGTCGCCACGGTACGGCCGTCGGGTGAGAAGACAGCCGCCCATAGGGCGCCGGTGTGGCCCATGAGGATGCTCGTGGTGCGGCGGGACGCGACGTCCCACAGGCGCAGGGTCCGGTCGGCGCCGGCGGTGGCCAGGGTACGTCCGTCCGGACTGAAGGTAATTGCGGCGACCAGTGCCGTGTGGCCCATCAGAGTGACCAGGGCACGGTGGGTGGCGGTGTCCCACAGTTTCACGGTGCGGTCGGCGCTTCCGGTGGCCAGGGTGCGGCCGTCGGGAGCGTAGGCTACGGCGGTCACATCATCGGTGTGGCCGGTGAACTGGTTGGCAAAGTACGCGCTGGAGGCGCTCACCAGACTGCCGCGGGCCTCGGCGGTCCGGGCCACCCGATAGCCCTCCAGCGCCACCAGCGCCGCGGCCTCGGGCTGCCCCTGGAGGAGTTGCCGGGACTGGGCGGCCCGCTCCTGGGAGACCGCGATGCGGCGCTGAGTGTCGGAGTGCTCTCGCTGGACCACCGCGATCACTGCCAGGACCAGCGAGAGCGCGGTCAGCACGGCCAGCGCGGCAATCGTGGTGCGGCGCCGGCGGCCCCGTCCGCAGTCCGCCGCCGTGCTGGTGGCGAGGAAAGCGGATTCCAGCTCATTCAGCGACGCGTTGTCGGAGCGGGACCAGCCTTGCGCGTCGGCGAGTTGCGCCCCCCGGTACAACGCCCCGGCGTCGCGGTGCAGCTCGTGCCAGGTCAGTGCGGCCCGGGTCAGCCGGCGGCGCGTCCGCAGGGAGTCGCGGTCGCTGTCAAGCCAGTGCCGCAGCCGGGGCCAAGCGCGGATGACCGCCTCGTGGGCGACGTCGACGGTACCGTCGGCGAGGACGATCAGACGTGCCGAGGCCAGCCGGTGCAGCAGGTCATCGATGGTCCCAGGGTCGGCGAGGCCCTCGAGTTCGGCACGGGCCAAGCGGCGGCGGGTGTCCTCGGTGCCCTCACCGGGGGCGGTCAGCCGGAGAAACAGCGCGCGCATGACCTGCTGATGCTCGGCGGGAAGCTGGGTGTACATGGTCTCGGCGGTCTGGGTGACGGCTCCGCGCACCCCACCCGTAGCCTGGTAGTCGGTCAGGCGCAGCACGTTCCCGCGACGCCGAGTCCACGCCTCGCGCAACGCGTGGGCGAGCAGGGGCAGGGCGCCCGGCTGGTCGGCAGCCTCGGCGACGACGGCCGCCAGGAGGTCGGGGTCGACCATCACCCCCGCCCGAGCGGCGGGTTCGGCGATGATGTCCCGCAACTCGGCCCGGCCGGGCGGACCGACCTGCACGCGGGCGCCCAACCGCACGGCTTCGGCCAGGGCGGGATGGGCGGCGCAGCGGTCGTAGAAATCGGCGCGGACGCTGAGGACGATCCGGATGGAGTCCTCGTCGCCTCCGGTCCCGGCAGTGTGCTCGTGGGGCGCCGACGCGTTGGTCGTCGGTGCGGCGGCAGCGGCCAGAGCGGCCAGGAACGCAGCCCTCTCCGCGTCGTCCGTGCACAGCGTGAAGAGTTCCTCGAACTGGTCGATGACCAGCACCAGACGCTGCTCCTGGGGCCGGGACACCAGCCAGGTGGCCAACGCGATCCGCAACGCGGCGGGTTCGCCCATCACCGACCGGACCAGACCGTGCGCGCCACGGCCGGCCGGGGCGGGCACCGCTCGGGCCAGTGCCTGCACGGGGTGCTCTCCCGGAATTAACAGCACGGTGCGCCACGGTTCGTCGAGCCGGGGAAGCACTCCCGCCCGTAGGAGTGACGACTTGCCGCTGCCGGATGGTCCGACCACCACCGTCAGTCGGTGGCGGCCCACGCACTCGAGCAGTTCCTCCACCAGTTCCGACCGGCCGAAGAACACATCAGCGTCCCCAGCATCGAACGCGGTCAGCCCCAGGTAGGGATCGTGCACCCGGCCGCATTCTGATGTACCGCCCGACCCGCCGCCCTCGGCGGGGGATGGCGTTTGTATGGCGCGGGAAGCGGCCCGCCAGCGCGCCTCCCACTCCGCCTGCTCACCGCCGCACACCCGCACGTAGGCGAGCACCACGGCCAGGGACGGCAGACGCTCACCCTTTGCCGCCTCCGCCAACGTGCTGGCGGAGTAGTGCGACGCCTTTGCCAGCGCACGGTAGCTGGGCGCTCCGGATCGGTCGCGTAACTGGCGTAGCTCCCAGGCGAGTCGTTCCACCGGACCTGCCTCCGGATCCACCAGCCGCTCCGGCCGCCCCAACCGGGCCTTACGACCAGCCCCGTTGGGCCGCGCTTCCACGTCACCACCCCCTGACAGATCCTTCCTGACGCGACCACATCTTTGTCCGACTTGAATGTCCTGTACAGACAGCCCTTTCGGACAATGCGCCCGCCCCTCCACAGTTGCCAAGAGGGAACCCAGATGGAGCGCCTCCGGTGCCGGGGGCCACGGTCACGATTGCCGATGCCGCCACGGTGCAGAGCCGGGGGTGCTCTCCAGATCACCGTCGGACCGCGTGAGGTGAATTGCGCGACACGGTTCCAGAGCGAAGGGGTTGATGCACCGCGACAACGGCAGCTCGATGTCCCAGTAGCGAGGTAGCTCGATGTTCCGGTAGTGCAACGCGTCACACGGGGAGTACGACCATGCCCAACATCCGGTGCAATGTCCGCACCTTCCTCACCATCGCCGGCCTCATCACCGCGTGGATCGGTATACCGCAGGCTCAAGCCGCAGAGCCGGCCGCACCGACCGGCGTGCAGATCGCCCCCCATGCGAGTGCGAACACACGTCATATCGCCGCAGCGGATCCGGTCGCGGCGAAGGCCGCCGCGGTGGTGTGCGGCAGCGGGTACATCCTGGAGAACGCCGATCGGCTCCCGGATCCGTCCAATCGCCTCGGAACGCTCTTCACGTACTACATCCCCAGTCCCAGCGGCACCCCTGACAACGACCCGACCTGCGCAATCTTCGACAACAACACAAGCTCCGCGAAGTGGATGAAGCTGAAACTGTGTTCGAACTGGATCGCCGACGGCTGTGCCGAGGACACGGGCAGGTTCACGTCCTACGCAGGTCCCGTCTACCGCGCACGAGGCGGCTGCGGGAAGGTCTACGCGATCATGAAGACGTCCGCCGGATCGAGCACGGCGCTCATCGACGCAATCCGTAACGCGACCAACTGCGACTGACCGCAGGCGCATGACCGGAGCCGCAACACGGCCGGAGCCGCGGCTTTCGGGGCCGGCGTGGCGGGCGGTCAGACGGGCCTGCCCACCACCGTGGCTTCACCGCAGCCGGCCGGGCTCCTCACCTTCCGGCGTTCGACACATGGCGGCGGCCCGGCGTACGCCGGCAGCTGTCATCCGCCGCACGGGGGGCGTTTCCGTCCGGCCACCACCGCGCCGACCCCGTGTCGGCGACCTGTCCGCGAGGAGGAGCACATGCCCATCCGACGAAGAACACGCCGACATCACGGCAGACGAGCCGCCGCGCTGTCGGCGGTGCTCGCCTTGCTTACCTCGCTGGGAGCCGCCTCCCCGGCCCTCGCCCGCCCTGGCTTTGCGCCAGCCGCCCCCGGCTCACCCTGGCCCTCGGCCGAACCGGAAGAACCGGCCGCAGAGCGAGCCACCGTCGCCCCGGAGCGACGCACAGAATTGTTGGGCAAGGACTGGCGGACCTCGCGGGACCGCGCCTGGACGACGATGGGTGACGCCGAGGGGTTCCACGTCGCGGTGGCCGACTCCGCCGATGGATACACCTGGCGCACGGCGGCGACCCTTTTCGAGCCCGGATTCGACGCCGACCAATGGGTCGGCAACGCTTGCCTGACGGCTTCCGGGCGCCGGGCCGTGGTGGTGTATGGGCCGCGCTCGTTCCTCAACAAGCCTGAGCTGTTCGACCGCGGTGGCTTCGCAGCCATTGTCGATCTCGACAACGGCCGGACGACCAAGCTGGCGGCCCAAGCGTCCCTCGCCTATTACAGTCCTGGCTGCGGCACCGGGGAGACGGCGGTTTTGACCCGCCACGGTGGCAGCAAGAGCGCTGAAACCAAACTCGTTACGGTGGACGCCGCCCGGGGCACCCTGACCGGGACCGTCACCGTGCCCGGCCAGCTCACCTCCGCCGTTCCCTATGCCGGTGGGATCGCCGCTGCCGACAACGGCCGCCTGGTGCGGGTAGCGGCGAACGGCCGCCGCACGACGATCGCTGCGGCACGGGGGGTTCCCTTCCACCTCAAGGCCGCGAGCAATGATGGCCTCGTCTTCATGGACAAGAAGGGGGACCGCGGCTTCGTACGCTGGGTGGCGGGAGCCTCCTCCGATCGGGCTCCAGGCCCGGCCGAAGCCGTGATGCTAGCCGACGGCCCGCTGACGGCGATAAGCGTCACGGCGGGCAGGGACGGGCGTGTCTTCATCACCGGGAAGCCGGAGACGGTCGCGGACCTTCCCGGTCCGGTGCGGCGGCTGACGGTGGAGAAGGATGCGTCCGTCTCCACGCTCGGAGTGGCCACCGCTGCGCTGTCGGCGCCCTCGCGGCCGGCTGGGCGGGCCGACTCCGAGCGGGGGGTGCCGCAGCGGCCCGGCCGGATCGACATGTCGTTCCTGGCCACCGGCAAGCACCTGTCCCTCGCATTCAGTCCCAGCTCATCGCCGCCCGCGGACCCGGTGTCCTCGGCGTCGCTCCACCCCAAGCTCGGTGGGTCCGCGAGGCCGGCCACGAAGACGTCGTCCGGTCCGGTGCACGGCGGCGACGCGGGCAACCCGGTCGAGGAGGAGCGCACCTGCTCCGTTCCGCGCAACGACCCCCGCAATCAGGCCATGCAACCGAAACCACGGCAGGTGGAATGGGCGGCCGACCAGGCGGTGCGCGGGCTGCTGACCGTGCAGCGGCCGGCGAACTGGAAGAACCTGGGCATGCCCGCGTACTCCCCACAGGGGCTGTTCCCCTCGATCCCGCTGGAGGGCGGCGGCAATGTGCCGGCGCAGATTCTCCTGGGGATCGCTGCCCAGGAGTCGAATATGTGGCAGGCATCGCGCATTGCGGTGCCGGGTGTGACCAGCAGCCCGCTCATCGGCAATTACTACGGGCGCAGAATCTACGACGCGAACCCCGCAGACGACTGGGACATCCACTGGGACGAGGCGGACTGCGGATACGGAGTCACCCAGGTCACCGACGGCATGCGGATGGCCGGACACGAGAAACCCGGTGAGACGGCTCTGCCCTATCAGACCCAGCGGGCGGTGGCCCTGGACTTCGCGGCCAACGTCGCAGCGGGGCTGCGGATCCTGCAGGGCAAGTGGAACCAGACGACTCGAGCCGGGATGCAGATCAACAACGGTGACCCTTCGAAAATCGAGAACTGGTTTTATGCGCTCTGGGCCTACAACTCCGGGCTGTACCCGAAGGACAGCACCGATCCGCTGTCACCTCCGTGGGGCCTTGGCTGGGCCAACAATCCGGCCAACCCGAGCTACCCGGCGAACCGGGCGGCCTTCCTGGAGCTCAGCTACGCCGATGCAGCCAAACCGCAGAACTGGCCCTACCCGGAGAAGGTCCTCGGCTGGGCCGGCCATCCGGTCGAGATCCTCGAATCGCCAGGCAACCTCGTCTCCGGATTTCGAGCCGCGTGGTGGAACGGCACCGCCACTACATCCGTACTCAACCGCCAGGCCGTGAAACCTCCCGTCAACCAGTTCTGCGACGCCTCGAACAACTGTGACCCCGACGGCTCCCACAAACCCAACGCGCCGGGCGTCGAGAACGCGCCGGCGGGACCCTGCGCACACACCAACGCAGCCGGTCAGTACGACCTCAAGTGCTGGTACCACAACTCCAGTTCGTGGAAGGCGGACTGCAGTTACAGCTGCGGGAACGAGCTCCTGCGCTTCAGCCCCGGTTACGCCTACCAGGACGACGGGATCGCCTATCCACCCAACTGCGTCGAGACCGGGCTGCCCGCCAACGCAATGATCATCGATGATGTGGCCGACGATGTGCCCTCGGTCCGTCCCGGATGCGAACGGCCGTGGTCGAACACGGGAACGTTCACGTTGACGTTCGCTCCCGACTCGGTGGGGGATTTCCCCTCCAAAGTCGACTTCCATCAACTGGGCGCCGGTTTCGGGGGACACTTCTGGTTCGCGCATACCCGCAACGCGTCCGACAAGATGAAGGTCACCGGCACCTGGACGCTCAGCCACGCGATGGACACCGCAGCCCGCGTCTTTGTCCATCTACCCGACCACGGCGCACAGACCAAGAAGGCGCAATACGACATCCACACCGCCCAGGGGATACGGTCCAAAACTGTGTCGCAGCCCAGCGGAAAGAACCGCTGGGTACCCCTCGGCATCTTCATGTTCAACGGAGTGCCGAAGGTGACGCTCACCAGCGTTACCTCGGACGGCAGCGGCGAGGACGACATCGCCTTCGACGCCGTCGCCATGGAAGCGGTGACCGGCACCTACGTCGAGCACACCCTCGACTCCGTCGCGATGTTTGACGAGGATCAGGATCTCGATCCCTCAACGGTCACCTCGTGGATCAGCGGTGCCATGTCAAGCCGGCAGGCGCTGTATACGTGGGGCAGGAATCTTTCCGGTGACCTGGTCACCCTGCCCACCTGCGCCGGAGCTCCACACCCCACCTGCGTCATGCCACGGACGAAGGCAGCGATGCAGCAGTGGCACCAGAACGTGATGGACGCCGGCACCAACCCGGTCGATCATCCGCCGGGACGGAGCATCCCCCAGTGGATGCACTTCAGCAACCCGTCCCGCTTCCGCCCGACTGTTCCCACCATGCCGACGTGGTTCGAGACGGACGAGGACTCGTACAAGATCAAATCCAGGACAACGGTCGGTTTCATCAAGGCGCCCGACGGCAAGGTAATCGCCGGCAGTGAGTTCGTCACGTACGAGCATCGCACCAGCAACACCCACCTGCCCGACTTCGTCATGGACACCTTCCGTGCCGTGGAGGCAGATTACGGGATCTCCCGGCCCGACCTCACGCTCTCGCTGCAGGACGCCAACCACCACGACGGCCGGGTGACGACCTCCACCACCAATGACACCGGAGTGCTGCTCGCACGGGCCTACTCCTACGCCGGCAAAGCCCCAGTGATAACCAATGGCGATCCGGACAACACCGCGCCCGCCGACAACGGCACCTGTGTCTCTACCTTGCAGGTGTCTGGTGGGGTCATCGGCTACCGCACGATGCTGGGCGACACCCATGTGCCCGCTCATGTGGCCGACTGGCGGCAGACCCTTCTGGGCGACGCCCGGTTGGCACCTGCGGTCGTGGCGCTGGGCTCGGAAATCTACTCCATGTTCTTCAACAACACCGGCGGAGTCATCAGCAGTTCGATCTTCGCACAAGCGCCTCCGATCTGGCAGGAACTCAACTTCCAGGCTTGCAGCGACGGTTCGATTCGGACCATCGGCGGAATGCCGCTGCTGCGCGCCAGCCACATGCCGGACCACTATCTCTTCCACAACGGACAGTCGGTCGACAAGGACGGCCAAGCCCAGGCATACGCCAAGCCGGTCATGCGGGGCAACTTCGTCAACTTCAGCCGGCTACCCGACCCCAACGTCGACTTCCCCCTGTGGGAGAACCCCTACGGACCGTGTGTCCCCGTCCCTTCGAGTGCGCGGTCGGGAAATCCCTGGGACATCACCGCGATCCCGCCGCAGAGCCCCGGGGCCAACCCCCGCAAGGCACACTTCTGCATTGGCGGTACGCCGCCGGACCCCGACTACAGCAGCCAGTAGAACGCACCGCACGATCCGCCGATTTCGCCCACCGCCCGGTGCCGCTTCGGCAGGCCCTGCTCGACCACGCGCAGCTCGACATGGAGCACGTCTCTTTGCCGCCCGACGCTTGGCAGCCCGTGATGACGGCGAGCAGGGAGAGCGGTCCGTCGATCGGCAAGGGCTGGGCCGTTGCCTACGACAGCGTCGCTCTCCGCTCATAGGCCGAGGCCAACGGAGGCAGGCCGCGCGCTGCGAGCCGGAGCCGAAAGCGGCCTGGCCACGGGGGGAGGTACTGCGATCCGAGGGCGCGAGCGAAGGCCGCCGCTCAAAGCCGCATTGCGACGAGGGACGGTGACGAGGCGAGACGGGTTCAGTGGAAAACCGATGACATCCAACTCGAAAGGTTCAATAGGATGAAGAAGAACGTAGTGACGTTCCTCGCCGCGATGGTGCTCGCCCTGGGGGGAAGCATCGCGGCGGTTCCTACGGCGCAGGCGGAGGACGGGGGCGCCTTTTGCTGGGACCCCATCGCCATCACCGGCAGCGCCGGCCACCCGGGTGCCAAGGCGCGCTGCCTTGGTGCGTCCGACCGGAAGTTCCAGGTGGAAATCAAGTGCGCCTACCATGACGGTCCGCACACCCTCTACTACTGGCACTACTCGCCCTCCCACTGGGCCGATGCCTCGTACGCGTATGTCTGGTGCGGATCGCCCGCGGACTACTACGTCGAGGCCTACGCGTACTTCGTGTCCTGAGGGCAATCCGCAGTCCGTCCCGCACGGCGGCCTGACGCCATCACCAGCATGAGCATCAACCGGGAAGTGCCTCGGGCCCGTCGGGGCCGCAGTCCACGCCCGTCTCCTGGAGGGCGGCGGTGAACT
>NZ_JBEYJD010000089.1:0-19567 GCF_040636125.1 Streptomyces sp. NPDC006733 | reverse complement strand
TCAACCCACCACCTTGCGCATACCTCATGAAAACGGCATACCGCGAGGATCAAGACCTGTCACCACCACCGACATCACAAGTAGAAGGTCAGTAGTCCTGGCCGCGCGGGGCCGGGACCGGTGCCTCCGGCGTCTTCGCGTCCGGGGCGACCGGCGGCTCCGGGGCCGGGGGGCGGACGTCGTCGCCGGTCTGGGGGCCGGACGGGTCCGCGGGACGGGCGCGGGTGCGGTTGGCGCGGCGGGTCGCGTCGTCGGCGCTGTTCTGGGCGCCGAGCGAGCCGAAGTAGAAGCCGGCGACGGTGGCGAGCACCGTCATCAGGGACGTGACGATGGTCTTGCGCAGGTCGCCCGAGTCCGCGCCCGAGGAGAGCATCGCGACGGCCAGGGCGAAGCTGACGAGGGCGAGGATCAGCACGGCGATGATGCTGCGCGTCAGACCGCGGATGCCGCGCGGTTCGCGCATGTCGCGCAGCAGTTCGCGGACCTCGCTGTTGGTGGCCGCCTGGCTCATCAGCTCGTCGGTGAGCTGCCGGCGCCACGCGGTGGCCTGGCGGACGTCGATGATCAGGGGCAGCACCGCGATCACGGCGATCACGATGACGACCACCGCGATGAGGACGAACGCCCACGGCCCCTTGAGGCCCGGGATCGGTTCCGCCGCGAGCGTCCCCGCGTCCGCCACTGCTCTCATCCGCATACCCGTCGCCCCCATACGCACCGTGACCGGACTCGTACCCCTGGTTCCCGGTGGGGGATGATCCCAGCGCCCGACATCGGTCGTCAAGCGGGAAGCGGGGAGCGGGAGTTGCCGTCCGGTGCCTGGTGCGCGGCGAAGTAGGCCGTCAGATCGGCGGCGGGCGGCAGCACGGTGCGCGGCGTGCCGCCGTCGCGCAGCGACGCGGTCGCCTGGGCTCCGGCGGCGACCGCCATGCGGGCGGCGACGGGCGAGGTGTCGGTGGGGCCGCCCTCGCGGGCGAAGCGCAGGAACTCGTCGATGAGGAGCGGGTCGGCGCCCCCGTGCGAGGCGTTGTCCTCACGATCGGGCACGGTGTGCACGGCGTCGGCCTCCGGGCGGTGCTCGGAGCGGCGCGCGTTCCAGACCTTCACGACAGCCCCCGGCCCGTCGCCGAAGTTCTCCAGCCGCCCGGCGTCGCCGATGACGGTGTAGTTGCGCCAGTAGTCGGGGGTGAAGTGGCACTGCTG
The DNA here is from genome assembly GCF_040636125.1 of Streptomyces sp. NPDC006733. NCBI lineage: Bacteria > Bacillati > Actinomycetota > Actinomycetes > Kitasatosporales > Streptomycetaceae > Streptomyces > Streptomyces sp. NPDC006733. The sequence goes on along the minus strand of NZ_JBEYJD010000089.1, from coordinate 18,364 downwards.
GTACGCGGCGAGCACGCCGTTGTCGAGGCGCAGGTTGACGAGGGAGACGTCCTCGACGTCGATCACGGGATTGAGGTCGCGCTGGGCGCGCGGCGGCCAGTTGCCGTCGTCCAGCCAGCCGGCGGCCTTGGGCGCGCCGGGGGGCCGCCGGTCGGCGTCCAGCGCGCCGTAGACCATGAGGTCGCCCAGCGCCTGCACCTGGCGGGTGTAGCCGCCGGCGAGCCAGTGCAGGACGTCGAGGTCGTGCGCGGCCTTCTGCAGGAGCAGGCCGGTGGTGCAGCGGCGCTCGGCGTGCCAGTCCTTGAAGTAGTAGTCGCCGCCGTGGCCGACGAAGTGGCGCACCCAGACGGTCTTCACCTCCCCGATGTCCCCGCGGGTGATGAGGTCGCGCATGAGCCGGACGACGGGCATGTGGCGCATGTTGTGGCCGACGTACAGGCGGGTGCCCGTCTCGTACGCCGTCCGCAGGATCTCGTCGCAGCGCTCGACGGTGATGTCCAGCGGCTTCTCGACGAGGACGGGCTTTCCGGCGCGCAGCGCCTCGCAGGCGAGGTCGGCGTGGGTGTGGTCGGGCGTGAGGACCAGCACGGCGTCGATGGCGGCCGAGGCGAGGATCGTGCGGTGGTCGTCCGTCACGAGGGCGCCCGGGAAGCGGGCGGCCGCCCCGGCCCGGACGGCCGGATCGAGGTCCGCGACCGCGGTGACGCGCGCTCCCGCGCCCGGCCGGTGCGCGGTGACGGCGAGGCTGCCGCGCAGACCCAGCCCGATGACGCCGATGCGGAGGTCGGCCGGTCCTGCGTCGGTCATGGGCGGGCCCCTTTCGAAATAACGCTTGGCCGCAATCTAGTAACCGCTTACTATCGCGGTCAACACCTCACCCCGGAGCTGATGTGACCTTGCCACCCTTCCTCACGCTGCCCCCCACCGACCGCGTGCGGTCACCCCGCACCGGCTGGACCCGCGCGCACTGGGAGGCGGTGGCGGACCGGATGCTCGACGGGCTGCTGCCGTACGCGTCCCCCGGCTTCGCCCAGTACCGGCTGCCGGGACGCAACAGCTGGTCAGGGGTGGTGTCCGACGGGCTGGAGGGATACGCGCGCTCCTTCCTGCTGGCGGCGTTCCGGATCGCGGGGGCGGGCGGCGACGTGGACCCGCGGCTCATCGAGCGGTACGCCGCCGGGCTGGCGGCCGGGACCGACCCCGGCAGCGGTGAGGCGTGGCCCGCGCTGACCGACTGCTCGCAGCAGATGGTCGAGGCGGCGTCGGTGGCGATCGCGCTGCACGAGACGCGGCCGTGGATCTGGGACCGGCTCGACGAGCGGGTCCAGGCACGGGTGGTCGACTGGTTCTCCGGGTTCGTCGGGCACCGCACCCACGACAACAACTGGCGGCTGTTCCAGGTGGTGTCCGAGCAGTTCCTGGCGTCCGTGGGCGCGCCGTTCAGCCAGTCCGACATCGACGGCGGCCTCGACCGCATCGAGGACTGGTACGTCGGCGACGGCTGGTACAGCGACGGGGACGGCCGCAACTTCGACTACTACATCGGCTGGGCGATGCACCTGTACCCGCTGCTGTGGGCGCGGATGGCGGGCGAACCGGACGGCGAGCGCGCCACGGTCTACAAGGAGCGGCTGTCCCAGTTCCTGGCCACCTACCCGCACTTCTTCGGCGCCGACGGCGCCCCCGTCCACCAGGGACGTTCCCTGACGTACCGCTTCGCCGCCGTCGCCCCCGTGTGGATGGGCGCGCTCACCGGCGCGACGCCGCTCGGGCCGGGCGTGACACGGCGGCTCGCCTCCGGAGTGCTGCGGCACTTCGTGGAGCGCGGGGTTCCGGACGAGCGCGGGCTGCTGTCGCTCGGCTGGCACGAGCCGTTCCTCCCGACCACCCAGGGGTACTCGGGCCCCGGCTCCCCGTACTGGGCGAGCAAGGGCTTCCTCGGGCTGCTGCTGCCCGCCGACCACGCCGTGTGGACCGAGCGGGAAGCCGCGCTGCCGGTCGAGGAGGCCGACCAGTACACGGCGCTGCCCGCGCCCGGCTGGCTGCTGCACGGCACGAAGCACGACGGAATCGTCCGGCTGGTCAACCACGGCAGCGACCACTACGGCTTCGAACCGTCCGGCGGCGCGGACGACCCGCACTACTCCCAGCTCGGCTACACCACCCACACCGCGCCCAACGCCGCCCCGCACGCCTGGCAGCACCGCGTCGACAGCCATCTGGCCCTGGTCGGCCCCGACGGCACCCCCTCGCGGCGCGGCCGCATCCACCCGCTCACGGCGACCGGCAGGACCGCCTCCTCCTGGCACGCCGTCACCTTCCCGACGGCGGCGGAGGTCGAGCCCGCCGGCTACCGGATCGAGACGGCGAGCCTTCTGCACGGGCCGTGGGAGGTGCGCGTGCACCGCGTCGAGGCCCCGGCCGGAGTGACGGTCCGGGAGGGCGGCTACGCCGTCGCGGGCGCGGAGCCGCCGCGCGGTGAGAGCGGCCCGGGGTGGGCGCTGGCCCGTACCGCGCAGGGGCTGTCCAGCGCGCTGGTCGGCCTCTACGGCTGGGACGAGGCCGGCGACGGTTCCGGATCCGTGCACCGCGAGGTGGAGGCGAACGCGTTCGGCCCGCACTCGGCCACCCCGTGCCTGAGTTCCGGGCCGCACCCCGGCGGCACCAGCGTCCACGTCACGCTCGTCGCCCTCGTGGGCGACACCGTCCATCCGCGGGCCCTGCGCGAAGCGATCACGGCCACCGTTGTCGACGACGGCGCCGACAGCCGCGCCACCGTGCGCCTCTCCTTCCCGGACGGAACGGTGCTCACGGTCTGACGTCCGCCGGCCCGCGCCGGGCGTCGCTCCGCGATTTCACGATCAGGTTCCGCACCGCCGGTCGAGCGGGCAGGCTTGCCCTGTGCCCTCGATCGGCGGGCCGCCCCCGGGGACCCGCACCCCGAAGTCCGGTGTCGTCCAGATGAGGAGCAACCCCCATGCACGAGGCGCGGCGTCCCGCGGCCGTCCCCTACTACGAGGACCCCTCCCCCGGCCACGGCGCACTGCCGCCGCGCGCCTGGTGGAGCACGTCGGACGCGCGGTACGTGAGCCTGAACGGCGCGTGGCGGTTCCGGCTGGCGCAGACCGCCGACGCGCACGACGACGCCTTCGCCAGTCCGGAGTTCGACGCCAGCCGCTGGGACCTGCTGCCGGTCCCCGCGCACTGGCCGCTGCAGGGCCACGGCTCCCCCGCGTACACCAACGTCGTCTACCCGTTCCCCGTCGACCCGCCGCGCGTTCCGACCGAGAACCCGACGGGTGACCACCGGCGCGCCTTCGACCTGCCGGACGACTGGCCGGGCGGGGCGGCGCTGCTGCGCTTCGACGGTGTGGAGTCGTGCGCGCGGGTGTGGCTCAACGGGGCGGAGCTGGGCACGTTCCAGGGCAGCCGGCTGCCGGTGGAGTTCGAGGTGGGCGAGCTGCTGCGGCCGCGTGGGAACGTGCTGGCGGTGCGTGTCCACCAGTGGTCGTCCGGCAGCTACCTGGAGGACCAGGACATGTGGTGGCTCCCGGGGATCTTCCGGGAGGTGACGCTGATCGAGCGGCCCGAGGGGTCGGTCGCGGACTTCTTCGTGCACGCCGACTACGACCATGTCACCGGCGCCGGAACGCTGCGCGTCGACTGCGCGCCCGCCGGGAGCGTCAGCGTCCCGGAGCTGGGGCTCGACCTGGCGACCGGGGAGAGCGTGACGGTGCCCGTCGAGCCGTGGTCCGCCGAGGTACCGCGCCTCTACGACGCCGAGCTGGCCACGGAGGGCGAGCGGATACCGCTGCGGATCGGCTTCCGCACGGTGAGCGTCGAGGACGGTGTGCTCAAGGTCAACGGGCGGCGGATCCTGCTGCGGGGCGTCAACCGGCACGAGTTCCACCCCGATCACGGCCGGGTGCTCGACCTGGAGACGATGCGGCAGGACCTGCTGCTGATGAAGCGGCACAACATCAACGCCGTCCGCACCAGCCACTATCCGCCCCACCCGGCCTTCCTCGACCTCTGCGACGAGTTGGGGATGTGGACCGTCGACGAGTGCGATCTGGAGACCCACGGGTTCGAGGTGATCGGCTGGCGCGGCAACCCCGTCGACGACGAGCGCTGGACGCCCGCGCTGCTGGACCGGGCCGCGCGCATGGTCGAGCGCGACAAGAACCATCCGTCGGTCGTGATGTGGTCGCTCGGCAACGAGTGCGGGACCGGCCGGGGGCTGTCGGCGATGGCGTCGTGGATCCGCGACCGCGACCCGGACCGTCCGATCCACTACGAGGGCGATCCCACCTGCGCGGACACCGACGTGTACTCGCGGATGTACGCCGACCACGCCGAGGTCGCGCTCATCGGGCGGCGCGAGGAACCGCCGCTGCCCCAGGCCGCGGCGGACGCGAAGCGGCGCGCCCTGCCGTTCATCCTGTGCGAGTACGCGCACGCCATGGGCAACGGTCCCGGCGGGCTGAGCGAGTACCAGCGGCTCTTCGAGACGTACGAGCGCTGCCAGGGCGGCTTCGTCTGGGAGTGGATCGACCACGGGCTGCGGCAGCGCACCGACTCCGGGGTGGAGTTCTACGCCTACGGCGGCGACTTCGGCGAGGAGCTGCACGACGGCAACTTCGTCTGCGACGGCCTGGTCTTCCCCGACCGGACGCCGTCGCCGGGTCTGATCGAGTACAAGAAGGTCATCGAGCCGGTCAGGATCGACGGGAGCGGCGGCGCGGACGGCACCGGCGGCACGAGCGGTACCGGCGGCGCGGGCGGCACCGTACGGATCACCAACGGGTACGACTTCGCCGACCTGTCGTCGCTGTCGTTCCGCTGGACGTACGAGGTGGAGGGCGAGGCCGTCGAGCACGGCGATCTGGAGGTCCCGGCCCTGGCGGCCGGCGCCTGCGTCGACGTGGAGCTTCCCCCGGAGCCGGACGGCCCGGCCGGTGAGGCCTGGTGGACGGTGCGGGCGACGCTCGCCGACGACACGGCCTGGGCACCGGCCGGACACGAGGTGGCCTGGGGGCAGTTCGCGGCGCCCGGGCGCGCTGCCGCCCCGGCCGCAGCCGGGGCGCCGAGGGCGCCGCGCCGCGCCGAGGGCGGCGTCGTGCTGCTCGGGCCCGGCACGTTCGACGCCGTCACCGGCGCACTCAGGTACCTGGGCCGCTTCGAGGTCGCCGGGCCGCCGCGGCTGGACGTGTGGCGCGCGCCGACCGACAACGACGCGGGGTCCGGGCGGCATCCCGACCTCCAACTGGACCGGCGGTGGCGGGAGGCCGGTCTGCACCGGATGCGGCACCGCCTCGACGGCGTCGAGATCGGCGCCGACGCGCTGACCGTCACCACCCGGGTCGCACCCGCGGCCGGGGACCTCGGCCTGCGGACCGTCTACGCCTGGACCGCGACCGGGGGGCGGCTGCGGCTGACGGTGGACGTCACCCCCGAGGGCGACTGGGACGTTCCGCTGCCGCGGATCGGGCTGCGGCTCGGGGTGTGCGGCAGCCTCGACAGCGTCGAGTGGTTCGGCGGCGGCCCCGGCGAGGCGTACCCCGACTCCCGGGCCGCGTCCCGGATCGGGCGGTACACGAGCACGGTCGACGCGCTGCAGACGCCGTACGTCAGGCCGCAGGAGAACGGCGCACGGGCCGACGTCCGCTGGGCGCGGCTGCGGCGCGAGGACGGTCAGGGGCTGCTCATCTCCGGCGACCCGGAGTTCTGGTTCACCGCCCGGCGCTGGACCGGGGAGCGGCTCGACGCGGCCGGGCACACCCACGACCTGGCGCCGTCCAGCACGATCTGGGTCAATCTGGACCACGGCCAGCAGGGCATCGGCAGCGGATCCTGCGGGCCCGGGGCACTGCCGCAGTACTGGCTGAACGCCGCCCCGATGACCTTTTCCCTCACGTTCGGCCCCTTGGAGACCTCATGATCCGGCCCTACCGCCCCACAGACCTGCCGGCCCTGTACGACATCTGCATCCGCACCGGCCAGGAGGGCGGCGACGCGCGGCCGTTCTACGCCGACCACGAACTGCTGGGGACGCTCTTCGCGGCGCCGTACGCGTGGCTGGAGCCGGAGCTGACCTTCGTGGTGGACGACGGGCACGGCAACGCCGTCGGCTACATCCTGGGGACGGCCGACACCCCGACCTTCGTGAAGCGGTTCCGCAGCGAGTGGCTGCCGGCGGTGGCCGGCCGCTACCCGCCGTTCCTCGGCCCGGTGCCGACCACCACGCACGAGATCATGGTGGACCTGCTGCACCGGCCGGAGCGGATGCTCGTGCCGGAGGTGGCGCCGTACCCGGCGCACCTGCACATCGACGTGCTCCCCGACCACCAGGGCGCGGGCCACGGGCGGGCGCTGATGGAGACGTTCCTCGGGGCGCTGGCCGGCGCGGGCGTCCGGTCGGTCCATCTGGGGATGGTCACGGCGAACGTCCGCGCCCGGCTCTTCTACGACCGCCTGGGCTTCCACGAGATCGCGGTGGCGGACCCGGGGCCGCTCACCTACCTGGGGCGCGCCACCTCGTAGTCCTCCGCACCGTCGGCGCCGTCGGTACCGTCGCCGGCCGCCGCGTCCTCGGAGTCGGGACCGGCCTCGGAGTCGGGAGCGGCCTCGGCCGCGGCCGGGTACTGCGGCCAGCCGCCCGGCGGCGGCACGGCGACCGTGCGCCACCACCAGTCGTCGGCGCGGTCGGCCGAGGGCTCGAAGGGCGCTCCGGGGCGCGGGGTCGCGATCTTCGCGCCCAGCTCCCGCGCCGCGGCCAGGGTGCCTTCGGCCGGGTCGGCCCACGGGTGCGGGGCGAGGTTGAACGTGCCCCAGTGGATCGGCAGCATCGCGCCGCGGGGCGTGCCGCCGGACAGGTCGACGTGCGCCCGCATGCCCTCCGCGGGGGTCATGTGGATGTCCGGCCAGAACTCGCTGTAGGCGCCGATCTGGATCATCGTCGCGTCGAACGGGCCGTGCTGCTTGCCGATCTCGGCGAAGCCGGGGAAGTACCCGGTGTCGCCGCTGTGGTAGATCCGGTGGTCGCCGTCGGTGACCACCCAGGACGCCCACAGGGTCTGCTGGCGCCCGCGCAGGCCGCGGCCGCAGAAGTGCCGGGCCGGGGTCGCGGTCAGCGTCAGGCCGCCCACCTCGGTCGACTCGTTCCAGTCCAGCTCGTGCAGGCGCGCGGGGTCGATGCCCCAGTGCTCCAGGTGGGCGCCGACGCCGAGCGGAACGGCGAAGACGGTGTCGGTGCCGACCAGCGCCCGGATCGTGGGCATGTCGAGGTGGTCGTAGTGGTCGTGCGAGATGACCACCACGTCCACCGTGCCGAGCGTCTTCAGCGGGACCGGCACCGGGTGCACCCGCTTCGGCCCGGCGAAGGCGAACGGCGAGCAGCGGTCGCCCCAGACCGGGTCGAAGAGCACCCGGCGGCCGCCGATCTCGGCCAGCACCGTCGAGTGGCCCATCCAGGTCAGCCGCAGGCCGGACGACGGCGGTGCCGCCAGGTCGGCGAGCGTCGTCGGGTGGACCGGCACCGGGGCGACGGGGCGGCGCCTTGCCCGGGCGTCCTTGCGCATGTTGCCGGGCAGCGCCTTGAGCATGCCCCCGCTGGGCACGGAGCGGGCGCCCACCGGGTTCTGGAAGACGCCGTCGGCGTAGTTGGGTGACGCGAGAATCCGCTCCAGTCGCGCGCCGACGGGGTCGGCGCCGAAAGCGTCAGGTCGCAGTGCGGTGAGACGGGAACCGGTCACGGCACCTCCAGCAGGGGGGCGGTCAGTCGATGTCACCCTGCCAATTCTGCCCTGCCGCCCGCGCTTACCGAAGCGACGGCCCCCCGGCGGCGACCACGCGTCGGGGATCAGCCGTTCGCCGCGGTCAGGACGGCTGCCCCGCCGGGGCGTAGCTCAGCGCGAGGTGGTCCTGCACCGGCCGGTACCCCAGGCGCCGGTACAGGGCGTTGCTGGTGGGGTTGGCGAGGTCGGTGAAGAGCAGCACCTCGGCCGTGCCGGCCGCGCGCGCGGCCCGGCTGACCGCGGCGGTCACCGCGCCCGCGTAGCCGCGGCCCCGGTGGGCGGGCGGGGTGTAGACGGCGAGGACGCGGACCATGCCCGCGAGCGCGCGGGTGTTGCCGGCCATCGAGACGGGCACGCCGTCGACCTCCCACAGCGTGAGGCCGCCGTAGCCGATCCGGTCGTCGACGAACGTGCCCGCGTTCGGGCTGTGCTCCCCGATCTCCCGGGCGAACGCCTCGTGCCACTCCACCAGCAGCTCCCGGTCGGCCGCCCGGGCGGCCCTGGCCCGGCCGGCCGGCGCGGGCTCCTGCGGGGTCAGGTCCCCGAGCCGGAACAGCCGGATGCTCTTGTCGAAGCGGGCCGCCACTCCGGTGCGCGCTCGCCAGGCCTCGGCGAACGCCTCGGCCGTGCCGCGCTCCGCCCTGAGGCCGGAGGGCGGGCGGTCCGCCGCGCCCCAGACGTCGACGAGTTCGGCGACGGCCCCGGGCGGCGCCCGGGTCAGGAGCGGCGGCAGGGGCGGGGTCTCCAGGAAGGCGGCGGCGACGGCGCCTCCGGTCTCCTGCCACCAGCCGAAGACCGGCGGTGTGTCGCCGTAGGCGTCGAGGCCCTTGTGGCGCAGCCCCTCCGCGACGCTGATCAGTACGGTGTTCTCCACCGCGCGTGCCCGCAGGAAACCGCTCGCCGCGTTCAGGAACGCTTCGAGGTCCCGGGTCGTGTTCCAGCCCATGGCGCATCCTGACGCGCGCGCCGCCGCGCGCGCACCACGTTTTCCGCCGCGCCCATGTCGTGGCCGGGCGGTGGGCCGGTGGTGCCGACCGGTCCTGCCGGGTGGTGGCAGATCTTGCGATATGGACAGCGAACGTGCAGGTCAGAGGCGTTCGTCTCGGCTCGTTGGTGGCGCAACACTACGGCAACACCACTTCGCTCCGACCGTCGGTAGGGTCCCGGGGAACGCGGCGCACCGGCCCGCGGCCACCCGACCGAAGCGACATCCCAGACCGGAGAGCCCGATGCCCGCCGAGCGCCCCCGTGAGCACACCGCACCGGTGGCCGCCGCGCGCCGCCGCCGGCTGCGCGCGGACCAGGCGCGGCAGCTGGCCGACCTGCTGCGGCGGCAGGTGCTCCTGCGGGGGTTCCCGGCCGGGCTGCTGCCGCACGAGGACGCGCTCGGCGCCGACTACGGCGTCTCCCGCAACACCGTCCGCCAGGCGCTCGACCTGCTGCGCGCCGAGCAGCTGGTGGAGCGGGTGCCGGGCGTCGGCACCGTCGTGGTCGGCGCCAAGTACCCGCACGGCCTGGACCGGCTGATGGGGCTGGCGGAGACGCTGCACGAGCACGGGCGCGTCACCAACGAGGTGCGCACCATGGCGCCGGTCCCGGCCCCCGCGCCGGTCGCGGAACGGCTGGGCCTGGACGGCCCGGACACCGACGTGCTCTACATCGAGCGGCTGCGGCGGCTCGACGGGCTGCCGCTCTCGCTCGACCTGACCTACGTCCCGATGGACGTCGGCATCGAGCTGCTCAGCGCCGACCTGGAGAACACCGACATCTTCCGGCTGCTCGAAGAGATCACCGGCCAGCCGCTGGGCGCCGCCGAGATCACCCTGGAGGCCGTCAACGCCGACGCGCACTCCGCCGCCGTGCTCCAGTCCCCGCGCGGCGCCGCCGTGCTGATGCTGGAACGGCTCACCCACCTGTCCGACGGCCGCCCGGTGGACCTGGAGTTCATCCGGTTCCGCGGCGACCGCATCACCATGCGCGGAGCGCTGCACCGGTCCGTCTGACCGTCCGCACGCGCGCCGCCGTCCTTCCCCCGCAGGTCCTACGAGGAGACAGCCATGCCTGTCGTACCCCAGCGCGCCGACGTACCGGTGACGATCGACGAGTCCCGGTGCATCGACGGCTGCACGCTCTGTGTCGACATGTGCCCGCTCGATTCGCTGGCCATCAACCCCGACACCAACAAGGCCTTCATGCACGTCGACGAGTGCTGGTACTGCGGCCCCTGCGCGGCCCGCTGCCCCACGGACGCCGTCACCGTCAACATGCCCTACCTGCTGCGATGAAAGGTCCCGCGATGACGAGGAGAGACACGGCGCCGGCCGGGCCGGCGCGGCGCGGGCGCGGGCGCACCGGGGTGGTGGCGGTGGCCGCCGCCGGGCTGCTGCTGCCGCTGGCGGGCTGCGGCGGGGACGCGGGCGCGGACGGCGGCAGGACGGTCACCGTCCACGTCGGGTACCAGTCGAAGACGATCAACACGGTGACGGCGGGGACGCTGCTGCGTTCGCTGGGGTACTTCGAGCGCGCGCTGGGTGAGCTGGGCAAGCGCGACGGTGTGACGTACAAGGTCGACTGGCAGGACTACGCGACCGGTGCGCCGATCACCGCGCAGATGATGGCGCGCAAGGTCGACATCGGCTCGATGGGCGACTACCCACTGCTGATCAACGCGGCGCGCGGCCGGCAGATGAAGGCGCCGACCAAGCTGGTCTCCGTCACCGGGTACAACCTGCGCGGCGGCCTCAACATGGTCGTCACCAGGCCGGACTCGACGCTGTCCTCGCTGGCGGACCTGCGCGGGAAGAAGGTCTCGACGAGCGTCGGGTCCGCCGCCGACGGCACGCTCGTCCGGGCGCTGCAGAAGGTCGGCGTCGACGCGGAGAAGGATCTGCACAAGCTCAACCAGCAGCCCGCGGTGGGCGCGTCGTCCCTGCAGTCCGGAGGCGCCGACGCGCTGTCGCAGTTCGTCGCCTGGCCGGGCCTGCTGGTCTTCCAGGGCAAGGCGAAGCCGCTGTACGACGGCGCGGCGCTGGACGTGCCGACGCTGCACGGCGTGACGGTGCGCGCGGCCTTCGCCGACCAGCGGCCCGCCGTCGTCGACGCGTTCCTGACCGCGCAGCTCCAGGCCACCGGGTACCTGCACCAGCACCCGCTGGACGCCGCGCAGCAGGTCGCGAAGGCGACCGGGCTGCCGCCCGAGGTCGTGTACCTCTACAACGGGGCCGGCGGCATCGCCGCCTTCGACCCGACGCTCAAGCCGCAGCTGCTGAACGCGCTGCGGCAGGACGTGCCGGTGCTGACCTCCGCCAAGCTCGTCGACTCGGTCGACGTGGACGCCTTCACCGACGACCGCTACCTGAAGCGGGTCTACGGCGCCGGGTACGCGAAGGCGCTGGCGTCCACGGCCAACCCGGCGCCGGTCACCGGCACCGACCCGGTGTGCGGGGGCAGGGCGGCCGATCCGGCGACCGCGAGCGAGAGCTGGCGCTCGGGCGAGGACCGGACGACGGCGTTCACCACGCCGAGCTGCCTGCTGCGGTACGTCAGGCAGCACCCGGGTGCGGTGCGGGTCGGCTACGTGCCCGACGCGCTGACCGGCACCCGCTGGTTCGCCGACTCCTCGGTATGGGTGCGGGACCCGGCGGCCGCGCCCAGCGCCCGCTTCCAGCCGTTCACCACGCCCGCCAACGCCCGCGAGTGGATCGCGCGCCACCCCGGTGCCCGGGTCGTCGGCTACGACGCCGCGCTGCGGGAGTCGCCGTGACGACGTCCACCGGGAGTGCGGCGACGCGTTTCGGACGGCTGCCGTGGGGCCGCTACGGCGTGCGCGCCGCCTCCCTGGCCGCGTTCCTCGGACTGTGGCAGCTGCTCACCGACCGGCGGGTGAGCCTGTGGGTGCACTTCGAGCAGTTGCCGACGGTCGTCCAGGTCGGCCGGGAGTTCGGCACCCGCCTGACGGGCGGCCCGTACTGGCAGGACCTGTACGACAGCCTGGTGCGGATCGTCACCGGCTTCGCGCTGGCCGCCGTGCTGGGCGTGGCGGTCGGCACGGCGATCGCCCGCTCGCGGGTCGCCCGCGACCTCCTCGGCCCGGTGCTGGAGGTGCTGCGGCCGATCCCGGCGATCGCGCTGGTGCCCGTCGCGATCCTGCTGTTCCCTACCAACGAGCAGGGCATCGTCTTCATCACCTTCGCCGCCGCGTTCTTCCCGATCATGGTCAGCACCCGGCACGCGGTGCGGGCGCTGACCCCGGTGTGGGAGGAGGCCGTGCTCACCATGGGCGGCAGCCGGTGGCGGGTGCTCGCGCAGGTGGTGCTCCCGGGGGCGCTGCCGGGCATCCTCGGCGGCCTGTCGGTGGGCATCGGGGTGTCGTGGATCTGCGTGATCTCCGCCGAGATGATCTCCGGCGAGTACGGGGTCGGCTACCGCACCTGGCAGGACTACACGATCGTGGACTACCCGGGCGTGCTGGTCGGCATGGCCACCATCGGCGTCCTGGGGTGGATCACCTCCGCCGCCGTCGAACTGCTCGGGCGGCGCGTGACGCGCTGGCTGCCGCGGACGGAGTCCGGTGACCGCGACCGGGCGGGCTACCGGGCCGGGTACCGGGCTGCGCGTGGGGCCGCGGTGCGCAGGACGGGTGGCGCCGCGCCCGCGCCCGCGGCGGTGACCGAGCACGAACCCGAACGCGCACCCGGAACCGAGAGCGGGAAGGTGCACCAGTGACCGGCACCCGCACCACCTCCATCGGCGCCGCCTCGCCGGCCGCACCGGCCGTCCAGGCGCCGCCCGGTGTCCGGCTGACCCTCGACGACGCCGCCATCGGCCGCTCCGGCAGGCCCGTCCTGGCCGGGCTCGACCTGGACATCGCGCCGGGCGAACTGCTCACGGTCGTCGGCCCGTCCGGCTGCGGCAAGTCCACGCTGCTGCGCACCCTCGCCGGGCTGCTGCCCACGCTGGACGGGCGGGCGGCGCAGGACGGCGTGCCGATCGGCCGGCCCGGCGCCGACCGGGCGCTGGTCTTCCAGGAGGACGGCCTGCTGCCCTGGCGGACGGTCCGCCGCAACGTCGAACTGCCGCTCGCGATCCGGCGGGTGGGCCGCGCCGAGCGCCGTGCCCGGGCGGCCGACTGGCTCGGGCGCGTCGGGCTCACCGGCCGCGAGCAGGAACTGCCGCACCGGCTCTCCGGCGGCCAGCGGCAGCGCGTGCAGCTGGCCCGCGCCCTGGCGGGCGAGCCGCGGGCGCTGCTGATGGACGAACCGTTCGGCGCGCTGGACGCGCAGACCCGGGCCGGGATGCAGCAGTTGCTCACCGAGGTGCTGCGCTCGTCGCGCGCCACCGTCGTCTTCGTGACGCACGACGTGGACGAGGCGGTGTTCCTCGGCGACCGGGTCGCCCTGCTCGGGACCGGCCCCGGGCGCGCGGTACGGCTCCTGGACGTCCCGCACCCGCGCGAACGCGCCGCCCACGGCGAGCCGGGGACCGTCGCGCTGCGGCGCGAGGTCCTGCAGTCCCTCGGCGGCTGACCCGCCCGCACGACACCCGCACCCGCTCCTTGCTCCCCTCTCCCGAACCGGCATGTGAAAGGCCCCCGATGGACATCCCCGCACTCCGCGACGCCGAGGAACTCCGCTGCGACGTCCTCGTCATCGGCGGCGGCACGGCCGGCACCATGGCGGCTCTGACCGCCGCAGAGAACGGCGCGTCCGTGCTGCTCCTGGAGAAGGCGCACGTCCGGCACTCGGGCGCGCTGGCGATGGGCATGGACGGCGTCAACAACGCCGTCATCCCGGGCAGCGCGGAGCCCGACGACTACGTCGCCGAGATCACCCGTGCCAACGACGGCATCGTCAACCAGATCACCGTCCGCCAGACCGCCACCCTGGGCTTCGCCATGGTGCAGCGGCTGGAGCGCTACGGCGTGAAGTTCGAGAAGGACGAGCACGGCGAGTACGCGGTCCGGCAGGTGCACCGGTCGGGGAAGTACGTGCTGCCGATGCCGGAGGGCAAGGACGTCAAGAAGGTCCTGTACCGGGTGCTGCGCAAGCGCGAGATGCGCGAGCGGATCCGGATCGAGAACCGCGTCATGCCGGTGCGGGTGCTGACGTCCGGCGGGCGGGCGGTCGGGGCCGCCGGGTTCAACACCCGCACCGGGCAGTTCGTGACGGTCAGGGCCGGCGCGGTCATCCTGGCGACGGGCGCCTGCGGCCGGCTCGGCCTGCCGGCCAGCGGCTACCTGTACGGCACCTACGAGAACCCCACCAACGCGGGCGACGGCCACGCCATGGCGTACCACGCGGGCGCGGAGCTCAGCGGCATCGAGTGCTTCCAGATCAACCCGCTGATCAAGGACTACAACGGGCCGGCCTGCGCCTACGTCGCCAATCCGTTCGGCGGCTACCAGGTCAACCGGCACGGTGAGCGCTTCGTCGACTCCGACTACTGGTCGGGCCAGATGATGTCCGAGTTCGCCCGCGAGGTCGCCTCGGAGCGCGGGCCGGTCTACCTCAAGCTCAGCCATCTGCCCGAGGAGTCCGTGGCCGCGCTGGAGACGATCCTGCACACCACGGAACGTCCGACGCGCGGCACCTTCCACGCCGGGCGCGGCCACGACTACCGCACCCACGACGTGGAGATGCACATCTCGGAGATCGGGCTGTGCGGCGGCCACTCCGCCTCCGGGGTGTGGGTCGACGAGCACGCCCGCACCACCGTCCCCGGCCTGTACGCAGCCGGCGACCTGGCCTGCGTGCCGCACAACTACATGATCGGGGCGTTCGTCTACGGCGATCTGGCCGGCGCCGACGCCGCCACCGCCCACGAGGTCTTCGAGGGCGAGCTGCCCGCCGACCAGCTGCGCGACGCGCACGAGCTCGTCTACCGTCCGCTGCGCCACCCGGAGGGCCCGCCGCAGCCTCAGGTCGAGTACAAGCTGCGCCGGTTCGTCAACGACTACGTCGCCCCGCCCAAGAGCGGCGCGCGGCTGTCGCTCGCGGTGGAGACGTTCCAGCGGATGCGCGGCGACATCGAGTCCATGGGGGCGCGCACCCCGCACGAGCTGATGCGCTGCGCGGAGGTGTCGTTCATCCGCGACTGCGCGGAGATGGCGGCCCGCTCCTCGCTGGCGCGCACCGAGAGCCGCTGGGGGCTGTACCACGAGCGCACCGACCACCCCGTGCGCGACGACGCCGACTGGCTGCACCACCTCAACCTGCGCAAGGGCGCGCGCGGCGAGATGGAGTTCCTGACCCGGCCGGTCGCCCCGTACCTGGTGCCGGTGGACAGTTTCGCGCCGGACGGCGACCGGTCGGTGCGGGTGATCGGCGAGGTGCACCCGGAGCAGGTGGCCACGGCGGGGCCGCGCGACGTGGCACCGGTCGGCTCGGGAGCCGAACTCTTCCGGCCCGCCGGGACCGTCCCGGTCGCCCCGGCGGCCGGCGGCGGGTCGCCGCGGATCCTGGACCTGCTGGCGCTGGCCGAGGCGCAGCCCGGCCTGTCCGATATCGCGCCGTACCTGGCGGACCCCGACCCCGCGGTGCGGCGCACGGCCGTCACCACGCTGACCGAGACGTCGCCGGACGGCACGGGACCCGCGCTGGCCCGTGCGCTGGCCGACCCCGACGCGGGGGTGCGGGAGGCGGCGGCCGCGTCGCTGCTGGAGCTGGTCGAGGTGCTGCCGGGCGACGAGCCGCTGCGCACGCCCCTGGTGGGCGCGCTGGGCGTGGACGACCCGCGGGCCAGGGCGGCCGCCCTGTACGTGCTGCGGACGCTGCGGCTGGGCGACGCCGCGCTGTTCGGCGGGACGCTGGACGACCCGGACATCGAGGTGCGGATCGAGACCGTCCGCGCCCTGCTGTCGGTCGACGCCGTCGACGTCCTGGCGCGGGCCGCCGCCGACCCGTCCCGCGAGGTGCGGGTCGCGGTGGCCAAGGGGCTGGGGACGGTCGACGGCGGGCTGCCCGCGCTGAAGGGGCTGATCCAGGACGGGGACGTGCTGGTGCGGGCCGCCGCGCTGGAGGCGCTGGCGGGCGCGGGCTGCCCGCCGCCGCTGGACTCCGCGGCGGCGGCCGCCCTCGACGACCCGGCCTGGCAGGTCCGGCGGGGCGCCGCCGCCGGGCTGGGTGCCGCCGATCCCCAGCTCGCGCTGCCCGCCCTGCTGGCGGCCGTCCGCGACCCGCACGCCGACGTGCGCAAGGCCGTCGTCCTCGCGCTGCTGCCGCACGGCGGCGCGCCGGGGCCGGTCCGCGAGGCGCTGGCCGCCGCCGCGGACGACACCGACGCCGACGTGCGCGCCTACGCCCGGCGGGCCCTTGAACCGGCGGCCGGCTGAGCGGGGACCGCCGGGGGCCGGCCCTGTGCCGCCCCCCGGCGGACCGGTCAGCCCTGCGCCAGCCCCCGGCGCACCAGCAGCGGCTCGATCCGCGGGTCGCGGCCGCGGAAGGTGCGGTAGGTGGTGAGCGCGTCCACGCTGCCGCCCTTGGAGAGCAGTTCACGCCGGAACGTGTCGCCGTTGGCCCGGCGCATGCCGCCGTTCTCCTCGAACCAGTCGACGGTGTCCGCGTCCAGGACCTCGCTCCAGATGTAGGAGTAGTAGCCCGCGCTGTAGCCGTTCGAGAAGATGTGGGAGAAGTAGCCGGTGCGGTAGCGCGGCGGGATGGCGGGGACGGCGATCCCGGCCGTCTTGAGGGCGGCGGCCTCGAAGGCCTGGGCGTCGCCCGGCTCGGTGCCGGCCCCGATGGTGTGCCAGGCCCAGTCGAGCAGGGCGGCGCCGAGGTACTCGACGGTCCGGAAGCCCTGGCCGAACGTGTCGGCCGCCGCCATCCGCTCGACGAGCTCGGCGGGCATCGGCTCGCCGGTCTCGTGGTGCCTGGCGTAGTTGGCCAGCACCTCGGGCCGCAGCGCCCACATCTCGTTGACCTGGGACGGGTACTCGACGAAGTCCCGCGGCACGGCGGTCCCGGAGAAGAACGGGTAGCGCACGTCGGAGAACAGCCCGTGCAGCGCGTGCCCGAACTCGTGGAAGAGCGTGTTGACCTCGGAGAAGGTCAGCAGCGCCGGCTCGCCGGGGGCGGGCTTGGCGATATTGAGGTTGTTCACCACGACCGGGCGGGTGCCGAGCAGTCCCGACTGGCCCACCAGCGCGTTCATCCAGGCCCCGCCGCGCTTGGAGCCGCGGGCGAAGAGGTCGGCGAGGTACAGGCCCAGCGGGGTGCCGTCCTCCTCGAACACCTCGAAGACCCGCACGTCGGGGTGGTAGCCGACGAGGTCGGTGCGCTCGGTGAACCGCAGCCCGTAGACCTGCCCGGCGGCGAAGAACACGCCGTCGTGCAGCACCCGGTCCGCCTCGAAGTAGGGGCGCATGACGGCGGCGTCGAAGTCGTACCGCTCCTTGCGCACCTGCTGCGAGCGGTAGGCCCAGTCCCAGGCCTCGATGGCGCCGGTGTCGCTGACCTCGGCCAGGGCGGCGGCCTCCCGCTCCGCCATGGCGACGGCCGGCGGGACGAGCCGGTGCAGCATGCCGGTGACGGCCTCGGTGGTCCGCGCCGTCTGGTCGGCGACGACGTAGGCGGCGTGGCTGTCGTATCCGAGCAGCGCGGCCCGCTCGGCACGGAGCTTGGCCATCCGCACGACCAGCTCGCCGTTGCTGGCGACACCGCGGTTCAAGGAGCGCTCCAGGAGCCGCTCGCGCACCGCGCGGTTGTCGAGGGAGGCGAGCTCCGACTGGTTGGAGAAGTTCTTGAGGCTGATGACGTACTTGCCGTCGTAGCCGCGGGCCCGGCCGTTCTCGGCGGCGGCGGAGACGGCGTCCGGCGAGAGCCCGGCGAGGTCCTCCGGGCCGTCCAGCACCAGGGCGGCGGCCCGGGTGTCGTCGAAGACGTTCTGCTGGAAGGAGGTGGCGGCGGTGGCCAGCTCGGCGTTCAGCTCGCGCAGCCGCTGCTGGTCCGCGGGCGAGAGCTGGGCGCCGGCCCGCAGGAAGGTGGTGTGGTAGCGCTCCAGCAGCCGCAACGACTCCGCGTCCAGAGCGAGTTCCGCCCGGTCGGCGTAGAGCGCCGCGACCCGGGCGAACAGCCCGGCGTCGAGGTGGATCGCGTCGCTGTGCGCGGCCAGCCGCGGGTTGAGCTCCGCTTCCAGCTCCTGCACGGCCGGGTTGGTGTCGGCCGAGGACTGGTTGAAGAACACGTTCCTGACGCGCCGCAGTACGGCCCCGGACCGCTCCAGCGCCACGATGGTGTTCTCGAAGGTGGGCGGCTCCTGGCTGCCCGCCACCGCCGCGACCTCGGCCAGTTGCTCCGCGAGCCCGTGCTCGAACGCCGGCAGGTAGTGCTCGTCGCGTATCTCGGCGAACGGCGGCAGCTCGTACGGAAGCGGACTCGGGCTGAGGAATGGGTTCGTCGTCACCCGTCCGACCCTACGCCGCGGGCCTGCCCGCGCCGGCGAACGAGGGGGATCGTCCGGACACTCCTGTCCGGCACATCCCCGACGATTACCACTACAGCGGACGCACCTACCCCGTCCTGTACCTCTTCCACGGCGGCGGCACCGACCAGGACTTCATCACCTTCGACCGC
>NZ_JBEYJD010000088.1:0-19681 GCF_040636125.1 Streptomyces sp. NPDC006733 | reverse complement strand
CACTCCAAGCCTTCGACATCACCTTCGACGGCCGGCTCACCGCCGGCCGCCGCTGAAGAAATCCGACTGAGTTCCACCGTTCCCTACACAGACCCCGGCCCGCAGCGTGGCGCTTGCTGACCGTCGGCAGGACGGCGAGCGATGGGCTCCGTAGTAGGCCCCGGTCAGCCGATGATGGCGACCGGGGCGTCCCAGGCGTTGCGGTCGACGGTGAGGGTGTAGCCGCCGCGGGTCTCCTTGCTGTTGGCCTGGTACTGGTGGGCCCGGCTGTGGTCGGTGTACAGCTTCGTGTCCCAGGGCCAGTCCTTGATGGTGGTCTCCTGGCCGTTCCACAGGGCGTACCAGAGATTGCCCGGCAGGTCCGTACGGTCCTTGGCTGTGGCGATGGCCTTGGCGCTGGAGGTGCTGAAGCCGTAGAGGCCGCCGCGGTAGGACTTGGTGCGGAGGGTTTTGGTGAAGGCCCGTACGTAGATCAGGGTGGCGTCGTTGCACGCCTTGTCGGCGGTGTCGTACGACTCCATGTTGAGGTAGACGGGGCTGCCGGCCTTCATGCCGAGCGCAGCCGCCTTGGCGATCGCGTCGTTGGCGTTGCTCACCCCGACCGAGGCGGCGGTGGCCTCGGTGAACCGTTCCTTGTTGCCGCTCTTTTGACAGGGCGGCTGAGCGCCGACGTAGAGGGGAATGACCCGCCAGCCGGACGTGTCGACGGACTTGACCCAGGACTTGGTCAGGTTGGGCTGGGCGCACCCGCGGTTCTTCCCGCCGATGTAGACCGCGACCCCGCCGTAGTAGTTGTCCTTCTTCCACGCGCTCATCGCGGTGAGGGAGGGGGCCGTGCAGGCGTCGAACGCTCGGCCCGTGTAGGTCTTCTGTGCCGGCCACGTCGTGGCCGCCATCGAGGTCTGCTGTGCCGGCCACGTCGTGGCCGCCATCGAGGTCTGCGCCACGACCCCGGCACCGGCCACGACGACGACGCTTGTCGCCGCAAGCGCGATGTAACGGCCTTTTTTGGACAACCGGTGCTTCGACTTTCCCCGCCCCGCAACACTCAAGCTCCGGATCTCCCGAGCCTGGTCATCATATGCGGAGGCGGCTCGACCGCAGCGGCCGGTCACGTCCTACGACACCGCCTCCCAGGGCAAGGCGGCCTGCGATCCGCCCCGCCGCCCGCGAGCCGCCGGGGGCCAGTCGAAACAGCGGGCCTTCGACCTGTCCAACTCGGAGCCGAACCTTGGACGTATGGCTAGAACCGCGCGACATGAGCGCCAAACCCGTCCAACCGCTCGGCGACTTGTTTCAGCCGCCCAGCTGTCGGCGACGGCCCAATGGTTCTGGATCACTCTCGGTGCCAGGATCGCGCCACGGCCCCTGCGGGCGGTTGGAGTTGTCGTCAGACGTCACGCCCACATGAGGAGCGACGCGAGAGTGAAAGCGGCCTGGTAGGACTCGACGGTCTTGTCGTAGCGGGCGGCAATTCCGCGCCACTGCTTCAGACGGTTGACGCGGGCTTGCTCGCAGGGCGTCGCGACGGGATCGCAGTTCCTACACGCCTGGCATGGCTTCGTAGGTGAGAACGGGGTTCTGGCACAGATCTTGGGGAGCCGTCGCGGAGCGTTACCTCGATGTTCGATCGCGAGGAGACGGGTTCGCGTGAGACCGCGTACGCCTTGTCGTCCGACGATCGGAATTGACGCTCCCTCAGGTGTCTGCCGGCCGCTGCCCTGGTCGGCTGTGGACGGTGATGGTGCTGGTCAAGCAGACCGATGCACCGTTCTGGGACTCGCTGGTGTTCGCCGGGATCGACGAGGTGGATGTCGAGGCGGTTACGGCCGCGTTCGGCACGGTCGAGGTGGTGGCGAGAGGCCGCGCGGCCGGGGCGGCGTGTCCGGGCTGCGGCCGCTTCTCGGGCCGAGTCCACGACCGATACCAGCGCAGGCTGAGGGACCTTCCTCTGGCTGACCAGGGCTTTGTGATCCGGCTGACGGTCAGGCGCTTCATCTGCGGGTCGGCGGACTGCCCGCGGCGGACGTTCGCCGAGCCGTTCTCCCGGCTGGCCGCCCCGCACGCGCGGTTCACCACGCGGCTCAACCACCTCGTGGAGCGAGTGGGGCTGGCCTTGGCGGGGCGGGCCGGCGCTCGGCTGGCGGCCCGGCTGGGTTTCGGTGCGGGACGGATGACGTTGTTACGCAAGGTCATGGCACTGCCCGATCCGCGGTTCAGTACTCCGCGGGTGCTGGGCGTGGACGACTTCGCGATCCGCCGCGGCCAGACCTACTCCACCGTTTTGACCAGCGTCGAAGACCACCGGGTGGTCGATGTGCTCCCGACGCGTGAAGCGGGGCCACTGGCCGCTTGGCTGATCCGCCACCCCGGCGTGGAGATCATCTGCCGGGACCGGGCGGGCGCCTACGCCGAGGGCGCCCGGCGCGGCGCCCCCGATGCTCTGCAGATCGCTGACCGGTTCCATCTGTGGCAGGGCCTGGGCCGGGCCGTGGAGACCTGCGTCGCCGCTCACCGCGACTGCCTGCGCAACCCGACGCCCAGCGGCATGCGGCCGCAGGACACCCGGCCGGCTTCCGGCCAGCCGCAGAACGACGCGGAGCCCGTCGGCCGGCGGGCCGAGCGTAAGAAGGCCGCACACGCCCTGGTCCACGAGATGCTCGCCCAGGGTCACTCACGCCGGGCGATCGCCCGGCACCTGGGTTGGGGTCTCAACACCGTGCTCCGGTACGCAGCCGCCGCACGCTGGCAGGAGACCATCCGCGAGAACCGGCCCCGGCCCACCAGGCTGGACCCCTACAAGCCCTACCTAGAACGGCGATTCGCCGAGGGATGCACCAGCGTCACCCGACTCCACGGCGAGCTGGTCGCCGAGCAAGCTCCCGTCACCTACGGCATGGTCCGAGCCCACATCGCCACCTTGCGCGGGGCTCCGTCCGCCGCACCGCCACGGCCGCCGACGGTACGGCAGGTGACCGGCTGGCTCACCCGCCACCCCACGGCCCTGACCGAGGAGGACCGGGCCGGTCTGAAGGACGTCCTGACCCGCTGCCCCGAACTGGACACGACTGCCAGCCACGTCCGCGACTTCGGCGAGATACTCAGCGACCGCCTCGGTGCCACGCTCCCCACCTGGATCGATGCCGTCGACGCCAGCCAGCTGCCCGGCCTCACCGGCTTCGCACTCCACCTGCACCGAGACCTCGACGCCGTGACCGCCGGCCTCACCCTGGACTGGAGCTCGGGCAGTATCGAGGGCGCCGTGAACCGCATCAGAAAGATCAAGAGACAGCTCTACGGCCGAGCCGGATTCGAACTCCTACGCAAAATGATCCTGCTTCAGTGACGCTCGGCAGCGACTCCCCAGGATCTTTACAAACGTCGGGTCAGTCCAGCTCGACAAAGCGATGGACGCGAAAGGACGTCAGGTTGTTCGGTTCGATGCTTGCCGAGTCCACTCGGTAGCGGCCGGCGGCGAGGTCGAGGGTGGTGCTGTCCGTGAGCGTCCCGACCTCGGTGCCGAAGTAGGCGGCGTCGAACATAACAAGCTCGCCAGTGGTGCTGAGTACGGGTCCTTCCTTCCACTCGGCGGTGGGAAGACCAGTCCGGATGATGTCGGCGACACCTTCCCCGCTCTCCGCGTAGTGCCAGCGGGCGAGGACCCGATGCTCGGGAAGGTAGGCGGTGGAGAGAGGTTCGTCCCCGAGGACGAGCGCCTCGGCTCCGTCAGGCAGTTCGAGGACCCCGACGAAATCCAGCACCTCGCAGGCCCGGTCGTAGTCGCCCTCCGTTCCCGACCAGTGCGGCAGCGCAGTGCGCGGAACCACGATGAAGGGGCCGCCCTCCGTATCCAGCCACGTCAACGACATGCCGCCTCCATCCTTTGGCTCTTTGTTCCGTGGCGACAGCGTATGTGTTGGGTCGGACAAGGGTCACGCCTGTGGTGGTCGAGGTGCACGGTGACGGGCCCAGGGTCGTGACCATCCGTTGCAGTCGAACGATGCCGCCACCCTCCGTGACCGCTCCCCAAGATCTGTGCCAGAACCCGTAACTCGTGAACAAAGCCACCTGGCATGTACTGGTGCCTATCAGGCGTGGATAGGCGGGGGTGTCGCCCGCGGAGAGCAATCTGCGGGGTTGACCGCTCACGCGTTTGCGGCGTAGTGCAGGGCGTAGAGGGGTGAAGGGACGCTGCCGCTGCCCAAGGGGGCTGCGTTGTTCTCCCCGCGCAGGCGGGGGTGGTCCGCATTCATCGCTGCGCGCGGCCGGTACGAGCAGGCACGGAAGGGCGCCCACCCGGTGACCATTTCCGACCGCTTCTGATCACTTCGATCACCTTTGTCACAGCCCTCCAACTTCGCCCCGTGGCGCTTGAGCCCCCTGTGATGCTCCAACCCTCAACCAATTTCGCCGTGGAGGCACCATGTCGCACCAGCAACCGGGGCCGACCGGGCACCAGCCGACGGGGCAGTGGGGTGCACCGCCGCCCCTGCCCTTGCCGCCGAAGAAGTCGAAGACGTTGCCGATCATCCTCGGGGTCGTGGGGTTCGTCGTCGTCATCGGGGTCGCCGGTGCCGCAACCGGCGACAAGGAAGACAAGGCAGCCGCCGCCAGCCCGACGACGACCGCGGCGCAACCGGCCGGTAAGCAGCCCGCGGCAACGAGTGCGCCGGCCTCGCACGCCGCGGCACCCAAGCCGAAGCCGAAGCCGAAGGCGCAGACGGTCCTGTCAGTGTCGGGATCGGGCATGAAGTCCACGGCCACGTTCAAGGTCGAGGACGACTGGGACCTGCAGTACTCCTACGACTGCTCGGCGTTCGGCGTGCAGGGGAACTTCATCGTCAAACAGGGCGGCGACCTCGGGGACATCTACCTGAACGAGCTGGGCGCCAAAGGTTCGGATGTCACGCATTTGCATGACGGCGGCTCGATGCACCTGGAGGTCACCTCCGAGTGCAAGTGGACGATCAAGGTCATCGACCTGCCCTGAAGCTGCTGTAGACGGCCCCCGATCCCACGCCGGGTCGGGGGCTTCGTCGTGCCCGGCTGCGGCGTATCACAAGACGTGTCATTGGACCCACCCCCGGCGACCCCCACCACACCCCCACCGACCTGCGCTTTCCCCACCTCGGATCCTGTCAACAGGGTTCCGATCACCGGAGGTTGGCGAGATACTGAAGTGCCCCATACCCGGATGATTTCACCATGGCTACCGCAACGATGGAACGCGCGACCACTACGGCCAACGAGATCGACAAGGACCGCATCGCCCGCGGGGAGTGCGCGCACGAGTGGACGCAGTGACCGGGGAAGCAGCGCTGCCGTAAGTGCGGCGCCACCCAGGGCTGACCGTCCGTGAAGTCCGGCGGGGGCATTGCGCCAGCCCCTGCCGGGCCGGGACGCTGAGACCGTGACGAGAACCGGATGGGCAGATCTTCCCGCTGCTGTGCGTGCCGGCGTGGAACAGGCCGCGGCCGGCTCTTTTCCGTGCACACCGTGCCCGGCAAACCCAAGTTACGGCAGAAGGCCGACACGGACGGGACCGACAGCAGCTATGTCTTCACCCGGACCGACGGGCTCCCCATCGAACCCGCCAACCTCGTCGTCATCAAAAAACTGTCGGGTCACGCCCACATCGGTGTCACCGCGAGGGTGTACGCCACGTCCGACTCCGCCCCCGGTGCGACACCATTAACCTCTTCAGCAAGACCCTGCGCGCCCCAAAGGCGACCGCCACCCGAACCGACGACGGAGACGAACCGCCGCTCTGTGCAGCACCCGTCCGCTTACGTTGCCGTCAGCTACTGCCGTCAGATCCCTTCAGCGCACCACAGCGGCCCCACCGGAAGCGAATCCGATGGGCGCATATGAGCAAATATGGACCAGATCTGATTCCGGAGGATTCACAACACACACGTTGGGCCGTCCAATAAGGATTCAGATGCACGAGTGGCCTGCCATCGGCGTCTCGAGGGGTAAGGAACGGGCGATTATAGAGCTCCGACAAAGTGAACTCTGCAAATCACTGCTGCCGTCACGATGACGGAAGCAGCAGTTCAGCCTCTGAACCGCGGCCGGACAATCGTCCAGCCTCCAAAATCTGATCAGGCGTCATCAACGGCGCTATCTTAATCGCCTCATGGACTCCATCGCCATTCCCTCGATCAAGCATGGCGAGAAACCATCTAACCGCCTGCACCGGATCCACCTCACACCCAACTCCATCGCGATACCTCCGAGCCGCCGAAAACATTGCGGGCGCATGGCCCGACTTCGCAGCCTTCACGTACCAATCAAGGGACTCGCCATCACGCCCCTTCTTGGCAAGTTGATCGCCAAGTACAGCACAGGCTTCCGGAATTCCCAAGTTGGCAGCAAATTGCAGCCAGCGCGAGAATTCTCGAAAATTCCGTGCCCCGCCAGCACCATGATAGTAATTGACTGAGAGGTTAAACGCGGCATAGCCATCACCAGCTTCAGCCGCTTGCCGAAATAGGACATTCGCCTGCACGGGATCTCGATTCACGCCAATACCATTCGTCAGCATAAATCCCAATTCGCGCATCCCCTCTACAACGCCTGCATCGGCCGCCTCGCCAAACAGTCGCGCAGCCCGGGCCAAGTCATACTTTCGATCCAGAAGAACGGCAGCAAGCAGAGCCTTCGCCTCGCCGTTGGACTGCGCCACGGCCAACTCCAGTCCTGGCACCAGCGCTGCAATTCTCCCCTCCAGTCCCATCGCCCCGCGACGCTTTGCATGAAAATACCAATTTCCGGCGCTGATCAAATCACTCCGAGCCTCGGCATCCTCCGCGTTCTTGATCAACTCTGCCGTCGGTAGTCCCGCAGGAAAAGAATGCCAATCCAGCATATCCTCACCCATCCACGCCTCCAAGTCGAGAGATCCATGCACGATTCTACAGCACTAGTCAAAACGGGATTGTCACCCAAGCCCGTTAGCGTACCGGGGCAGCGGGTTGGCGTCGAGCTAATTCGAAGCTCGACGCCAACCCATCGACTAAGTTCACCACGACGGATAGTCAAATGAATTCCATTGGCCATCAGGCGTGAATACATGGATTGCCGTCGGATCAGAAACAAATATCGACACCCCGAGTTGCTGGGATCGACCCTGGAACCAAGATATACAGTCATTGCACATATCTCGACTGACCGATATTGAGTAGCCAGGATTAAGAACTGACGCCTGCTTCTCGGCATGAGAGAGATAATAGGCGCCGGGGCCCCCGGAATTATCCATAAACGGGTGAGGAGTACGCGCAATGGGCATCGCTGCATACACCTGATCAGGCATGGCTCGGCCGTACCCTGCGGGCACATCCGTAGCATATCCGCTGGCAGTCTGAATACTTCCAGCCTCACTGGCCGTCTTCGAGGACAAGTCCACCGACGGATGGAATGAGACATTCGCAGGATGCGGAGCTGCGCTGAGTGCAGCGGATGTCGGACAGGCATTGTGCACCAGGATCGGCGTGGTCCCCGCCAGTACATAGTACGTGTGCAGTTCGGCGACAGTCAGGTTGTAGCGGTTGGCCGCGCCGGGAGTGATGCGGATGGAGAGGACGGTGACGTGCTGGTTCTTGTCTGTGTTCAGGGCGTGGCTGGACTGGAGCGCTCCGGCAGGGACCCAGGTGTGGGTCGTGTCGTCCCAGAAGGGGTGTTTGGAGGTTGTGTGCAGGGTGGCGGGCTTGCCATCTTGACCGCGAACGGTGACATCGACAAGGTCGGTGTCGTAGTCGACGATGGTGGCGGTGACGGTGTGAGGGCCGGCGTGCTTGCCGGTGTCGGGGTCGGCGGCTTCGACCTTGTCCCCGACCATGATGTCACCGATGGGTTTGGTCTGGCCTTGATCCATCAGGACAGGGGTGTCGGGGGAGAAACTACAGGGTTTGACTTCGGTGGCGGTGGGCTTGTCTTGTGTCCCGGTTCCGGGTGCGCTGGATTCGTCGGCAGTTTTCGGTGCCTTGGGAGCGGGATCCGCCTTGGGGGTGGTATCCGACGGAGTCTTACTGCTGACGAGGTCCTCGGCGGTTTTCTCAGCAGTTTTGGCTTCCTTGGCCACCCTCCCAGCCTTGAATGCCTTGTACCCCAATTTGAGTACCTTGCCGAGCCCCACGCCATCGATGGCAAACGAAACTATGGTTCCGGAGACGTTGCCGGTCTGGTAGCCCAGACTCTTGTCTATGCCGAGGAGGCTCCCGAATGGGTGGCTGTAGTCCTTCGCGACGTAGGGAGGCGGCGGTGCCATCGGGCTGGCCGCCGTGGCAAAGGCGTTGTTGAAGTACCCGACCCCATTGACTGCCGCGCTGTACATGGGGCCGACAAAGGAATCCAGCGCTCCGATGGCACCTCTACCCACGCTCCCCAAAGTGACATTGCCGCCGGGATCGCCGCCGCTGGAACCGGATCCACCGCCGCCACCACCGCCACCGTCCCGGAGCCACATCAGGCCGGTGGGGTCACTGCCGTTGACGGGGTCGTTGCCGGCGTAGGTGTACCCACCCATCTGGTTGGGGTCGCCGGCTTCGAAGACGGGGTCGACCGTGAGGAAGCGGCCGAGGACCGGGTCGTAGTTGCGGGCACCGAGGAGGTTGAGTCCGGTGGTGGTGTCGGCAGGTTGGCCGAGGTATCCGTGGTTGTCCGCCCAGCCGGTGGGGGCGGTGCCGCGGGGGGCGCCGTAGGGGTCGTAGGCGCGGCGGGTGACAGCCAGGGTGGTGCGGTTGACCTGGAGTTGGGCGGTGTGCTGGGGGTTGGCCGGCTGGTAGGTGAGGGTGCCGGTGGAGGAGCGGGTGATGGTGGTGCCGTCGGGGTGGGAGTAGTACCGCAGCCCGGAGACGGTCTGTTTGGCGGTGTCCAAGGTGAGCTGTTCGGCGCCGCCGAACAGGTACAGGATGTTGCTGCCGGGGCCCTTTTGTACCAGCAGGCCGCCGTCGGCGTCGTACAGGTAGCTGGAAGCGACGGTGCCGGAGCCGGCCTTGGGGGTGACGCTTTGGGTGCGTCCCTCGGCGTCGTAGGTGAAGGTCTGCGTCGTGGCGGCGGCGGTGCCGACCTTGGTGTCGCGGCTCTTGGTGTTGCCGGCCGCGTCGTAGTGCGGGGTCAGCGTGGTGGTGCCGGTCGCGTCGGTAGTCGTCACGCTGGTCGCGGTGTTGGGCTGCGTCGCGGCGGTAGCGCCGTTTCCGGGGTAGCTGCTGTTCTGCGTGGTGTTCTTCAGCGCGTTGCCGGTGATGTCGTGCTTGACCTGTTGGGTGCGGTCGCCGAGCAGGTTGTAGGTGAAGGTCTGCCAGTACGGGGCCGGGCCGACGAGAGTGGCAGGGGTGGGGGTACTGGTGGTGCAGTGGGACAGCTGTCCGGTGGTGGGGGTGCTGGTGCCCTTGGTGTCGGTCCAGGCTTCGGACAGGCGGTTGATGCCGTCGTACGCGAAGCACTGGGTGTCGGTGCCGGTGACGGCGGTGCCGTTGGACTGGGTGTCGGAGACCGCTTTGAGGTTGCCGGCCTGGTCGTAGCCGTAGGTGGTGGCATCGATCGGGCCGAACTCATTGGGCTGCAAACTCACCGTGTTGGTGGCCAGGCGGCCGGTGGCGTCGTCGTAGGTCTGCGCGGTGCGCAGTTGCTTGCCGTACACGCCGTAGGTGGATTGCTGGATCTGTCCGAGGGGGCTGTACAAGGCGGTGTCGAGGTAGGGGTTGTCGTCCGACCCGGTTTCCAGCAGGAGCCCTTGCAGGTCGTAGCCGTAGCCGACCGACTCGGTCGGCAGACCACCGTCCGAGCCATAGTCGGTGGACGCCAGGAGCCCGACCCGCGGGGTGTACTGGGCGGCCATCGTGTAGGTGTTGGCGAGTTTCCCCTCGGCCGGGGGAATGACGACGGTGGTGCCGGTGGGCTGGTACGCGGTGGTGTAGCCGGTAATGCTCTTGACGTACGCGCTACCGCTGGTGGTGGAGCCGCCGACGTAGCGGGTGGACGAGGTAGGCAGGCCCTTGGCCAGGGTGTCGTACGTCCAACCGGCCAATTGCTTGGTCGCATCGGTGGTACTGGTGCCCGCGTACTCGCCGGTTCTCCGGCCGAGGAGGTCGTAGGTGTAGGAGAGGGTCTGCTGGCGGGCGTCGGTGGTCTGGGTCAGCCGGCCGAAAGCGTCGTAGCCAGAAGTACTGATGCCCGAGTCGGGGTCACTCTGCGAGATCCTCTGGCCCTGCAGGTTGTACTGGTAGGTCCAGGTATTACCGACGGTGTCGGCGATCGAGGCGGTCTGCCCGGCCGGAGTGTAGGTGTAGCGGGTGGTGATGTCGGCTGCGGCGGCCTTACCGGCAGTGCCGGTACTCCAACGGCTGCTCCCCGCGGCGTTGTACATCTGCACGCTGGCGTCGTCGCGGATCATGGCGTAGCCCCCGGTGGCGCCGGCGACGCCGCCGGTGGAGGTCCACAGCACCGTGCCAGTGGTGCTGAGTACCGCCAGACTGCCGTCGGTGCGCACGGTGGCGCTGGCACCGGGCTTGCCCGAGGTGCCCGACGCCCACAGCACCGCGCCACTGGTGATGCCCGTCAGAACCAGATTGCCGTCGGCCTGCATGGCCAGCCGCACACTGTTGGAGGACACCGTGCTGCCCGAAGCGATGACCGTGCCCGCGGGCAGGGTCCTGTCGGGGGTGGTGTCCTTGACCCGGCTCGCGGTGGTTTGACCCTTGGCGTTGATGAACGTGGCGGTGGCCTGACCGCCTGCGGGCGGGATGGTGTCGGTCTCGTCCGCGCCGGGGTAGGAGGTGGTGGACTGCCACTGCAGCGAGGCACGTGACCACAACTGGTTGGCGATCGGGCGACCCAGCCCGTCGTAGACCGTCTTGCTCTGCGACGGCACGGTGTTCTCGAACTCCGCGAACATCGTCGTCGACGGGTCGCTGTTGGGGTCCGAGTAGGTCGCGATGGTGGACACCGGCCAGCCATGGCTGTCGTACGAGTTCGACGTGATCAGCCGTCCGGCCGAGTCGTCCGCAGTCGTGGACTGCTGCTGGCGCACCTGCAGCATTCCGTCGTACAACGTCACCGCGGTGCTGTAACTGCCGTTCTCACGCAACGTCCGCGTCGTGACCGCGGACGGGTCCGGGCTGGTACCCGCACCGTGAATGGCGTACAGGAACGTCTTGTCTGGACTATCGGAATTGGCGGTCTTGTCACGACCTGGCAGCCAGACGGCGGTACGCCGGCCCAGGGCGTCAAATGTGCTGTCGGTAACGCGGCCGTTGGCGTCCACGGCGTGGGTGACCAGTCCGCGGGTCGGAACCGCAGTGACCGTGGAGACCCAACCCAACGGGTTGGTGGTGGTGGTCACGGTGGGCAGGACAGCTGTCGGAGGCGTGAACATGGTCGTCGTGGCCGATCCGGCGCCGTCGAGTGATTTGACGATCCGGCCATAGCTGTCGTAGCTGAGGGCACCGGTGGTCTGGAAGATCGGGTTGCCGGATCCGTCATAGGACTTGATCGACTGCATGGCGGTCATGTAGCCGAGCGAGTGGACCTGCGGCGTCGCTCCGTCGGACGGCCAGGACTGGCCGAGTACGCCATACGTTCCAGGGTTGGTGACACTGCCGTCACCGTCGTAGAAGACCCGCTGGTCCGACAGCGTTTTGGTGGTTCCCGGGGCCGTCCCGCAGGGGCCGGCAACCGCGATGGTCTCGCTCGGGTAGACGAGCATCATCAAGTTGGTGGCCGGCGCGGGGGCATAGCTGATGGTGGTGCAGGTCTCCTGCCGCGGGTCGGAGACGTCCCCCTTGTCGTCGATCTGCTTCACCCGGCCGAGGTCGTCATAGGTGGTGATCGCTTGGACGGTGCGCCACGCGCCGCTCGCCAGAAGCGACTGCCCGCGATTGCTGGCGGACTTCAAGCGGTGAGTGGTGAGGGCAGGTAGATCCGACAAGGTATTCGGGGCAGGCTCTTTTGAGGTCCACGCGGTGCGCGATCGGTTGGCGGTCTCAACCACCACCGGAGGATCGATGATGGATCGAGCAGTGACCGGTGCGCCGGCAGCGGTGGTGTCGACGTTCTCCGTCGCAGACGGTGCTCCGGCCAGCCAGTTGCTGTCGGTGGCACCGTTCACGGTGACGCTGCGGGTGGTCCCGTCGGCCTTGTAGTCACCGTCCATACCCTGCAGATATGTGGCCACGGACTTGGTGATCGGGTCCGGGCTGGCACCGCCGGTGGTGGTGACGGTCCGGTAGCCGCGGAAGTCGTTCCAGGTGCGGTACTGGTCGTCGGTCAGGTCGGAGTCGTCACGGTGCCACGCCGCACCGGCATAGGCGTAGTTGACGACCTTCGCCTTGGAGCCGGCTTTGGTGAGGTCGCTGCCGGTGACCTGGGACACCACGGTCTTGGTGAACCAATCGGAGATCGGTTCGGCCGCACCTGGCGGGTACCAGTACACG
This sequence comes from Streptomyces sp. NPDC006733, assembly GCF_040636125.1. Lineage (NCBI taxonomy): Bacteria > Bacillati > Actinomycetota > Actinomycetes > Kitasatosporales > Streptomycetaceae > Streptomyces > Streptomyces sp. NPDC006733. Next base: position 7,247 of record NZ_JBEYJD010000088.1, on the reverse strand, counting down.
GGGAAGCAGGCTTTGGTGTTGCTGTCGGGCGAGGATGGCATGGTGTGGTTGACGCGGGAGCACTCTGCGGATCTGTACGTGACGGCGATGGACTCACCAGTCTCGGTCCGGATGCTGGAGATGCGCGGGTGATACAGCGGAGGCGCGGCCGGGGTCAGCCCGTCGACACGGTTGTCGGTCTCGATACCTGTGAACGTCACCGGGTCCAGGGTGATCGGGTCGGCGCCGCCGGCGGTGGTGTCGTGGCCGGTGTGCTGGATCGATGACAGCCACATGACTGCTTGCACTGCGCCGTCGGATGCGTCCCCCTCCGCACCGGTGACCGGGTCGATGACCCCGCCCGCGTCGGAGAAGACGTGGGTGAGGGCGTAGGAGTCGACGTCCTGGAAGCCGGTACCCACCTTCACCTGGGTAGTGATCGTCTTCAGGCGATAGGTGGACCAGAAGGTCGGCGATCCGACGTGGCAGACGTCATCGCCTTCGCCGGAGGTCTTGTAGCTTGATGGGCAGTTCAGGTCATACGGGGAGTCAGGCCAGTTGGAGGACGTGGTCTTCGACAGGTTGTCGAGAGTGCAGACCGTGTCGGAGGTCGTGCAGCGCTGTGAGGTGTCGAAGTTGACCCGGGCGGCGGGATCGCGCCCGGCCACCGCGTCGGCCAGCTTGTATCCGTAGGAGATTCGCTTGAGGTATCCGCCGCGGGTGTAGGAGGTCAGGGTGCCGCCGTCTCCGGAGGCCGCCACCTGGCCGTAGCCCATGTTGTAGTAGTTGGACTCGGTGGCGTAGTCGTAGCGCTGGACATTGCCGTGCGGGTCCACGACGAAGTCGAGGTTGAAGCGGTAGCCGACCGGCTTGTCGCACTGCGACGCCGCACCCTTGGCCGCGCTGTAGCAGGGATCACCGGGCTTGGGGTGGTAAACCGGAACGCCCCAAGCGCTGCCCGTCGACGCATCCGCCGTCGTACCGGGTGCGTGGTTCTCACCGAAGTAGTAGGCCGTGCCGTCCGGCGTGGTAACCCGGTAGAACTCCCCGCTCCACAGGCCGTTCGCCGCGCCCGTCAATCTTTCGATCTTCGTACCGTCATCGGACTGCAGGTGGAGGACGCCGCTGCTGTCGCGCACCAGCTCGCCGCTGCGTGATCCGAGGGACATCGTGGCGTTGTAGCCACCCCAGCACTTGTCTCCCGAGTCCTTGATCCCGCTACTGCTGCACGCCTTGAAGGACCGCTCGATGAAACCTGGCTCGTACGACCACCCGTCACCGATCCAGGACGACTGGGAGTTACGGGCGGAGGTCTCACCGTCGATAGCCTGCGAGTTGTAGGACAGCGCGACCGACGGAGCGCTGCCGCTCAACGAGGCCGGCACTACAAGCGGATAGCCGTAAGTGAACCCCCCACTTGACGTCTGGGCCCAGGCGCCGGACGACGACAACGAGGTCGCGGTGTAATCTCCCTGCGAGCCGCCGGAACCCGAGACGGCCGCAACGGCCACCGTGGACTGGCTCGCAGCAGGAGCAGCCAAAACGGCTGTCGAGCGCAGTGTCACCGTGCTGGTGGCAGGCAGGTCAACAGCTGCGGTGAGCGTCTGGCCGGCCGCGTCGTTGGCGGTCTCCAGGGGTTCTTGCACGCGGCAAGCGGCGACCTGCGGTGTGGTCAGGGCGCAGCCGGGCATGGTGACCAGGTGCAGGCGTGAGGCCCAGCCTCCACCGTATGCCTGGGCGATCGCGGCGTAGTCGAGGGACACCGTCACGCGCCCGGCCTCGGCGCGCGTGTCTGCCCGCTGGAGACCGACGAGGAGTCCGTCCACGTTCGCGGACAGCGCCTGCTTATGGTCGGCGACCCGCGCCTGCACGGCAGTGGGGGCGCTTACCTTCGCGCCAGTACGGGACAAGGGCGCTGCAGCCGTCGCGGGGGCGATCCATACCGGCGAGGAACCCGCTCGCACGGGGGGCGCTTTCGCAACGACGCTCGGATCGGTGGTTCCCTTGGGCGATGCACCCTTGGCCGCCGTGCCGCCGGGCGCAGGGGATGCAAGGTTCACGGTGCTGGTGCTGGCGGCAGGCCAGACCGCGGCGAGCGGTTTGTGAGCCTGCAGCACCCGCGCGCCTTTGGGTGCCGGGGGCGTGGCTGTACCGCGCGAGCTGGTGACAGGCTGGCCATCGACGACTGGCTGGGCCTGCAATTGGCCGTCGGCCCAGACCTGGCCGGTGTAGTGGTAGCCGCCGACCACGTCGGCCTGCGCCAGTGGAACGATCATCGACATCGCCGCAACCGTGGCAGTGGCCACGATCCCGCGACGTAGCCGAGCCCGTGTCCGGACATCGGTAAACAAACGCACATTGGAACGCACTTCGCAGACCCCCCAGCCCACCCCGGCAACCCGTGACGGGCTACCCACTCGTGAGGCAGGTGCGCCGCCACGATCCTCCGGAACCGTATTGCCACACCTGTACGAACCGCAATAGCCTTTCCCGACATCCTCACGAGTCACACCAGCCACATCAGCCCCACACAGGGGCGTTGTCACTGGGGCAGAGGAGGATGCGGGGGTTCGGATACAGCACCACCAACGCGGCTGTTCAGCCGCACCGCCCGCCACGGCATCTCCGTGGTTGGGCAAATCTTTACCCGAGAGAGGGGTAATCGTGGGGGGTTCCATCAGCGTGCGCCGATTCAGGCGCCGCAGTCCGATACGACTGGCGGCACTGTTCGCCGTCAGCGGCCTCGTCCTGTCACTGGCCGGTCCGGCCGTGGCGGACGATGTACCGCCGTCCGTCCCGGCCGACACGGCCACTGCCCCGCCGCTGACACCCGGCGGTCCTATGCAGGCGGCATTGCTGCAGGCCAAGGCGACCGGCAAGCCCGTCGTGGTCGAGTCACTGACCACCCCGACCGAGCAGACCCTCGCCCACCCCGACGGCACGTTGGCGACCACCAACAACCTGCAGGCCGTCCGGGTGAAGAAGAACAACACCTGGGCTGCGGTCGACGCCACCTTGGGCCGGAACGGTGACGGCACCTACTCCCCCGCCGCCACCCCGGCCGGGGTGGCCCTGTCCGGCGGAGGAAGCGGCCCGCTGGCCACCCTCACCGACGCCAGCGGACACCGTCTGGCCCTGACCTTCCCCGCCACCCTGCCCGCACCCACCGTCAGCGGCGACACCGCCCTGTACGCGAACGTGCTGCCCGGCGTGGACCTGGAAGCATCCGTCAGTGACCAGGGCGCCTTCAGCGAAGTACTGATCGTCCGCAACGCGACAGCCGCCGCCAACCCCGCCCTGAAGACCTTGCGTCTGGCCACCAGCACCCAAGGGCTGACCCTGGCTGCCGATGCCCAGGGCCGCCTGTCCGCCACCACCGCCGACGGCACCGCGGCCTACACCAGCCCCGCACCGATCATGTGGGACTCCTCCACCGCTACCACAGCACCAGCCGGCACCAAATCCGCCGCCGCCCGCACCGCTGCCGCTGCCGCTGCCGAAGGCACAACACCGACCGCCTCTTCCACGGACGGTCCAGGTGCCGGGGCCCAGGTCCAGCCGGTCGCGTTGACCGCGACCGCGGGCGCTGTCACGCTCACCCCCGACGCCGGACTGCTCACCGGGGCGACCACCAAGTACCCGGTGTTCATCGACCCGACCGTCAGTCCGGTCTCCAGTGGCACCAACCACTTCGCCGAAGCCCAGGAAGGCTGCCCGAGCGCACCGCAGTGGGACACCCCGCAGAAGTACGGCGGTGAGGGCATCGGCTACCAGCACTTCTCCTCGACCTGTTTCGGACTGGAGCGCTCGTTCTTCGAGCTGAACACCAGCAATCTGCACTCGAACATGGTCATCTCCAAGTCGACCCTGGTCCTGGCCGAGGTCGACGGCGCGGACGGCGGATGCTCCAACACCTGGCCCGTCACCCTGTACCCGACAGCAGACATCAACACCCCCCAGTTCGTGAACAAGTTGACCTGGAACAATCAGCCCGGTGTCGGCGGTGCGCTCGGCACGCAGAACGTCGCCAGCGCCAGCGTCAACGCCGGCTGCGGAACCCGGTACGTCAACTTCGACGTCACCGCCGGCATCCGGGGCAACGCCGCTATCGACAAGGACACCTGGGCGTTCTCGCTGCGCGGAAACGAGTCGAAGTACGACACGAACTACGGGTTCATGCGCTTCAACAGCAACCCGTACATCGTCACCGTCTTCGACATCCCCCCGGCTGCGCCCAGCGCACCGGACACCGACCCCAACAGCCAGAACCCCGCAGGTGCTGCGTGCGGCGGCGGCCCTGACGGCTGGATCGGCAAGACCACCCTGGCCGGAACCAACAGCAACATCACCCTCAACGCCGCCCTCACCACCCCCATGTCGGGCGTGAACCTGCAGGCGCAGTACGCCATGTGGGACAACATGCTCCCCCAGGCCAACGGCAGCGCCACGGTCTTCAACCCACCCCTGACCGCCGCCGTCGCCTCAGGCACCACCGTCCACCACAACCTCGGGTTCACTGCCCAAGACGGCCATCAGTACGGCTGGGGCGTCCGCGCCTGGGACGGCACCCTGTACGGCCCCTGGACCACCAGCTGCCACTTCAAAACCGACCTCACCCCGCCCACCCAGGCCGCCTTCACCGACTCGGCAGACTTCCCGCCCCTGGGCAGCGGCACCGCACCGACCAAACACGCCGGCGACCCCGACCTCACCATCCACGTCACCAGCACCGATCCGATGCCCACCGGACCCTGCGCACCACTGGCCTGCGTCCGCAGTGACATCCGCAAGTTCGAATGGTCCCTCGACACGCCCATCGGGCCCACCGGTGCGGATGCCGGACACATAAAGGGCGCCTTCCCGGATGCCACCACCGGCTTCGCTCAAGCCGACATCCCGATCAGCGTCACCGCGCAGCAATGGGGGACGCACACGCTGTACGTCCAGGCCGTCGACGGCGCCGGCAACGCCAACCCCTCTACCTACAGCTTCTACGCACCGTGGAATCCCGCCACCAAGGTCACCGCTGGTGACCTGACCGGGGACGGCATTCCCGACCTGGTCGCCCCCTCCAAGGGAGGTGATCTGCTGCTGCTGCCCGGCAACACCGACGCGGCCGCCGCCCCGGTGATCTCCTCCACCGCCGCAACCAGCCCCGAGGCCGAGGCTTCCACCGGCTGGGACAAGTTCCTGATCACTCACCGCGGCAGTACCGCGCAGTCCGGGGTGGACGACCTGTTCGCCTACAGCACCGTCACCCACCAGATGTACATCTACCGCAACGACGCGGAGACCAGCACCACCGGCGCAGCCGGCCACTTCAGCAACACCAACGGCCGCATCCCGCTCACCGAAAAGCCCACCTGCAACCCGGGATCCACCTGCGCGGGCTACGACACCACCTGGGGAACGGTCAGCCAGATCCTCGCCCCGGGCAGCTTCGACAACGGCTCCGGACTCGCCGACCTGATCACCATGGAAGGCGGCCGGCTGTGGTATTACCCCGGCACCTCGAAGGGCGGAGTTCACCTCAAGCAGGCCCTCCTGCTGGGCAGCGGTGACTGGTCCAACACCACGCTGATCGCCCCCGGCACCGTCGACGGGACTCCCACCCTGTGGGCCCGCGACAACATCACCGGCACCCTCCACACCTACCCCCTCACCTTCGACGGCAACGGCCTGCCCACCACCCTGCTCGCCGCCCCAGCCCACCACGCCCTGGTCTCAGCCATCGCGGTCTCCGGCGGTGGCACGGTGTGCGCCGATGTCGTTAAGGCCGCCACCGCGAACAACACCAAGATCCAGATCTACCCCTGCAACGGCTCCGACGCCCAACAGATGACCCTCGGTACCGACAACACCGTGCGCGTACTCGGCAAGTGCCTGGACATCACCAACGGCGGGACCGCCTCGGGCACCGGAATCCAGCTCTACACCTGCAACGGCACAGCCGCCCAGAAATGGACGCCCGGGCCCAACGGCACGCTGAAAAACCCGCAGTCCAACCTCTGCCTGGCTGACCCGGCCAGCAGCACCACCGCCGGTACGCAGCTCATCATCTACGCCTGCCTCACCGGCCGCGCCGACCAGAACTGGACGGGCAGCATCAACGGCACTCTGCCCGCCCAGGTCCCCGTCCTGCCCATCGGCCTGGGCGACAGCACTTACCCCACCATCGCCTCACCCGGTGACACCAACAACATCACGGACGGCGCTTCCGGCGGCCCGGACGGCAACCCGGACCTGTACGCCACCACCAGCAACGGCCAGATCCTCGAATACCCCGGCACGGCCCCGTCGGCGGGTATCGCGCAGTTCGCCACCCCGGTGCCGCTGGGCTACCTGCACCAGCCCACGGACTGGTGGAAACTCACTAACGCCGACAACACCGTGCGCCCCGCCAACAAGCTCACGGCCAACAGCGGAGCCACCTTCACCACCGACCCGGGCCGCGGCACGGTCCTGCACCTCAATGGCACCACCGGCGATGCCGCAACCGCAGTCCCGGTCCTGGACACCTCCGCCGGCTACACCGTCTCAGCCTGGGTCAACATGACCAACACCACCACCTACAACACCGCCGTCGGCCAAGCCAGCAGCTCCGGCACCGGCGTCGACTCGTTCTACCTGCAGTACTCCAAGGGCTACAACGCCTGGGCGTTCATCTCACCCGCCAGTGACAGCACCAGCCCCGGCACCTATCCCGGAGCCGTCGCCTCCACCCCGCCGGTCCTCAACACCTGGACCCACCTCGTCGGCGTCTACAACGCCGCCACCCACACCATGAACCTCTACATCAACGGAAACCTCGCCGGAACTGGAACGAACCCCACCGCCTGGAACGCCACCGGCCCCCTCCACATCGGCAGCGCCGGCACCAGCAACTACTTCCCCGGCAACATCAGCAACGTCCAAACCTTCAACACCGCCCTCACCCCCGCCGCCGTAGCTGCCCTCAACCACGACCAGCCCACCCCCACACAACTCAGCTAACGCACGCGGGCACAACCGTCGCACCCCAAGCCAAGGAGCCCCGCCGGTACCCAACCGGCGGGGCTCCTTGCGTGTAGTGCCGGAATCATTTCGCCTACTTGCCGAAGCGTCCAACACGGCGTAACCAGGCAGCCGCCCGAGGTTAGCGGGCCCATAGCGAAGGTGCGCTCACCACCATCTCTAGAGATCTTCAATGGCTGAGGTTACGGCGGTTGGAAGTCGAGGCCGGTCTTGGCGATGAGGCCGTCGATGAGGCCAGGTCGGTACTGCATCCG
>NZ_JBEYJD010000087.1:0-20178 GCF_040636125.1 Streptomyces sp. NPDC006733 | reverse complement strand
GCCCCGGGCACGTGCCCGGGGCCCCGACTCACCGATCCGGGTCCGTCAGACGGCCGCCGGCGCGGTGTCCTGCTCGGTGTCGGGGTCGATCCCCTGGAGGTACTCCTCGGTGATCTCCTTCGGCCCGAACGGCCAGACCTTCTCGAACCGGGCCCACAGGAGGAAGGCGACGCAGCCGAGGGCGACCCACGCCAGGGACCACTCGATGGGGTGACGGCCGGGCGAGTTCTTGTCCGCGTAGCCGTAGATGACGAGCCAGCCGACGAGCGCGATGATGCTCGGCGCCGGGTACAGCCACATCTTGTACGGCCGGTGCAGACCCGGTTGGCGGCGGCGCAGCACCGAGACGGCGAGGATCTGCGCGAGCGCCTGGACGATCACCATGACGGTGGTGAGCAGCTGGATGAGGGTGGCCAGGTCGGTGTGGCGGCCGATGAGGAAGCCGATCGCGGTGACGACACCCATGGTGGCCAGGCCCAGCATCGGGAAGCGGTGCTTGGCGTGCAGCTTCCCGTACTGGCGGAAGAAGACCCGGTCGCGGGCCGCGTCGTACGGGACCCGGGAGCCGCCGAGCAGTCCGGCGAAGACCGAGGCGAAGGCGGTGATGAGGATCAGGACCGTGACGGTGTCGGCCGCGCCCTTGCCCCAGGTCTCCTCCATGACCGCGGAGGCGACCGACGAGGAGGCGATGTCGTCGGCGTTCAGCATCCGGTGCCAGTCGATGACGCCGAGGGTGCCGATCTGCAGCAGCAGGTAGATCCCCATGATGCCGAGGATCGAGAAGATGATGGAGCGCGGCAGGATGCGCCCGGGGTCCTTGATCTCGGCGCCCATGTACGCGGTGGTGTTGTAGCCGAGGTAGTCGTAGATGCCGATGGTGAGGCCTGCGGCGAAGCCGATCCAGAAGGTGTGGCTGGTCAGTTCGAAGGCGTGGGCCGGGTAGGTGAAGGCCAGGTCCGGGTCGAAGTGCGTGAACGCGGCGACGATGACGAGCGCGACCGACAGGATCATCACGCACCACATGACGGCGGTGATGCGCGCGATGTGCTCGATGCCGCGCCACAGCAGCAGGATGACGAGCGCGATCATGCCGAGGCCGACGGCGTCACCCGCGTTCTGGCCCATGCCGGGGGCCAGGTACCCGAGGTACTGGACGAAGCCGACCACCCCGGTGGACATGATCAGCGGGATGAAGAGCATGGCCGTCCAGACGAACAGGAACGGCATGAGCTTGCCCGAGCGGTACTGGAACGCCTGCCGGAGGTAGACGTAGCTGCCGCCGGAGCCCGGCATCGCCGCGCCCATCTCGGCCCAGATGAGGCCGTCGGCGAGGGCCAGCAGGGCGCCGGCCAGGAAGCCGATGACGGCCTGCGGACCACCGAACGCCGCCACCATCAGCGGGATGGTGACGAAGGGTCCGATGCCGCACATCTGACTCATGTTGATGGCGGTGGCCTGGAACAGGCCGATACGGCGGACGAAGCCGCCGGCGGGTGGCGGGGAGCCGGACACGGTGCCTCCCTGGGCAGGTGACGGGGACGGGGAGCGGGCTGCCGTTTCGCCAGTGCAGGGGTTCGCCTCGGCGCCGGGCGTGCTTAAGTTAAGTACCTTTACTTGATGCGTCAAGGGGTCACGGCGAGATGCCCGAGAATGGTGCGATGAGCAGCAGCGACGGTGGCGCGGAACAGCCCTGGAACCGGCAGCGACTGCGCAGCACCAACGAGCGGCTGCTTTTGGAGCGGCTGCGGACCGGGGGCGCCGCCTCCCGCGCCCAACTCGCCCGCGAGACCGGGCTGTCGAAGCCGACGGTCTCCAGCGCCCTCGCCTTCCTCGAACAGGCGGGCCTGGTCCGCGAGGCGGGCCTGCACACCCCGGAGCGCGGCCGCGTCGCCGTGCTCTACGTGCCCGACGCGTCGGCCGGCTACGCGCTCGGCATCGACATCGGCCGCGCCTGGCTGCGGGTCGCGCTCGCCGACCTCGACGGAACCGTCGTCGCCCGCGCCGACGTCCGCAACCGCGCCCGCACCTCCGCCGCGATGGCCGACCTCGTGGTCGCCACCTCCCACCGGGTCGTCGCCGAATCCGGCGTCGACCCCGCCAAGGTCGTCCACGCGGTGGTCGGCACCCCCGGTGTCTACGACGAGGCGCAGCGCCGGGTCCGCTACGCGCAGCACCTGCCCGGCTGGGGCCGGGCCGGCCTCTTCGACCGGATGCGGGACGAGCTCGGCGTGCCGCTGGCCGTCCACAACGACGCCAACCTGGCCGCGCTCGGCGAGTACACCTTCGGCGTCGGCGCGGGCAGCAGGCTCTTCGTCTACGTCATGATCGGCACCGGGCTCGGCATGGGCGTCGTCGCCGAGGGCCGGCTGTTCACCGGGGCGCACGGCGCGGCGGGCGAGATCGGCTACCTGCCGTGGGCGGGCCCCGGCCACCACCGGCCCGACACCCCGGAGACCCTGGAGGGCGCGGTCGCGGCCGACGCCGTCGTCCAGGCCGCCCGCGACCTGGGCATGAGCGGACCGCTCACCGCCAAGGACGTCTTCGCCGCGGCGCGGGCCGGGGACGCGGCGGCCGTGGCGGCCGTCCGCCAGGAGGGCGAACGGCTGGCGCACACGGTGGCGGCGGTGGCCGCGGTGCTCGACCCGGACCTGGTGGTGCTGGGCGGGGGCGTGGGGCACAGCGCGGACCTGCTGCTGCTCACCCTGCGCGACGCCCTGCGGGCGCTGACACCGCTGCGGCCGAAGGTGGTGCCCAGCGCCCTCGGCGAGGACGCGGTCCTGCTCGGCGCCGTGGCCACGGCGCTGGGGACGGCACGGGACGTGGTGTTCGAACAGCGGTCCGCCCTGCCGTGACCCGGGCCGGAGGGCCTGCGGGCCTTCTGGGCCCGCCCGGCGGAACCGCCGGCCGTCGCCGATGTCGCTCGGCGACGGCCGGGGCGCGCTACTTCACCACGGTGAGGGGCAGCAGCTTCTTGCCCGTCGGGCCGATCTGGATGTCCAGGTCCAGCTGCGGGCAGACGCCGCAGTCGAAGCAGGGGGTCCAGCGGCAGTCCTCGACCTCGGTCTCGTCCAGGGACTCCTGCCAGTCCTGCCACAGCCAGTCCTTGTCGAGGCCCGAGTCCAGGTGGTCCCAGGGCAGGACCTCCTCCTCGGTGCGCTCGCGCGTGGTGTACCAGTCCAGGTCGACGCCGGTGCCGGGCAGCGCCTTGTCGACGGCCCGCATCCAGCGGTCGTAGCTGAAGTGCTCGCGCCAGCCGTCGAAGCGGCCGCCGTCCTCGTACACCGCGCGGATGACCGCGCCGATGCGGCGGTCGCCGCGGGAGAGCATGCCCTCGACGATGCCGGGCTTGCCGTCGTGGTAGCGGAAGCCGATGTTGCGGCCGTACTTCTTGTCGTTGCGGATGGCGTCGCGCAGCTTGCCCAGGCGCGCGTCGGTCTCCTCGACACCGAGCTGGCCGGCCCACTGGAAGGGGGTGTGCGGCTTGGGCACGAACCCGCCGATGGAGACCGTGCAGCGGATGTCGTTCTGCCCGGTGACCTCGCGGCCCTTCTGGATGACGTTGCGCGCCATGTCGGCGATCTGCAGGACGTCCTCGTCGGTCTCGGTGGGGAGCCCGACCATGAAGTACAGCTTCACCTGGCGCCAGCCGTTGCCGTACGCGGTGGCGACCGTACGGATCAGGTCCTCCTCCGAGACCATCTTGTTGATGACCTTGCGGATGCGCTCGCTGCCGCCCTCGGGGGCGAACGTCAGACCCGACCTGCGGCCGTTGCGGGTCAGCTCGTTGGCGAGGTCGATGTTGAACGCGTCGACACGGGTCGACGGGAGGGAGAGGCCGATCTTGTCCTCGGTGTAGCGGTCGGCGAGGCCCTTGGCGATCTCACCGATCTCGCTGTGGTCCGCGGAGGACAGCGAGAGCAGCCCGACCTCCTCGAAGCCGGTCGCGTTGAGGCCCTTCTCGACCATCTCGCCGATGCCGGTGATGCTTCGCTCCCGCACGGGGCGCGTGATCATGCCGGCCTGGCAGAAACGGCAGCCGCGGGTGCAGCCGCGGAAGATCTCGACGGACATCCGCTCGTGGACGGTCTCCGCGAGCGGCACGAGGGGCTGCTTCGGGTAGGGCCACTCGTCCAGGTCCATGACGGTGTGCTTGGACACGCGCCACGGCACGCCCGAGCGGTTGGGGACGACGCGGGAGATCCGGCCGTCCTCCAGGTACTCGACGTCGTAGAACTTCGGGACGTACACCCCGCCGGTCTTCGCGAGCCGGAAGAGCACCTCGTCCCGGCCGCCGGGGCGGCCCTCGGCCTTCCACGCGCGGATGATGTCGGTGATCGCCAGCACGGCCTGCTCGCCGTCGCCGATCACCGCGGCGTCGATGAACTCCGCGATCGGCTCGGGGTTGAAGGCCGCGTGGCCGCCCGCGAGGACGATCGGGTCGTCCAGCGTGCGGTCGACCGCGGACAGCGGGATGCCCGCGAGGTCCAGGGCGGTGAGCATGTTGGTGTAGCCCAGCTCCGTGGAGAAGCTGAGGCCGAACACGTCGAACGCCTTCACCGGGCGGTGCGCGTCGACCGTGAACTGCGGGACCTGGTGCTCGCGCATCAGGGCCTCCAGGTCCGGCCACACGCTGTACGTGCGCTCGGCGAGGACGCCCTCGCGCTCGTTCAGCACCTCATAAAGGATCATGACGCCCTGGTTGGGCAGCCCGACCTCGTACGCGTCCGGGTACATCAGCGCCCAGCGCACATCGCAGGAGTCCCACGGCTTGACGGTGGAGTTCAGCTCGCCACCGACGTACTGGATGGGCTTCTGGACATGCGGGAGAAGCGCTTCCAGACGGGGGAAGACCGACTCGACAGGCATCAGAGATGTCTTTCATCAGCGGGCAGGGGGTGACCCTCAAGACTAGCGCGCCTTCGGAGTACCTCCCGCCGCGCGTGATCAGAGCGGGCGATCCGCCTTCTTCCAGGCCTGGGGCAGCCGGTCCTCGATCTCGCGGGCGCGGAACAGCTCCAGCTGGGCGAGCGCGCCGTACGGGAAGGCACTCTCCCCCGCGGCGACCGCGTCCTCGGCGAGCCGCGTGATCACGACCCGGCACATCACGCTGTCCTGGTGCTCGCCGAGCAGCTCCTGGAGGTCCTTCATCCGGGTGATCTGCTTCTTCGCCGGGGCACCGAGGACCGGCCGGGCGGCCTCGGCGCAGTAGCGGGCGCGCTTGGCGGCCTTGCGGGCCTCGTGCAGGGCCGTGTCCCGGTCCCGGCCGGACCCGGCGGCCAGGGCGGCCTCCACGGCCCTGCGCAGCCGTCGGTGGTCGTGCCGGACGGCCCGCTCCAGGCCCTCGGCCGCGGGCAGCTTCGCGCCGTCCAGGTACGGCGGGTCCGCGAGCAGGGCCTCGACCGCCTCCAGCACCCGGAAGTAGTGCGAGCGGCCCATGATCTTCACCACGGCGTCGTGCGCCTGCCCGGGTGCCGTCGAGTGCTGGGCGGCCAGCCGCCTGCGCAGCCCTTCGTCGACCATCGCCGGGTCGAGCTCGGCGAACCGCGTCTCCAGCCGGTCCGCCACCACCTCGCCGTCCCGTGCCGTGCCCAGCACCTCGCCGAGCCACTTCAGCTCCGCGCCGACCGGGTCGGTGGCCGTCCGGTCCAGTTCCTTGCGGAAGGTCTTCAGCGCGCTGCGCGCCCGGCGCGCCGCCACCCGCATCCGGTGCACGGAGTCCGGCTCCGCTCGCCGGACCTCGGGGTCGAGGGCGATGACGGCGCGCAGCTGCTCGTGCAGGTAGGCCAGCGCCGCGTCACCGACGGTGCGGATCTCGGCGGGTGGCTCCGGCGGGACGGGAGCCGCCACCAGCCGGTCGCCGAGGGCGCGGGCGAGCTTGGACGGCGAGTCCGAGCGGCGCAGCCCCGCGGCGGCCAGCCGCTGCTCGACGGCGTCCAGGAGGGCGGGCCCGCCGCCGACGAGTTCGACCTCGAACTCGGTCCAGGTGACCGCCTCGGCCTTGCCCTGAGGGCCGGCCGCCAGGAACTGCGCGGTGACGTGGTCGTGCGCGATCTCCGCCAGCGGCTCCCCCGCCGCGTCCAGCAGGTGCTTGCGCTCGCGGTGGTTCTTCAGCCGCACGACGGGGAGCAGCCGCTCACCGCGGGTGTGCACGGCGACCTCGGCGGCCAGGTCCGCCGGCACGGTGCGGGTCGCGCGCCCGAGCGGGGCGTGCACCTCGGTGCGGGTGTCGGCCTCGGTGGTCGGCAGTTTCAGGTGCCAGCCGGCGTCGTCCCCGCCGGTCCGGCGGCGCAGCGTGATGCTCCGGGCCGCGAGGCGCAGGTCCTCGGTGTCGAAGTAGACGGCGTCGAGTTCCGCCGGATCCAGGTCGCGGCTGCCGTACACCTTGGGCAGCCCGTCCAGATCGGGCTGTTCGAACCGGTCGTCCGCCTCGTACTTGCGCTCGGTCTCCCGCACACGCTTTCCCATGCGGGGAACCTAGTCGCGGGCTCCGCGACGGGCAATGGTGCCTGCACCGAGGCGGTGCCCGCCACCGGCCGGGATCCCGGCCGGTGGCGGGCGCTCAGGCGGACATGGGGCGCTGCATCCGGACCGCCTGCAGCAGTCCGATGGCGATCCAGATCGCGAACATCGACGACCCGCCGTACGACACGAAGGGCAGCGGGAGCCCGGCGACGGGCATGATGCCCAGCGTCATCCCGATGTTCTCGAACGCCTGGAAGGCGAACCAGGCGACGATGCCGGCCGCCACGATCGTGCCGTACAGGTCGGTGGCGCTGCGGGCGATCGCGCAGGCGCGCCAGACGATCAGCCCGAGCAGGACGATGATCGCGGCGGCCCCGGCGAAGCCGAGCTCCTCACCGGCGACCGTGAAGACGAAGTCGGTCTGCTGCTCGGGCACGAACTGGCCGGTGGTCTGGCTGCCGTGGAAGAGCCCCTTGCCGAACAGGCCGCCGGAGCCGATCGCGATCAGCGCCTGGTGCGTGTTGTAGCCGACGCCAGCCGGGTCCAGGGCGGGGTTGGCGAACGCCGCGAACCGGTCGACCTGGTACTTGTCGAGCACCCCGAGCTGCCAGATCAGCCCGGCGCCCACCGCGCCCGCCGAGATCAGGCCCAGCACCCAGCGGTTGGAGGCGCCGGAGGCGAGCAGCACGCCGAGGATGATCACCGCCATGACCATCACCGAGCCGAGGTCCGGCATCAGCATGATGATCACTATGGGCAGCGCGGCCCAGGTCAGGGCCTGCAGGACGGTGCGGTGGTCGGGATGCACGCGGTCGCCCGCGTCCACCCGCGCCGACAGCAGCATCGCCATGGTCAGGATGATGGTGATCTTCACGAACTCGGACGGCTGGAGCGAGAAGCCGCCGCCGATCACGATCCACGAGTGCGCGCCGTTGATCGTGGTGCCCAGCGGGCTGAGCACCGCCAGGATCAGCAGCACCGAGATCACGTAGAGCACCGGCACGACGCCGCGCAGCCTGCGGTGCCCCAGTGCCACCACGCCCGCGGCGAGGCCGAGGCCGATGCCGGCGTTCATCAGGTGCCGCAGCAGGAAGTAGTACTGGTCGCCGTGGGTGAGGCTGGTGCGGCCGCGGGTCGCCGAGTAGACGAGCAGCGTGCCGATCCCGGACAGCGCCAGCGCCGCGCCCAGCAGAACCCAGTCCATCCGGCGCAGTATCGAGTCCCGGGCGAGCAGTTTGCCCAGGGTGCTGCGCTCGGGGGTGAAGCGGCGGATCGTGTAGCCGTTGGCGGTCATGACACGTACCTCCGGCCCAGCGCGAGCCGGTCGTCGCGGCCCGGGGTGAGCGCGGCGAGGACGGGCCCGCCGGCGGGCACCGAGGGCGCGCCGGACGACGGGGCGAACGTGGTGGTGGCGGACGCGGGCTGGACGGTGCCGTCCTCACCCATCTTCGGCAGCTTCCTCTCGGGCGTCGGCAGCAGCGCCTTCTTGGTGTCGATGGAGCCGTTGGCCTGGATGCCGTACATCGCCTCGTAGATCTTGCGGATCGCGGGGCCGGAGCCGCCGGAGCCGGTGCCGCCCTGCGAGATCGTCATGACGATCGCGTAGTCCTTGGTGTACGTCGTCAGCCAGGACGTCGTCTGCTTGCCGTCGACCTCCGCGGTACCGGTCTTGGCGTGCAGCTGGATCTTGTCCTGCGGCCAGCCGTTGAAGCGCCAGGCGGCGGTACCGCTGGTGATGACGCCCGCGGTGGCCTTGTTGATGTACTTCAGCGTCTCGGCACTGTCCGGCAGCTTGCCGGTGGCCTTCGGCGGGATGGGCTTGACCGTCCTGCCGTCGGCGCTGACGATCGCCTTCCCTATGGTCGGCTGGTACAGCGTGCCGCCGTTGGCGAGCGCCGCGTAGATCCGCGCCATCTGGACCGGGGTGACGAGGGTGTCGCCCTGGCCGATCGCGTAGTTGACCGAGTCACCGGCGCGCAGCACGTTGCCGTCGGTGCAGTTCTCCCGGGCGATCTTGGTCGCGTAGTCCTGCTTGTTGGTCTTGCCCTCGCGGCACCAGTAGTCCACGTTGGCCTCGAAGTAGGCCTGCTTCCACTGGCGGTCCGGGATCCGGCCCTTGACCTCGCCCGGCAGGTCGATGCCGGTCTTGGCACCCAGGCCGAACTGGTGGGCGGTCTTGTAGAACCAGTCCTGCGGGTGCTTGGGGCTGGTCCCGCCGTCCTTCTTCCACTGGTCGTAGGAGAGCCCGTAGAAGACGGTGTCGCAGGACACCTCCAGCGCCTTGCCGAGGTTGATCGCGCCGAAGCTCTCGTTCTCGAAGTTCTTGAAGACCTGGTTGCCGATGGTCATCGACGAGGTGCAGGGGTAGGACCCGTCGAGCGGGTACCCGGCGTTGACGGCCGCCGACGTGGAGATCACCTTGAAGGTCGAGCCGGGCGCCGACAGCCCCTGGATGGCCCGGTTCAGCAGCGGGTAGTTGGAGTCCTTGCCGGTCAGCATCTTGTAGTTGGTCGGGGAGATGCCGCCGACCCACACGTTCGGGTCGTACGTCGGGGCGCTGGCCATCGCGATGATCTGGCCGGTGTGCACGTCCATGACGGTGACCGCGCCCGAGTCCGCCTTGTAGTTGCTGCCCGTGACCGTGTCGAAGGTCTTGCGGGCGTCCGCCATGGCCGCCAGCAGCTCCTTCTCGGCGACGGCCTGCACCCGCGAGTCGATGCTGGTCACCAGGTTGGCGCCGGGCTCCGCGGGGGTGTCCCCCGCCTTGCCGATCACCCGGCCGAGGTTGTCCACCTCGTAGCGGGTCACCCCGGCCTTGCCGCGCAGCGCCGCGTCGTACTGGCGCTCCAGGCCGGAGCGGCCGACCTGGTCCGAGCGGAGCAGCGGGGTCTTGCCGTCCTTCTGCGAGGCGGTGATCTCGTCGTCGGAGACGGGCGAGAGGTACCCGAGCACCTGGGAGGCGTTGAGCTTGTTGGGCGACGGGTAGCGGCGGACGGCGGTCGGCTCGGCGGTCACGCCGGGGAAGTCCTCGCGGCGCTCCATGATCTGCAGGGCCTGCTGGGTGGTGGCCTTGTCCGTGATCGGGATCGGCTGGTACGGCGAACCGTTCCAGCACGGCTGGGGGGTCTTGGCGTCGCAGAGCCGGACCTTGGCGACGACGTCGGCGGCCGGCAGCCCCAGCACCGCGGCGAGCCGGGTGAGGACGGCCTTGCCGTCGTCCTTCTGCTTGAGCAGCTCGGTGCGGCTGGTGGAGACCACCAGCCGGGTCTCGTTGTCGGCGATGGGCACCCCGCGGGCGTCCAGGATCGACCCGCGGATGGCGGGGGTGACGACCTGCTGGATGTGGTTGCTCGCGGCCTTCTCGGTGTACTCGTCACCGTTGCGGATCTGCAGGTACCACAGGCGCCCGCCGAGGGTCAGCAGCAGCGAGAAGACCAGGATCTGCAGGATGACCAGGCGGATCGTGACGCGTGAGGTGCGGCCGGTCTCGGGGATGTTAGACATCGGCGCGCGGGTCCTTCCTCACGTGAGCGGTGGTGGGCGGGAGGTCGACGGTCACAGCCTGCGGACCCCCTTGGCGACGGAGCCGATCCGGCTGCCGCGGCCGACCCGGTTCAGCAGGCCCGCGCGCTGGCCGCCGATGCGGCCGCCGCCGTAGGCGCCCGCGGTGTCCTCGGCGAGCGGGTCGCTCTCGAAGCGTCTGGCCAGGGCCATCACCAGCGGGACGACGAACGGGGCGAGCAGCAGGTCGTAGACGGCCGCGGTGAAGAGCAGCTTGCCGAGCCCCACATGGGCCCCGGCGGTGTCCCCGACCAGGGCGCCGACGCCCGCGTAGAGCAGGGTGCCGCCGATCGCCGCCGCGACGACGACGAGCATCGGCATGGCGGCGGTCCGCAGCTGCCCGGTCTCGGGCTTGGCGAGGCCCGCCAGGTACCCGATGACGCACAGCACGAGCGCGTAGCGGCCCACGGCGTGGTCGGCGGGCGGCGCCAGGTCGGCGAGCAGGCCGGCGCCGAAGCCGACCAGGGCGCCGCCGACGTGGCCGTAGGTCAGCGCGAGGCCGAGCACGGTGAGCAGCAGCAGGTCGGGCACCGCGCCGGGCAGGTGCAGCCGGGCCAGCACGCTGACCTGGACGACCATCGCGACGACGACCAGCACGGTGGAGAGCAGGATCCGGTTGAGTCGCATGGTCAGCTCCTGGTGGTGCTGGGGGACGCGCCGGAGGTGGGGGCGCCCGGCTTCCGTGCCGGCGGGGGAACGGCCTTGGCCGCGGTGGGCGAGGGCGTGGGCCTGGGCGGCAGCACGCTGTCGCGCGGGTCCGTGCGCGGGCCCTCGACAACGACCCCGACGATGTCGAGCCGGGAGAAACCGACGAACGGCTCCACCTGGACCGTGCGGGTCAGGCTGCCCGCCGACGGGTCGATCGCGACGACCCTGCCGACCGGCACCCCGGGCACGAACGGCTTGCCGGCCTGCGAGCCGAAGGTGACCATGCGGTCGCCCTTCTTCACCTTGGCCTTGCCGTTGAGCAGCTGGACGCGCATCGGCCGGTCGCCCTGGCCGGTGGCGAAGCCCAGCTCCATCGAGCCCTCCATCCGGGTCCCGACGGTGAAGTCCGGGTCGTTGGCGAGCAGCACGGTGGCGGTGGAGGAACCGACGGTGGTGACCCGCCCGACCAGCCCCTCGCCGTTGATGACGGTCTGGTCGCGGACGATCCCGTCAGCGCTTCCGGCGTCGATGGTGACCGTCCAGGAGAATCCCTGGGCGGCCCCTATGGCGATGATCTGCGCACCCTTGATCGCGTACTGGCCGGCTCCCGCGGTCTTGAGGAGCTGGTCCAGTTCGCGGGCCTTGTTGCGGGTGACGTCCTTGCTTCCGAGCTGCTGCTTGAGCTCGGCGTTCTCGCGTTCCAGGCGGCTGATGGTGCTGTGCCGTCCCCCGGAGTCGCGCACCGCGGAGATCGCGTTGCCGACCGGGTCGACGGCGGACGCCACACCCTTTTCGACAGGTCCGAAGGCCGAGGCCGCCGCCTGTCGGGGGCCGTCCATCGGTGACTGCTCGCCTCCGCGGATGTCCACGGTGATCAGTGCGAACGCGATCGCGATCAACAGCACCAGCAGAAGCCGGCTCTCTCGTGTGTCCCTCACGGGCGCCAGTCCGTGCCTTCCTCGAACGGACCGGTCGGCTGCGGTCAGTCCCCGGCCGGTCGAAGTGTGTGACGCAGTGAGAACGATCCCGCGGGCGGGCGGGCAGTCACCCACACGCGGGAACGTGCGTCCTCATCTGCGCGGCTGGGCGTCCAGAACCTGCTGCAACGCCTCGAACTCCTCGACGCACTTGCCGGCGCCGAGCGCCACGCAGTCCAGCGGGGATTCGGCGATGTGGATCGGCATTCCGGTCTCGTGCCGCAGTCGCTCGTCCAGCCCGCGGAGCATCGCCCCACCGCCGGCCAGCACGATGCCGCGGTCCATGATGTCGCCGGAGAGCTCGGGCGGGCACTTGTCGAGCGTCGTCTTGACCGCGTCGACGATCGCGTTGACCGGCTCCTCGATGGCCTTGCGGACCTCGGCAGCCGAGATCACCACGGTCTTGGGCAGGCCGCTGACCAGGTCGCGGCCCCGGATCTCGGTGTGCTCGTCCTTCTCCAGCTTCGGGTCGAAGGCCGACCCGATGGTGAGCTTGATCTGCTCCGCGCTGCGCTCGCCGAGCAGGAGGCTGTACTCCTTCTTGATGTGCTGGATGATCGAACTGTCCAGCTCGTCGCCCGCGACCCTGATGGACTGCGCGGTGACGATGCCGCCGAGCGAGATCACGGCGACCTCGGTGGTGCCGCCGCCGATGTCGACCACCATGTTGCCGGTGGCCTCGTGGACGGGCAGCCCGGCGCCGATCGCGGCGGCCATCGGCTCCTCGATGATGTGCACCTGACGGGCACCGGCCTGGGTGGTGGCCTCGATGACGGCGCGTCGCTCGACCCCGGTGATACCGGAGGGCACGCAGACGACGACGCGGGGGCGGGCCAGGTAGCGACGCTTGTGGATCTTGAGAATGAAGTAGCGCAGCATCCGCTCGGTGATCTCGAAGTCGGCGATCACGCCGTCCTTCAGCGGGCGGACCGCGACGATGTTTCCCGGGGTGCGGCCGATCATCTTCTTGGCCTCGGCGCCAACCGCCAGAATGCCGCCGGTGTTCGTGTTGATGGCGACGACGGACGGCTCGTTGAGGACGATCCCGCGACCCCTGACGTACACCAGCGTGTTGGCAGTCCCGAGGTCGACAGCCATGTCACGGCCGATGAACGACATGTTGTTCGCCATGTGGATACGTCTGGCCTTCCCAAGGTTGAAGCGGAGATTCCATCGTAGTCGCGCCCTACGGGGCACGGGGTACGGGGTTCCGACGTCATTGTCATCAGAACACACAGCGTCCGCTGGTAATGGTGACGCCGTGTCGGAGAGATTGGTTCCCGATAAAGCGTTGCATATGCCAGAGGCGACCGGTTCCGGCCGGTCGCCTCTGCGCTGATTGGGCGTCAGTCCGCGCACCTGCTGCGCAGGTCACAGGGGGTACGGGCAGGAAGCGCGTACACCCGGAAGCGGGACGGCCGGCCGATGGCTCAGGCCAGGCCGGGGAAGAACAGCTTGATCTCGCGCTCGGCGGACTCCGGGGAGTCCGAGGCGTGGACGAGGTTCTCCCGCACGATGGTGCCGAAGTCCCCGCGAATGGATCCGGGGGCGGCGGCGATCGGGTCGGTGGGACCGGCCAGCGTCCGTACGCCCTCGATGACGCGCTCGCCCTCGACGACCAGCGCGACGGCCGGACCAGACGCCATGAACTCCATCAGCGGCTCGTAGAACGGGCGGCCGACGTGCTCGGCGTAGTGCTGCTCCAGGGTGGCGAGGTCGAGCGTGCGCAGTTCGAGGGCGCCGATCGTCCAGCCGGCCTTGCGCTCGAACCGGCCGATGATCTCGCCGATCAGGCCGCGGCGGACGGCGTCCGGCTTGAGAAGGACAAGGGTGCGCTGGCTCACGGTACGGCTCCTACTGACGGTGACGGGTACGACGACATTACAAGGCGTGGTCAGGCCACCTGCGCCGAGTGCCTCGCCTTGGCCTCGTCGATCTTGCGGCCGAAGTGGATGGAGGACCACCACAGGGCCGCGAAGACGACGCCGAGGAAGTACATCGTCCCGACCCAGTACCCGCTCACCACCAGCGCGATCTGCAGCGCCCAGCCGACCGCCAGGGCCCCGGGACGCGACAGCACGCCGCACAGCAGCACACACAGCGCCATCCCGGCCCCGCACACCGCCCACACCGTTCCGGCCGTCAGGTCGTCCTGTTTCATCGCGACGAGGCCGGCGAAGCCGATCACGAAGAACTCACCGATCAACGTGCTCGCGCACAGGGTCCGCATCGTGCCGCCTCTACTTCCGGCCCAGCAGCAGCCGGGCCTCTCCCACGGTGAACACCGATCCGGTGACGAGCACGCCCGCCCCCGAGTAGGCGCCCTCGTCCTCGGCGAGCGTGATCGCCGCCTCGATGGCGTCGTCCAGCCGCGCCTCCACCTGCACGCGCTCGTCGCCGAAGACCTCGACCGCCAGCGCCGCCAGCTCGTCCACGTCCATCGCCCGGCTCGTCGAGTTCCGCGTCACCACGACCTCGGAGAAGACCGGCTCGAACGCCTCCAGCAGCCCGCGCACGTCCTTCTCCGCGCTCGGACCGACGACGCCCACCAGGTGGGTGAAGTCGAAGACCTCGCCCACCGCGGCCGCCGCGGCCCGCGCGCCGGCCGGGTTGTGCGCGGCGTCCAGGACGACGGTCGGGCTGCGCCGGATGACCTCCAGGCGGCCCGGCGAGGTGACGGACGCGAAGGCGTCGCGGACGGTGTCGATGTCCAGCGAGCCGACCCGGGTCGAGCCGATGCCGAAGAACGCCTCCACGGCCGCCAGCGCGACCGCGGCGTTCTGCGCCTGGTGCTGCCCGTGCAGCGGCAGGAAGACCTGCTCGTACTCGCCGCCGAGGCCGCGCAGGGTCAGCAGCTGGCCGCCGACCGCGATCTCGCGGTGCACGACCCCGAACTCCATGCCCTCGCGGGCCACCGTCGCGTCGACCTCGACGGCGTGCTTGAGCAGCACGGTCGCCGCGTCGGCGGGCTGCTGGGACAGCACGACGGTCGCGTCCTTCTTGATGATCCCGGACTTCTCCACGGCGATCTCGCCCGTCGTGGCGCCCAGCCGGTCGGTGTGGTCGAGCCCGATCGGGGTGACGACGGCGACCGTGCCGTCGATCACGTTGGTGGCGTCCCAGCTGCCGCCCATGCCGACCTCGACGACCGCGACGTCGACGGGGGCGTCGGCGAAGGCCGCGTAGGCCATCGCGGTGATCACCTCGAAGAACGACAGCCGGTGCGGCTGCGAGGCGTCGGTCATCTCGATGTACGGGCTGATGTCGCGGTACGTCTCGATGAACTTCTCGGCGCTGATCGGCTGCCCGTCCAGGCTGATCCGCTCGGTCATCGCCTGCACGTGCGGGCTGGTGTAGCGGCCGGTGCGCAGGTGGAAGCCGAGCAGCAGCTGCTCGACCATGCGCGCGGTGCTGGTCTTGCCGTTGGTGCCGGTGATGTGGATGGCCGGGTAGGTGCGCTGCGGGTCGCCGAGGATGTCCATCAGCGCGGTCATCCGGTCGAGCGACGGCTCCAGCTTCGTCTCCGGCCAGCGGCCGGTCAGCTCCCCCTCGACCTCCCGCAGCTCGCGCTCGGTCTCGGGGTCCGCGGGCCGGGCCGGCACACCGTCGTCCGGCGCGAGCGGGACGGGCGTGCGCAGGGTACGGCTGCCGGCCTCGATCACCGCCATGTCGGCTTCCCGGACGGGCCCGCCGTCGGGGGCGTCGTCGGAGGAGTGGTCGGGGGCGTCGTCGAACAGGTCGGCTGCCGCGTCGTCCGCGTCGTCGTGCTGGGGGTGCTCGCTCACGCCGCCCAGTCTACGGAGCCGGTGCGGGTCCCCATGCCCGGGTGAGCGGGGCGGCACGCGGCGCGCCCCCGGAGAACGCGGTCTCCGGGGGCGCGGGCGGCCGTGCGGTGGCGCCGTCGGGTCAGCCCTGGGGCAGGCCGGCCAGCTGGGCGGTGATGCGGGCGATGTCCGCCTCGGCCGCCGCCAGCCGGACCCGGATCTTGTCCACGACCTGGTCCGGCGCCTTGGCGAGGAACGCCTCGTTGCCGAGCTTGCCCAGCGCCTGCGCCTTCTCCTTCTCGGCCAGCCCGATGTCCTTGGTCAGCCGCTTGCGCTCGGCCTCGACGTCGATCGTGCCGGACAGGTCCAGCGCGACGGTGCCGCCGGCGACCGGGAGGGTCGCGGTGGCGCTGAAGTCGTCACCGGCCGGCTGCAGGCGCAGCAGCTGGCGGATGGGCGCCTCGTGGGCCGCCAGGTTGCCGGCCAGCGTGAGCTGCGCGGGGACCTTCTGGCCCGGCTGCAGCCCCTGGTCGGCGCGGAACCGGCGGACCTCGGTGACCACCTGCTGGACGCCGGCGATCTCCTTCTCGGCCGCCGCGTCCCGGAAGCCGCTGTCCTTCGGCCAGTCGGCGACGACGACCGACTCGGCGCCGGTGAGCGTGGTCCACAGGGTCTCGGTGACGAACGGGACCACCGGGTGCAGCAGGCGCAGCAGCACGTCCAGCACCTCGCCGAGCACCCGCCCGGAGACCTCGGCGCCGCGGCCGCCCGCGAAGAAGGTGGTCTTCGACAGCTCGACGTACCAGTCGAAGACCTCGTCCCACGCGAAGTGGTAGAGCGCCTCGGAGAGCTTGGAGAACTGGTAGTCCTCGTAGAGCGCGTCGACGTCGGCGACGACCGTGTTGAGCCGGGACAGCACCCAGCGGTCGGTGGCCGACATCTCCTCGACGGGCGGAAGTTCGCCCTCGACGGTGGCGCCGTTCATGAGCGCGAAGCGCGTCGCGTTCCAGATCTTGTTGGTGAAGTTGCGGGACGCCTGGACCCAGTCCTCACCGATCGGCACGTCCACCCCGGGGTTGGCGCCGCGGGCGAGGGTGAAGCGGACGGCGTCCGAGCCGTACTTGTCCATCCAGTCCAGCGGATTGACCGCGTTGCCGAAGGACTTCGACATCTTCTTGCCGAACTGGTCGCGGACCATGCCGTGCAGGGCGATGGTGTGGAACGGCGGGGTGCCGTCCATCGCGTACAGGCCGAACATCATCATCCGGGCGACCCAGAAGAAGAGGATGTCGTACCCGGTGACCAGCACCGAGTTGGGATAGAACTTCTCCAGCGACTCGGTCCGCTCCGGCCAGCCCAGCGTCGAGAACGGCCACAGGCCCGACGAGAACCACGTGTCGAGCACGTCGGTGTCCTGCGTCCAGCCCTCGCCCGCGGGGGGCTGCTCGTCCGGTCCGACGCAGACGACCTCGCCGGCCGGGCCGTACCAGACCGGGATGCGGTGGCCCCACCACAGCTGGCGCGAGATGCACCAGTCGTGGAGGTTGTCGACCCAGCTGAAGTAGCGGGACTCCATCTCCTTGGGGTGGATCTTCACCCGGCCGTCGCGGACCGCGTCGCCCGCGGCCTGCGCCAGCGGGCCGACCTTGACCCACCACTGCAGCGACAGCCGCGGCTCGATGGTCGTCTTGCAGCGCGAGCAGTGGCCCACCGAGTGCGAGTACGGGCGCTTCTCGGCGACGATGCGGCCCTCGGCGCGCAGGGCGGCGACGATGGCGCTGCGCGCCTCCAGCCGGTCCAGGCCCTCGAAGGGGCCGGGGACGGTGATGATCGCCCGCTCGTCCATGACGCTGAGGTTCGGCAGGTCGTGCCGGCGGCCGATCTCGAAGTCGTTCGGGTCGTGCGCCGGGGTCACCTTGACGGCGCCGGTGCCGAACTCCGGGTCCACGTGCTCGTCCGCGACGATCGGGATGCGGCGGCCGGTGAGCGGCAGTTCGATCTCGGTGCCGACCAGGTGCGCGTAGCGCGCGTCGTCCGGGTGGACGGCGACGGCGGTGTCGCCGAGCATCGTCTCGGCGCGGGTGGTCGCCACGACGATGGAGTCGTCGCCCTGGCCGTAGCGGATCGAGACGAGCTCGCCGTCGTCGTCCTGGTACTCCACCTCGATGTCCGAGATGGCGGTCAGGCAGCGCGGGCACCAGTTGATGATGCGCTCGGCGCGGTAGATCAGCTCGTCGTCGTAGAGCTTCTTGAAGATGGTCTGGACGGACTGCGACAGGCCCTCGTCCATCGTGAAGCGCTCACGCGACCAGTCGACGCCGTCGCCGAGGCGGCGCATCTGGCCGGAGATCTGGCCGCCGGACTCTTCCTTCCACTGCCAGACCTTCTCGACGAACGCCTCGCGGCCCAGGTCGTGGCGGGACTTGCCCTCCTTGGCCAGCTCGCGCTCGACGACGTTCTGGGTGGCGATGCCCGCGTGGTCCATGCCGGGCTGCCACAGCGTCTCGTACCCCTGCATCCGCTTGCGGCGGGTCAGCGAGTCGATGATCGTGTGCTCGAAGGCGTGGCCCAGGTGCAGGCTGCCCGTCACGTTCGGCGGCGGGATGACGATCGTGTAGGGCGGCTTGTCGCTCTTGGCGTCGGCCTCGAAGTACCCACGCTCCACCCAGCGCTCGTACAGCTTCCCCTCTACCTCGGCCGGCACGTACGCGGTCGGCAGTTCGGGGGTGCTGTTCGGCCCGCCATGGGGGCTGCGCTGAGAGTTGTCGGTCACCCGGTCATTCTACGGGCGCCCCGCACCGCTCGTTACGAAGCCGTAGCGGGCCCGGAGTAAGCGGCGGATAAGACATCCGGAAGGATGGACGCACGGTCGTTTACGGAGGGGACGCGTCAGATGAGCTACAACCAACCGCCGCCGGATCCCGGCTACGGCGGGCAGCCGAGCCCTTACGGGCAGCAGCCCGGTGGCTACGGGCAGCCCCAGCAGGGCGGCTACGGTCAGCAGCAGCCGCAGCAGCCCGGGTACGGCTACCCGACGCAGCCCGTCCCCCCGCAGCCCGGTCCGTACGGCCAGCAGCCGCAGCAGGGCTTCGGGGGCTACCCGCCGCAGCCGCCGCCCGGCCGGAAGAACACGGCGTGGATCATCGTCGCGGCCGTGCTCGTCGTCGCCGCGATCGGCGGGGGCGCCTTCGCGCTCCTCGGCGGGGACGACGGCAAGGACAAGGGCGCGGTCGGCGTCACCGGCGGCACCTCCGGCGGCAGCGGCAAGGACGACGGCAAGAAGTACAAACTCACCGCGCCGCAGACGGTGGCCGGCGACTTCCAGCTGAAGGAGCCGCTGGACTCCGACAGCAAGAACGAGATGAAGAACGTCCCCGGCATCGCCGACCCGCAGCCGGCGGGTGGCAGTTACGCGGACAGCACCAAGAAGAAGATGCTGTTCCGGGGCGTCTGGGGCACGGTCGCCAACCCCGAGCAGCAGGTGGACGCGCTCTTCGTCGTCGGCACCAAGGACATCACGAAGGACGGCGACGCCGAACTCGTCGGGAAGCCGGAGAAGGTCAGCCCCGAGGGGCTCGACGGCGGGGCCGTCATGAAGTGCCAGATGGTGCGCTTCAAGGCGCCGTCCACCAGCACCTCGCCGGTGAAGAGCGCGGAAGTGCCGCTGTGCATCTGGGCCGACCGCAGCACCATGGCCATGGTCCTGGTCGTCGACCCGATCGCCGCGCTCGCCGGCAGCGGCCCCAGCATCAACGACACCGCGACGACCACCGCGAAGGTGCGCCACGACGCCCGGGTCGAGATCAAGTAGACCGGGACCGCTCAGCGCCGCACAGCACCACGTACGTTCCACGAGGGGAAGCACCGCACATGAGCTACAACCAGCCGCCGCCGGGCTACGGCCAGCAGCCGCAGCAGCCGCCGCAGCAGCCCTACGGCCAGCCGCAGCCCCAGCCGGGCTACGGCGGGCACCCGCAGCAGCCGTCGCAGCAGGGCTGGCCGCAGCAGCAGGGCTACCCGCAGCAGCCGCAGCAGGGCTGGAACGGCCAGCAGCCCGGATACCCGCCGCAGCCGCAGCGGGGCAAGGGCAGGACGGTCGGCGTGGTGGTCGGCGTCGTGGTGCTCGCCGCGATCGCCGGAGGCGTCTACTTCGCCACCAGCGGCGGTTCCGGCGGCGGTGGCGGCGACTACAAGATCGCCTTCCCGGAGAAGATCGCCGACGGCAAGTACACCAAGTCGTCGGAGAACATCGGCACCGCCGAGACGGGCAAGTCCGACGCGGGCATCACCGACCCGACGAGCGTGCGGGGCACGTACAAGTCCGACAAGACGACGGTCTCCCTCTCCGGCGGCGAGGGCAACGTCACGGACCCCAAGGCCGCGGTCGACAAGATCCTGTCGAGCGGTCTCAGCAAGAGCGGCTCCGAGGCCACCGAGCAGCACCCCGCCGGGTTCGACGGCGCCATCATGAAGTGCGCCGGCGGCGGCTCGTCCATGCCGTACTGCGTGTGGGGCGACGACAGCACCGTGATGATCTCGATGTACATCAACATCGACCTCAGCGGTACGTCCACGCCGCCGTCCGCCGCCGAGTGGGCCGCCACCACGGCCAAGATCCGCAGCGAGATCCGCGTCAAGAAGTAGCCGCGCGACACGAAGGGGGCCGCCCGGCAGTCGCCGGGGTTGCCGTCGCTCGACTCGATCTCGTTGATCCGCACCGTGGACGGGTCCTGGGCGGCGGACGCGTTCCGTGCCGCGGGCCGGTC
>NZ_JBEYJD010000086.1:0-21819 GCF_040636125.1 Streptomyces sp. NPDC006733 | reverse complement strand
GACCCACCGGACCGGAGGGTCGGCGCGGCCGATGACGGGGGAGCGTGCGCCGCGGCGCACCGCGGGCAGCGGCCGGTGCCGCTGCCCGCGGGCTTCTCCGGTGCCGGTCAGTACCGGGTGGTGACGGTAACGCCGCTGAACGCCGTCCGGGCGTACAGGCTGATGTAGCGGTACCCGGCGGTGGTGTTGGTGACGGTGATGGACTCGGTGTTCCCCGCCGCGGTCGAGCGCGCTGTGTAGGCCGTGGCGGTCGCCCAGGTGGTGGGGTTGTAGTACAGGTCGGCGTTGCCGGTGCCGCCGGTCGTCGTGACGGTGAGCGTGGTGGTGCCGGCCGGCAGGTAGAGGTAGAGGTAGTCCAGGTTGCCGGTCGTGGCCGACCGTCCGGAGCGGGAGCAGTTGCGGTCCATGACACGGGCGTCGGCGCTCGTGCAGGGCGGCAGGGCGCCGCTGACCGTGACGGGCTTGGCGGTGGTGGAGGTCAGGCCCTTGGCGTCGGTGACGGTCAGGGTGACCGTGTACGTGCCGGCGGCGGCGTACGTCCTGGAGGGGTTGGTGGCGGTGGAGGTGGTGCCGTCGCCGAAGTTCCAGGAGCGTGCGGTGATGGTGCTGCCGGTGTCGGTGGACCGGTCGGTGAGGTTCACGGTCAGGCCGGAGACGGTGGCGTCGAAGGCCGCGGTCGGTCCGCTGCCGGTGCCGCCGCCGCACGCGCCGGCCGCGCACGCGTCGAGCCAGGTGTTGAAGTCGGCGTCGTAGCGCGTGCCGATGCCGGTGTTGTAGAGGGCGTAGGCGCCGGTGTAGTCGCCGGTGCGGAACTTGGCCAGGATGTCCCGGACGTCGGCGGGGTGCTTCTCGACCATGTAGCGGACGGCCAGGTACCCCCACGGATAGGTGCGGTCCAGGCTGCTGTTGTCGTACGTGCTCTGCCACAGGGTGCTCAGCGCGTACGTGTGGCGGCCGGCGTCGGCGATCGCCTCGGTGTCGGGCAGGCCGCGGTAGCTGTAGGAGACGTATTCGGCGAAGCCCTCGATCCACCAGATGTCCGGGACGCCCTGGCCGGCGGTGAAGTCGCCGTACATGTCGTAGCGTCCGTCGAGGTAGTGCGTGTACTCGTGGTTGAGGTTCCAGATGTCGCCGGGGAAGCCGTCGTTGACGCTCTTGACGTAGGACAGGAAGCGGGCCTGGTTGCCCGGCGCGGCGGGGTCGCCCTCCAGGTACATGCCGCCGTTGTCGGTGCTGTTGCCGAAGATCCAGCCGGAGTAGACCTGGTAGTCCTTGGGGCTGGCGAACGTCACGATCTGGATGTTGGTGTTGTTGTCGTCGGCGACCGGGCCGCTGTCCTTGACGATGGTGTGGAAGTACGCGTCCTGGCCCTTGAGGCTGGTGCACGCGGCGGACAGGGCGGCGGGGGTCAGGGACTGGGCGCGGAAGGTGTGCGCGGCGTCGCACGCGTAGGTGATGGGCAGTGCGGCGGCGGTGAGCTGGGCCTCGAAGCCGCAGGTCGCGTAGTACGAGCACTGGGCCTGGTCGTAGGTGTCGGTCATGGCGGCGACCCCGACCCACAGCGGGGCGGTGGTGCCGGTGATCGCGGACCCGTTGAGCAGGCTCTTCGCCAGCGGCCGGACCTTGGCCCGGAGGGCGGGCGTGTCGAGGAAGCGGGCCATCTCGGTGCCGGCGTTGGCGTCCAGCCAGAACCAGGTGCCGTTCAGCACGTCGCGGTGGTTGAGCGCGAACGCGCTGAGCGTGTCGATGATGCTCGGGTCGGCGGTGACGGCGCTGATGTAGGCCGGGTTCCAGTGGCCGCGGAAGATCGGGGTGAAGACGTCGTTGACCGCGGTGTCCATGCTCCAGTAGGCGTCGAAGGAGCTGTTGTAGGCGCCCAGCACCCTCTTGTAGGTGCCCAGGTACCGGGCCTGCTCGTTGGCGCTGTCGGTGAGGATCATGACCTCGCCCAGGACGTCGCCGTTCGCCGAGCTGACGTCCAGGAAGTGCGGGGAGGCCACGAACGTGTCGAGCGCGCCTTCGGTGGCGGTGGCCAGGGCCGGGCCGTACGGCCCGACGGTGGAGGCGTTGTAGGACTGCACGTAGTAGCCGGCGCGCAGGAACAGCACGAGCTGCCACACGTTGCCGGAGTTGTCACCGGGGTAGCTCCGCGCCGAGTTCTGGAAGGCGTTGGCGACGGTGACCATCTGCGCCTCGCGGAAGGCGTTGTAGGCGTTGGTGCCGGTCAGGCCGAACAGGGTGTTGACGCAGCTGGTGGTGGAGGCCTGGATGAAGGCGACCAGCGCGGAGCCGGTCCTGGCGAAGTCGGCCGGGGTACAGGACACCGCGGCGGCCCTGTCCGCGGCGGCGCTCGGCGCGGTCCTCGACGGGGTCGCGGAGGTGACGGGCCGCTTCGGCGGCAGGTGGGCGGCGTCGATCGGACGGTGCCGCGCGTCGGCGCGGTCCGTCGCGTCGGGGTGCGAACCGAGTGGCGGCGGCGCCGTGGCGGACCGGGCGGCCGGTCCCTGGCCGGCGTCCGCCGCCGTGGCCGCCGGCGGCCGGAGGAGTGTGGCGACGCCCAGGCACAGGGCGAGGGCGAGTATCAGGAGTGCGGTGAGACTTCTTCGGAGCGGTGGGGTGTTCACGTGCCGCCTCCCAGCGGTGTGAAGGCCGTGCGTCATCGCACGGCGTGGGGGGAGAGAACCGCGGGCCGAGATGCGCCGTTTGGCATGGACACAGCCTGCGCGCAATAACATTGCACATGTCACATCGCAGGAGAAGGGGTCGACGCGAACCGCCGGCATTTTCTGCGGGGGAACGGCAGGAGGACGCCAGGAGGACAGCGGCGGGACGGCAGCAGGACGGCGGCAGGAGCAGAACGGGGGCCGGGTCGGCGGGATCAGGGGCCGTGCGGCGTCCGGTTCAGCGGAACAGGGCGGCCAGTTCCGTGCGCGACCGCACGCTCAGCCGGGCGAAGACATTGCGCAGGTGGTACTCGACGGTGCGGGAGCTGAGGACGAGCCGGTCGGCGATCTCGCGGTTGGTCGCTCCCTCGGCGACCAGCTCGCAGATGCGGACCTGCTGGGCCGTCAGATCCTGTCCGTGGTGCGGCACGGACGTCCCGGCCCGGTCGCCCGCCGCGCGCAGCTCCGCGGTGGCGCGCTCCGCCCACGGGCGGGCCTGGCACTGCTGAAAGATCGTCAGGGCGTCGCGCAGCAGACCGCGGGCCGCGCGCGGCTTGCGGGCCCGCCGCAGCCGGCTCGCGAAGAACAGCTGGGTCTTGGCCATCTCCAGCGCGGCGTGGTCGTCGTGGTGCAGCCGCAGCGCCTCACGGAAGTGCTCCTCCGCCAGCGAGGGGTTCTCGGCGAGCAGGCCGTGGCACCGGTGGGCCAGCGCCCGCCGGCCCGGCCCCGCGCTGCTGGCGGCCCAGCTGTCGAACGAGCGCAGCGCGCGGGCGGCCGCGTCCCGGTGGCCGCAGCGGATCGCCGCCTCGACGAAGTGCGGTGCGGCCATGGCGCGGATCGCCAGGTTGATCTGGCCGACGCCGGCCGACATGTGGCTGAACCGGGCCAGCGCGTCGGCCGGGTGGTCCTCGACGAGGTCGAGGCAGGCGGACGCCCAGCAGTTGAAGGCGCTGGGCCGCCCGAGCTCGCGCGCCGCGACCTCGTGGGCGGTGGTCCCCAGCCGGAGCGACGCGGTGGCCCGGTCGCCCTGCAGGGCGGCCAGCAGGGCCAGGATCGACAGGTGGTCCACCGCCAGGTTGCGCTGGCCCGTCGACTCCGCCAGCCGCAGCCCCTCCAGGGCGGCGGTCTCGGCGGCGGCGTGCCGGTCGAGCATCAGCGCCGACAGCGCCTGGTAGACGAGGGCCGCGGGCACCAGCGCGTGGGCGCCGGTCTCGACGGCGTCCTGGACGGCCGCGACCGCCAGCGCGTGGGAGCGCTGCGTGTTGCCGAGCGTGTAGGCGGCCTGGCTGGCCCAGATCGCCGGCTCGGGTCCGGCGACCGTGCCCGCCAGGCGCAGGACGCGGTGCAGGGCGTGGCTCGCCTCGTCGTGCCGTCCGTGGAAGGTGGCGGACATGCCGGCGAAGTGGTCGAAGATCAGACGGAGTTCCGGCGGGTCGTCGGTGCGGCGCAGCCGGCGGGCCTGTTCGGCGAGGGCGAAGTAGGCGGCGAAGTCCCCCGCCAGGCAGCTCGCCTCGCCGGCGAGCATCAGGGCGCGCGAGGCGAGGTGCCGTGCGGGGGAGAGCAGGTTGACGGCCTGGGAGAGGTCCCGGCAGGCGCGTGCCGGGACCGCGTTGCGCAGTTCGATCTCGCCCTGCACGAGTTTGCGCAGCCCCCGGGTGGTGGGCGGCCCGTAGCGGGTCGGGACCCGGTGCAGCAGCCCGAGGGAGTGCCGGAGCTCGCCGGCCGTCAGCCGGTCGGCGGCCGCGGTGACCAGCCAGCGGGCCCGGATCTGCGGATGCGCGGTCAGGTCGGCGCCCTGCTCCAGGACGGACGCGGACCCCGCGTGGTCACCGGCGGCGCGGGCCGCGGCCGTCGCGGTGTCCAGGTCCGTGACCAGTTCGGACCACGGGGCCTCGGCGACGGCGAGGCGGTGCACGGCCCGGCGCAGCGGGCAGCCGTCGGGGCCGGACCGGTCGGCCAGCTCCACCAGGGCCTGGTGGGCCGCGCGCTGGTCCGCGAGCGGGACGTCCGCGGACAGCACGGCCCGCACGAGGGGACCCGGCAGGGCCACCACGCCGTCGTCGCACACCACCAGGCGCGCCGCGAGCGCCTCGTCCAGTGCTTCCTGGAACCCCTCCGCCCGGGGTGCGACGGCCCGCACGCCGCCCAGGTGCAGCGGTCCGCCCACCAGGACCAGTGCCACCACGGTCCGCGCCGTGGCGGACAGTTCGGCGTAGCGCCGCCGGTAGTGGGCGCGCAGGCGGCCGGCCGCCGGCAGCACGAGCGGCCCGGACGGCAGGCGGGCTCTGCCCCCTTCGCCCGCCCCCGGCAGCGGCGCCGCTCCGGACGGGTCCGCCGCGCGGGCCAGTTCCAGCAGCGCCAGCGGATTGCCCTGCGCCAGGGCGACGATCTCGTCCGCCGGGTTCGTGCCGGGCGGGCCGCAGCCGCGCTCGGCCAGCACCCGCCCGGCCTCCCGGGGCGCCAGCGGTCGCAGCCGCAGCACCGTGACGCCCTCCAGCGCCGCCTCGGCGGGCCCTCCCGCGTCCGCCGCGAACACCGCCGCGGCGGCGACGCCGTCCAGCCGGCGCGCGACGAGGCCCAGGGCGCGCAGGGAGGCGGCGTCCAGCCACTGCGCGTCGTCCACGCACCACAGGTGCGGCCCGCTGCGGGCGGCCGACATCAGCAGTGCCAGGAGGCAGACTCCCAGCCGCAGTTCGCCTCCCGCGGGGGTGTTCCCGGCCAGCACCTCCTCCAGGACGCCCGCCTGGGCGGCGGGGAGGCCGCGGATCTCGGCGCGCATCGGCAGCAGCAGGCGCTGCAGCGCGGCCAGCGGCACCCCGGTCTCCGCCGCCGTCCCGCCGATCGTGTGCACGGTAAAACCGTCGGCGATCCGGGCGCTCTCCGCCAGCAGCGCGGAGCGTCCCATGCCGGGGTCCGCCGCGATCAGTACCGCGCCGCCCCGTCCGGCCCGCGCGTCGGCCAGCAGGCCGCCGACCAGCGCCTGTTCGCGCTCACGGCCGTGCAGCAGGCCCGGCAGCGGTGCACGCGGGCCCGGCGGTGTGGTGCGCGCGCCCGGCGCAGGATCCATGACGCCAGTGTTACGCGCGGGTAGCGAAAAACGGAATAGGGATGCGCGTTCTGTGGGCCGAACCGCCGCAGACGACCGGTGATTGCACCGGTCCGTACAGCGCTTTCCGCCCCCCACACTCCCCACGTCCCCCTGAGTGATCTCAGCGCCCCCAGCACCCCCAGGAACCGCAGCGTTCCGGGACGAAGGAGTCTTCATGCGACGGATATCCGCTGTCCTGCTCGCCCTGCTCACCGCGATCGGCCTGACCCTGGCCGCCCAGCCCGCCCCCGCGGCGGCGGCCGCCACCCACACCCCGGTCGTCTTCGTCCACGGCTACACCGGCAGCGCGAGCAACTGGACGACGGCCAGGGCCGTCTTCGCGGCAGGCGGCTACTCGAGCGGTGAACTGTTCGCCTACGAGTACGACTGGAGCAGGTCCAACAAGACGAGCGCGGCAGGGCTCGCCACCTACGTCCAGCAGGTGCTGGCACGGACCGGTGCGCAGCGGGTCGACATCGTCAACCACTCGATGGGCGGCCTGGTCAGCGACTGGTACGTCAAGCAGCTCGGCGGTCAGCGGTTCGTCCGCCACCTCGCGTCGATCGCCGGCGCCAACCACGGCACCACCTTCGCGGGCGCGTGTCTGATCAACGTGTCCTGCATCGAGATGTACCCGGGCTCGGCCTTCCTGGGAACCGTCAACGCCGGGGACGAAAGCCCCGGGGACACCAAGTACGCGACCTGGTACTCGCCCTGCGACGGCGTCATCCTGCCCTACACCAGCACCATTCTGAGCGGCGCCGCGAACAACCTCGTCGTCTGCCAGACCCACATCGGCTTCCTCACCGACACGCTCACCCTGAGCGCCGTGGCCAGGTTCCTCGCGACCTGACCGCCGTCCTCCTCGCCCGTGCCGGTCCCCGTCCGCCCGAGGGGACCGGCACGGGCACGGCTCAGGCGGGAGCGGTGAAGGTCCAGCTCCCGGCGGGCAGCCGGAAGGATGCCGCCCCCTGCGCGTACCCGAAGGGCACCGCCTGGGCGGGCGCGGTCACCGATGCCGCCGAGCCGGCCGGCACCCGGACGGCCGCCGAGGTCCCGGCGGGCACGGTGACCTTGAGGGTGAACACCCCGCCCGACACCGACCAGTCACTGACCGCCGGTCCGTACGGCGTCTCGTACGCGGACCGTGCCGAGGTCAGCCCGCCGCCCGGCCGCGGTGCGACCAGCAGCGACCGGTACCCGGGGGAGGCCGGGCCGAGGCCGCCGACCTGGCGGTAGAGGAAGTCGCCGACCGAGCCGAGCCCGTAGTGGTTGAACGAGTTCATCCCGGCATCCTGCAGGCTGCCGTCGGTTCTGATCCCGTCCCAGCGCTCCCAGATGGTGGTCGCGCCCCGGCTGATCATGTATCCCCAGCCGGGGTAGCCGGGCTGGAGCAGGATCTGGTATGCGATGTCGGCGCGACCGTGGTCGGCCAGGACCGGCAGCAGGTCCTTCACCCCGAGGAAGCCGACCGTCAGGTGGCCGCCGGCCGCGCCGATCCTGCTCACCAGCCGGTCGACCAGGGACTGCACCCGGTTCTCCGGGACCAGCCCGAAGGCCAGCGCCAGCACGTACCCGGTCTGGGTGTTGCCGGAGACCGTCCCGTTGGCGGCGACGAAGTAGTTGGTGAAGGCGGCGGCGACCCGGTCCGCGAGCGTGCCGTACGTGGCGGCCTCCGCGCTGCGCCCGGTGGCCTGTGCCATCCGCGACACCAGGCGCGCCGCCCACGCGAAGAACGCCGTGGAGATCACGTTGCGGGCCGTGTCGTCGTTGACGTTGAGCCAGTCGCCGAACCCGCCCTGGTCGCGGATCAGGTTCCCGTCGGCCGTGGACTTCAGGTACTCCACCCACCGGACCATCGCGGCGAAGTGCTCGTCGACGACGCGCAGGTCCCCGGTGCGCTGCCACAGGATGTAGGGGACGATGACGCCGGCGTCCCCCCACCCCGCGACGCCCGAGCCGTCCTGCGTGTCGGGCGCGGTGTTGGTGAACGACCCGTCGGCGTGCTGCGCGTCGGTCAGGTCGTCGGCGTACTTGTTGAGGAACGACGACATGTCGATGTTGAACGTCGACGTCTCGACGAAGGCGGCGATGTCGCCGGTCCAGCCCAGCCGTTCGTTGCGGCTCGGGCAGTCGGTGGGCACGGCGAGCATGTTGGACCGCTGGCCCCACACGATCGCCTGCTGCACCTGGTTGAGCAGGGTGCTGGAAGTGGTCAGGGTGCCCAGCTGCGGTGCGGAGGTCCAGGCGGTGCGCCCGGTGAGGGACGACAGCGTCGGGGTGCCGGGGAAGCCGGTCACCTCGACGTAGCGGTAGCCGTGCAGCGTGAACCGCGGCTCGTACGTCTCCGTCCCGGTGCCCGCGAGGGTGTAGCGGTCCGTCCCCAGGCCCGCCACCCGCAGGTTGTCGGTGTAGAGCGTGCCGTCCGCGTTGAGGATCTCGCCGTGCCGCAGCGTCACGACGGTGCCGGCCGGACCGGAGACCCGCAGCCGGTCCCAGCCGGTGGCGTTCTGCCCGAGGTCGAAGATCCACACACCGGGCTTCGGCTGCGTCAGCGCGACGGGGACGCGGTCGTACTGCACGCGCACGCCCTCGTCGACCTGCGACACCAGGTTCGGCAGCGCGCCCGGGCGCACCGTCACCGCGCCCCAGGCGCTGTCGTCGAACCCGGCGCCGTCCCAGCCCGCGAGGGCGTTGCGGGCGTCGTACTCCTCGCCCATCTGGAGATCGTCGACGCGGATCGGACCGCCGGTCTGCTTCCAGCTGCTGTCCGTGGCCACCAGCGCGGTCGTGCCGTCGGTGTACGTCAGGTGCAGCTGCGCCGAGTACCAGGGCTGCGGCCCGTAGAGCTGGGGACCGTGCCAGCCGACATGCCCGGTGTACCAGCCGTTGCCCAGCCACGCGCCGAGGGCGTTGGCGCCCTGCACGATCTGGCCGGTCACGTCGTACTCCTTGTACTGCACGCGCTTGGCATAGTCCGTCCAGCCCGGGGCGAGCGTGTCGCTGCCGACCTTGGCCCCGTTGAGCCGGGTCTCGTGCAGCCCCAGAGCGGTGGTGAACAGCCGCGCCCTGGCGACCGGTTTGCCGACGGTGAACGCCTTGCGCAGCAGCGGGGACGGTTTGGCCTGCGGTATCGCCACGCCCGTTCCCCATGGCCCGCCCCCGTATACAGCCACCGCTTTGGCCTGCACCCAGGCGGAGTCGTTGAAGCCCGGCTGCTCCCAGCCGGCCGGCACGCTCTGCGCGGCCTTCCACGTGGCGTCGGTGTTGACCACCGGGCTTCCGGTGGCGGTCAGTTGGGCGATCATGCCCGCGGGGGACTGGGTGGTGTTCTGCGTGGCCACCGCGACGGTGTTGAACCCGGCGTGCAGCCGGCTGGTGACGTCGACGACGGTGGCCTGCTGCCAGGCGGTGGCGGTGCTGACCTGGGTGCCGTTGACCCATACGGTCGCGGTGTCGTCGCCGGAGACGACGAGGGTGGCGGACGCCGGTGCGGCGGCGAGGGTCAGGGTCTTGCGGAAGTAGCGGGTGGCGGCCGGGACGCCGGAGGCCGGGTCCCCCTCCGGGTACCAGATCCAGGTGGCGCCGGTCAGCCCCACGGTGGACTGCGGCTGCCCGACGAAGGCGCCCTTCCACTCGCTCGCCGGGGCGAGCAGGCCGGTCTCGAAGATCCGGACCGCGCCCCACGCGCTGCCGCGCCCCTGGGTGTCCCAGATCCGCGCCCGCCAGTGGTAGAGGGTGCGCGAGGCGAGCGCCGGGCCGCCGTACACGACGTCGACGGACTGCCCGCTCGGGGTGCGGCCGCTGTCCCAGACGTCGCCGGTGCCGGCGTCGGCCAGGGCGGCCGTGGAGGCGACGATGAGCTGGTACGCGCCCTGCGCCTGGCCGCCGGGGCCGGTGAGCTTCCAGCCGAACCGGGGCCGGGCGGCGTCGAGTCCGAGCGGGTCGCTGCGGCGTTCGGTGGTGGCGGAGGCGACGCCCAGCGGCGAGGGGGCCGCGGTGTCGGGCGCGGCGACCCGGCTGCCCCACGGGGCCGCCCCGTAGGCCCCGAGGTCGGCGGCCGCGGGCCAGGCCGCGTCGTTGAACCCGGCCTGCTCCCAGGCGGCCGCCGCGCTCTGCGACGCCTTCCACGTGCCGTCCGTGACGAGGTCGACGCCGCTGCCGCCGGCCACCACGCGCACCCGTCCGATGAGGCCGGCCGGTCCCGCGGAGGTGTTGCGGGCCACGACCGCGAGCGTGTTCGCCCCGGTCACCAGCGCGGACTGGAGATCGACGTAGAGCGCCTGGCCCCATGAGTCGACCGCCCGCGGGGAGGAGGCCAGGGGCGTGCCGTTGAGCCAGACGTCCACGGTGTCGTCGCCGGTGACGACCAGCTGCGCTTCGGTGACGGCCCCCGCCGGGACGGTGAACGTCCGTCGGAAGTACCGGTCGCCGGCCGGGGCGGAACTCGCGGGGCTGCCCTCGGGGAACCACACCCAGTGCGCCCCGGTCAGGGCGACGGGCACCGCGGTCGCGCCGGTCGGTGCGGCGCTCGCGGTGGTGGCCGTGAGGGCGGGGAATCCCGCCGCGGCGAGGGCGGCTCCGCCGAGCCCCCATTTCAGGATCACGCGTCGTTCGTGCCCGGAGGAGGACGGCTCGTCGAGCGGCATGGCTACTCCCACCTAGGAATGAATCGATTCATTCGGCGGGATGCTACGGCGTCCGACCCCGGGGCGTCCAGGGGTTCGACAACCGCCGTCACGGCGCGAAGGAACCCGTCATCGCGCGGCAGAAACCGTTGGTGGCTCGATCTCTTCAGGGAGCGGACGCGATACAACCGCACCTGCCCGCAGCGGTGTTGCGGCGCCGCGGGGTGGGCGGACAGCGCCGATATCGTTTCAATTCGCGGCCCTGCCCAGGGAAGTCGGGCCGTGTCCGAGGGGGCGGCTCAGGGCCGGAGGGCCCGCGCCAGGCCGTCGACGGCGGCCTCGTCCACGGGTGCCGTTCCGGTGAGGGTGCCGATCAGCGCCTGGGCGAGGACGGTCGCGGTGCCGATCCGTGTGTCCTCCCGCTCGTCGCCGGTGACCTTCCCGATCACGGCGTCGCGCACCGACTGCGAGATGTCGAGGCCGCCGAACAGCTCGGGGAACGAGAGCGCCATCAGGCACACGCCGACGTTCGCGGCGAGGATCGACCGGCCGGCCAACTCTGGGCTCGTGCGCAGCCGCCCGGCATCGCGGCAGCGCTCCACGGCCGACAGCAGCAGGGCCTGCGCCTCCTTGATCGCCTGCGGCTTGCCGTCCCCTGTCGGCGTGAACATCAGCCGGTAGAGGTGGGGGTTGCCGAGCGCGAAGGCGACATGGCTGTCCCAGGCGGTCCGCAGGTCCGCCACCGGGTCGTCGGTGAGGGGGTTGCGCCGCTTGTTGGCCAGGAAGCGCTCGAACCCGAGGTCGGCGACCGCGGTGAGCAGGCCCGCCTTGTCCCCGAACTGGCGGTAGATCTCGGGCATGCCGACCTTGGCGCGGTCGCAGATGGTCCGGGTCGAGATCGCCAGCGCGTCCTTGGTGGCGAGCAGTTCCGCGGTGGCTTCCAGGATGCGCTCTCGTGCCGTCGACATGGCGCCCATGATATCAGCGCTAACGGCTCAAGGGTGGGTCGGATCCGTGACGGGAGAACGGCCACAGCGCATGGATGTAATCAACGCTTTCTCAATATGTTAGCGTTGAAAACACCTCGGGGGCCGGGCATCCGGGCCACCACGACAGCGAAGGAATCCCATGACTGCGTCCACCACCCTGCGCGATGTGATCGGCCTTCCCGGCGCACTGCCGCGACTGAACGCGTCGGTCCTGATCATGATCGACTTCCAGAACACCTACCGGAGCGGCGTCATGCGGCTCGACGACGCCGAGCGCGCCCTGGCCGCCGGCGCCCGCCTGCTCGCGGCCGCCCGCGCCGCCGGCACGCCGGTGGTCCACGTGGTCAACGACGGCGGGGAGGGGACGCCGTACGACATACGGGCCGGGATCGGCTCGATCAGCGACGAGGTCGCTCCGGTGGAGGGCGAGAAGGTGGTCGTCAAGCAGTTCCCCAACGCCTTCCACGGCACGGACCTCCAGGAGGCCCTGCGGGCCCTCGGCGCCGGAGGCGACCTGGTCATCGCCGGGTTCATGACGCACATGTGCGTCCTGGCCACCGCACAGGGCGCGTTCCACCTCGGCTACCGCCCCACCGTGGTCGCCGAGGCCACCGCGACCCGCCCGCTGCGGGCACCGGACGGGAGCACGCTAGCGTCCCACGCTCTGCAGGTCGCGAGCCTGACGACGGTCGGCGACCTCTACGGCACGGTCGCCCGCACGGTCGACGACCTGACGGCCGCGAGCCCGGCCGGCTGACCCGTCCGGGGCGGCCCCCGGGCGGACACCGGTCCGCCCTGATCGCTGGTGCCCGCGCGGGTTTCCCCCAACACTGATTCCTACAGGTGGCGACACCTGTGACGTATCCCCGTGCGCAGAGGAGACCTTGTGACGCCGTCCCCGCAGCAGCCCGTCAGGCGCCCGGCCCCCGGTCGGCGAGGAGGCCTCGTCGCGGCGGGCCTTCCCATAGCCGTCGCGGCACTCCTCGCCGCCGCCGCCGCGCCCGCGGCGGCCGGTACCGGGGGAGCGCCCGGGGTGAACGACCCGTACTTCCCGCTGGCGGGCAACGGTGGGTACGACGTCCAGCACTACGACCTCACCCTCGGCTACGACCCCGGCACCCGCCATCTCGACGGGCGGGCGGTCATCACCGCGCGGACCACCCAGCGGCTGAACCGCTTCAACCTCGATCTGAACGGGCTGACGGTTACCGGGATCACGGTCGACCGGGCCGCCGCGTCCTTCCACCGCGAGGGACAGGAGCTCGTGGTCACCCCCCGCAACGCCCTCGCGAAGGGCCGCGAGTTCCGCGCCACCGTCACCTACGCGGGCATACCCCAGCCGGTCACCGACCCGGACGGCTCCCTGGACGGGTGGATCCCCACCGACGACGGGGCCTTCGTCGCCGGTGAGCCGCAGGGCGCCATGACGTGGTTCCCGGCCAACAACCACCCTCTGGACAAAGCGAGCTACGACTTCACCGTCACCGTCCCGCAGGGGCGCAGCGCCGTCGCCAACGGCGTCCTCCTCGGGCAGACGACCACCGGCGGACGGACCACGTTCCGCTGGCGGCAGTCCGAGCCGATGGCCGCGTACCTGGCCACCGCGACCGTCGGCACGTTCAAGGTCGAGCAGTACACCACCCCGGGCGGCCTGCGGATCTACAACGCCGTCGACCCGCGCGAGGCGGCCGCCGCGGCGCCGGTGCTGCGGAAGCTGCCCTCCGTTCTGGAGTGGGAGAGCGGGCTCTTCGGCCCCTATCCGTTCCGCGGCGCCGGGGCCGTCGTCGACCACGCGCCGAAGGTCGGCTACGCGCTGGAGACCCAGAGCCGCCCGCTGTACGACCGGGCGCCCGACCTGGGCACGCTGGTCCACGAGAGCGCCCACCAGTGGTTCGGGGACTCCGTCTCCCTCACCACCTGGAAGGACATCTGGCTCAACGAGGGCTTCGCCACCTACGCCGAATGGCTCTACGACGAGCAGCACGGTGGCCCGAGCGCGCAGAAGACCTTCGACGAGCTGTACGCCGAGCCGGCGGACAGCGAGGTGTGGGCCTTCCCGCCCGGCGACCCCGGCAGCGGGGAGCACCTCTTCGAAGCGCCCGTGTACTCGCGCGGCGCCATGGCCCTGCACCAGCTGCGCCGGGCGGTCGGCGACCGGACGTTCTTCCGGATCCTGCGCGCCTGGGCCACCGACCACCGGGACGGCCACGGTACGACCGCGCAGTTCGTCCACCTCGCGGAGCGGCAGTCCGGCAAGGACCTCGGCGGGTTGTTCCACACCTGGGTCGGCACGGCGGGCAAGCCCTCCCGCCCCTGACCGGGCGCGTGGCGGAGGTCAGTTCCCGTCCTCCGCCACGCCGTCCCCGACCGCCCGCAGCAGGCGTTGCCCCAGTGTGCGCACGGCGTCCTCCAGCTCCCGGGGGCGGACGACGCGGAACGGCGCTTTGATCGCGGTGAGTTGTTCGGCGTACCACTGCGGCTCGTCCGTGGTGGCGATCAGCCGCGTGGTGAGCGGGCCCATCGGCTCGCGCCGTCCCAGATTGCGCGGCAGCCAGCGCGCCACCGCTTCGGCGGGGGCGTCGATGACGATCTCCACCTGGTACTTCCACCCCTCGGCGAGGTGCTCCTCGATCGCCTCCGCCGGGTCGAGGCCGGCCGGCGGGGGATCCGCGGGGCCGAGCACGGCGAGGGTGCCGATCCGGTCCACGCGCAGCACCCGCCGCGCGTCCTTCGTGTGCGACCAGCACAGCAGGTACCAGCGGCCGTGGCGCACGACGACCGCCCACGGGTCGACGTCCATGACGCGCTCCCGGCCGGGGGCGGGCCGGTAGCCCAGTCGCAGCCTGCGCTGGTCGGCGCAGGCCTGGACGAGGGCGGCCGTGGTCTCCGGGCTCGGGGCCGCCGCCTGGGGGTCGGGGCTGCGCGCGGTGACCGCCCGCACGGTCCGGGCCGGGTTGGCGACGGGCTCGGGCAGCACCCGCATGATCTTGCCCAGCGCGCTGCCCACCGGATCGGCGGGGTCGGCCGGGTCGCGATGCCCGTCCAGCACGGCCATGACCAGCCCCAGGGCCTCGCCCCGGGTGAACATCAGCGGCGGCACCCGCAGCCCGCGCCCCACGCGGTATCCGCCGTGCGGTCCGCGCGTGGACCCGATCGGGACGCCCGCCTCCCGCAGGATGCCGACGTACCGGCGCGCCGCCCGCTCCGAGACCCCGAGCCGGTCGGCCAGCCGGCCCGCCGTGATCCCCGGGGTGTCCTGGATCAGTTCGAGGGCCAGCAGCGCCCGGGCGGTGGGGCTCTCGTCGTGCCGCATCGGCCACCCGTCATTCCGGTCGTGGATCGTCCGGAACCCACCGTAGTCTCCCCGTCATGGCTGAGAACACCGAGGCGGTCCTGCGGGAACCGCCCCTCGCGGGTACTGAGATCGACACGCTGCTGGGCTCCCTGGAACGCCTGCGGCGGACGTTCGAGTGGAAGTGCGGGGGACTGGACGCGGCGGGGCTGCGGGCGACGGTCGGCGCCTCGTCGATGACCCTGGGCGGGCTGCTCAAGCACCTGGCGCTGGTGGAGGACGACGTCCTGTCGCAGAAGCTGCTCGGAAACCGGCCCGCGGCCCCGTGGCGCGCGGTCGACTGGGACGCCGATCCCGACTGGGAATGGCGCACCGCCGCCGCCGACACCCCCGAGCACCTCCTCGCGCTCTGGCAGGACGCGGTGGCCACCTCACGCGCCGGCGTCCGGCAGGCTCTCGCCGAGGGCGGCCCGGGACACCTCGCGGCGGTCGTCCGTCCGGACGGCGGCTCGCCCAGCCTGCGGCGGCTGCTCGTCGACCTCATCGAGGAGTACGCGCGCCATGTCGGGCACGCCGACGTCCTGCGCGAGTCGGTCGACGGGCTGGTCGGAGAGGACGCCCCGCGGTGACGCCGCCGGAGCCCGACCGGGGCCGGCCGGTCGCCGACGACCAGGTCAGGATCGTTCCCGCCGACGAGGCGTCCTGGGACGACCTGCGGGCGATCTTCGGTACGGCGGACTACGCGTCCAAGTGCCAGTGCCAGCGCTTCAAGATCCTCGGCGACCACTGGACGGCGCTCCCGCTCGCCGAACGCGCCGAGCGGCTGCGGGAGCAGACCGGCTGCGACGACGCGGGGGCGTCATCGACGAGCGGCCTGGTGGCCTACCTGGACGGGGAGCCGGCCGGCTGGTGCGCGGTCGAGCCCCGCACCGCCTTCCCCCGGCTGGCGCGCATGCGGGTGCCGTGGACCGGCCGGCAGGAGGACAAGGCCGACGACGGCGTCTGGGCGGTGACGTGCCTGATCGTCCGCAAGGGCTTTCGCGGCCGTGGCCTGACCTACCCGCTCGCCCGCGCCACGATCGGCTTCGCCCGTGAGCGCGGGGCGCGCGCGATCGAGGCGTACCCGATGATCACCCGGCCCGATGTCGAGATCACCTGGGGTGAACTCCACGTGGGCAGCCGCAACGTCTTCGCCGACGCGGGCTTCGCGGAGGTGAGCGCGCCGACGCTGCGCCGGGTCGTCATGCGCGTCGACTTCCGAGCGGAGCGGCCGGTCGGGACAGCGTGACGCCGGGACGCGCGCGCCGGACCGGACGGGTCCGCCGCTCGCTCCGCTCCGGTACGCAGCGGGGCCGTTCGTAAATGGCTGGCGGGCGTCCGCGTGCGGCGGGAGGATCCGCAGGGTCGGATCCCCGCAGTCCGGGCCGACCCGAACCCCGGGGATCCGCTC
Organism: Streptomyces sp. NPDC006733; assembly: GCF_040636125.1. Taxonomy (NCBI): domain Bacteria; kingdom Bacillati; phylum Actinomycetota; class Actinomycetes; order Kitasatosporales; family Streptomycetaceae; genus Streptomyces; species Streptomyces sp. NPDC006733. The sequence goes on along the minus strand of NZ_JBEYJD010000086.1, from coordinate 5,709 downwards.
CATCCGCCAGCGAGGAGTGCTGATGCGCGAGGTTGCGTCCGAAACGCCCCGGCCCGAAGTCCGCACGCCCTGCGGGGTGCTGCGCGGCAGCTGGGAGGAGGGCGCGGCGGTCTTCCGCGGCATCCCGTTCGCCCAGCCGCCGGTCGGCCCGCTGCGGTTCGCCGCGCCGCGGCCTGCGGCGGGGTGGGACGGGGTGCGGCCGGCGGTGGCGTTCGGCCCGCCGCCCCCGCAGGGCGGCGCGCTGGGCATGGCCGCGTCGGTGCGGGACGAGGTGGGCGACGACTGGCTGACGGCCAACGTCTGGACGCCGGAGCCGGGACCGGGGGCGGGGCTGCCGGTGATGGTGTGGATCCAGGGCGGCGCGTACGTCGTCGGCATGTCCGGCCTCCCCGAGTACGACGGGGGCCGTCTGGTGCGGGACGGCGGCGTCGTCCTGGTGACGTTCAACTACCGGGTGGGGTTCGAGGGGTTCGGCGGGATCGAGGGGGCGCCCGCCAACCGGGGCCTGCTGGACCAGGTCGCCGCCCTGGAGTGGGTGCGCGACAACATCCGGGCCTTCGGCGGCGACCCGGACCGTGTCACGGTCTTCGGCCAGTCGGCGGGCGCCGGCTCCATCGCCGCCCTGCTGGCGATGGAGCGAGCGGCCGGGCTGTTCACGCGGGCCGTCGCGCAGAGCGTGCCGGGTACGTTCTTCTCGCCGGAGCTCGCCGCCGACATCGCCGCCGCCTGCGCCGCGGAGCTGGGGCTGCGGCCGACGGCGGCCGACCTGGCGGCCGTGGCACCGGCCCGGCTGTCCGCCGCAGGTGACGCGGTCGGCGACACGATGGGCCGGTGGGCCGAGCGCTGGGGGCAGGCGGCGCACCGGTCGATCCCGTTCTCACCCGTCCTCGACGCCGACACGCTGCCGGTGACGCCGTGGCAGGCGCTCGCCGGCGGTGCCGGGCGCGGCATCGGACTCCTCGTCGGCCACACCCGCGACGAACAGCGGCTGCTCACCGCGCTCCAGGGGCTGCTGGGCCGGGTGACGCCGGAGCAGGCGGCGAGCGCCCTGGACGTCTTCGCCCCCGGCCCGGACGGCGCCCGCCGCTACCGCGAGGGCTTTCCGGCGGCCGGCGCGGACGAGCTGTACGAACTGGTCCACTCCGACTGGCTGTTCCGCATGCCGAGCCTCCACCTCGCCCGGGCCCAGATCGCCGGCGGCGGGTCGGCGCACGTCTGTGAACTGACGTGGCCCGCCCCGGGCATGGGTGGCGCGCTCGGCGCCTGCCACGGCCTCGACGTACCGCTCGTCTTCGGCAACCTGGACCGCGGGCAGCCCGCCCTGCTGTTCGGCGAGGACCCGTCCGCGGAGGCGCGGGAGCTGTCCGCCCGGATGCGCACCGCATGGACCGCGTTCGCCACCTGCGGCGATCCCGGCTGGCCCGCGTACGACGCCGGGCAGCGCCTCGTGCGGCTCTTCGACACCCGGCCGCTCGTCACCGCCTACCCGGAGGAGACCTCCCGGCTGATCTGGCAGGACCACACCTTCCCGGCGCTGCCGCTCATCGGCGGGTGACGCGACGGGGTACATCAGGAGGCGTCCTGGGATCGGAGGCATGCGCACGCCGCAACGGGGCAGCCGATCACCGACGTCCATGCCGTGCGAGGAGGAACAACGATGCTGATGGCCCATCCCCTGGTGCTGAGGCAACTGGTCGAGGAGTACGAAGGCCTCGCGGCCCTCGCCCGCACCCAGGATGTGGGTCCGCGGATCCACCGGCAGCTGCAGGACGCGGCGTTCACGCTCTGCGTGTCGACGGACCGTCAGGACGTGGACGCGGCCCTGACGGCCGCCCGGGAGCAGCTGGACGGCGGCCTGTACGGCACCGCCGTCCGCCGGCGCTCCGCCGGACGGCGTACCGTCGCCGCCTGAGCGCCCCCGCGCGGGTCGACGGCGGCATGGTGTCGGTCGGGCTGAACGCGGTCGAGTCGGTCACGGACACGTACAGGTAGTCCATCAGCGTGGGCACCCGGTCGGACGTGACGCTGGAGCCGTCCGCGACCTCCTGGACCGCGTCGTCGTTCTCGTCCTGCGAGAAGCGGAAGTCCGCCAGGGGCAGGTCGGCGCGCGGCGCCTGACCCGGGTCTCGGCCCGACTGCGGGTCACGGCATCACGGGCGTCAGCAGCGGATCCATGGTGATCAGCCTCCTGACCGGTGCATGCCCTGCCGCGAGGCGGTCATGCGTCGCCCGGGGCCCCTCGGTGTGCGCCGCTACGCCGTACGAGCAGCAGTGCTGCGTCGTCGTCGTGGCCGGTCGCGCGGGCCGGCTCCATGGCCCGGTCGGCGAGTTCGTCCAGTGGCGCGCCCACCCGCTCGCGCAGCGTGCCGCCCAGCCGGGCCAGACCCTCGTCGACGCTGAGCCGCGGACCTTCCACCACACCATCGGTGACCAGGGCGAACATACCGCCCTCGGGAAGGGCGTACTCGACGATCGGGTACGCCGCCCCGGGCATGATGCCCAGCGGCAGGCCGCCGGGCGCCTCGCGGACCGCCGTGGTGCCGTCCGCGTCGGCCTGCACCAGGGGGACATGGCCCGCCCGCGCGGTGCGCAGCACGCCGTCCGGGGTCACCAGGACGTAGAGGCAGGTGGCGAAGGTCCTGACGCCCATCCGCAGCATCAGCTCGTTGGTGCGGGCCAGGACCTGGTCGGGTTCGGGATCCTGCCAGACGTACGCGCGCATGGCCGTGCGCACCTGGCCCATCAGGGCCGCCGCGGTGACGTTGTGGCCCTGGACGTCGCCGATGATGCAGGCCGCCGCGCCGTCGGGGAGGTCGATGACGTCGTACCAGTCGCCGCCGACGTCGAGGCCGGTCCTGGCGGGCACGTAGCGTGCCGCGATCTCCAGCCCCTCCAGGGCCGGAAGCCGCTGCGGGAGCATGCTCCGCTGGACGGCGTTGGCCAGCTCGACGCGGGCGCTGTGCAGGCGGATGCGCTCCCAGGCCTGGCCGGCCAGGTTCGCCAGCGCGCCCAGCAGCGTCCGCTCCTGGGGGGTGAGCCGGCGCGGCCGGTTGTAGGTGATCACCCAGCCGCCGAGCGGGCGGCCGGCGCCGGCGAGGAACGGGACCATCACGAAGGACTCGGCGCCGGTGGCGTGCAGGAGGCTGTGGGCCTTGGGCCAGGTCGCGCGGTAGTCGTCCCGGCTGGCGATGAACTGCGGACGTCCGGTGCGGATCGCCTCGGTGAGGGGCTTGGGCGCGTCCAGGGGCAGCCCGTTCAGGGAGTGGGCGAGCGCGGGGTCGATGCCGTCCCCGAACGTGACGCGCAGCCGGTCGTCGTCGACGACCGCGAGCAGGGTGCCGGTCCCGCCGAAGGCCGGTGCGAGGCGGTGCAGGATCGCGTCCGTCAACTCCGCCTCGGTCGATGCCGCGATGAAGGAGGCCGACAGCTCCGCGACCAGGTCACCGCGCCGCAGCTCGGAGGCGTAGGCCTCGCTCAGCGCGCGGTGCCGCTCGACGCTCGCCGTGGTGTCGGCGGTGGTGCCGACGACCCGCCGGGGACCGCCGAAACCGAACCGGACCATGCGCGCACGGGTGCGCAGCCAGCGGTGGTGGTCCTGCCCCCCGGTGACCCGGTAGTCGACGTCGACCCGGTCGCGTTCGCCGCGCCGCAGTTCGTGGAAGACCTCGGCCACCCGCTCGCGGTCCTCCTCGTGCAGGGTGGCGAAGAACCCCTCCAGGTTCAGGCTCTGTCCCGGGCCGATCCGGTGGTGGACCTGCTCGCCGTCGAGCCAGCTGATGCGGTCGCGGTCCTCGTCGTACATCCACAGCGACTCACCGGAGAGCACCGCCCCGATCCGCAGGGTCTCCCAGTTGTCCCAGCGGCGCCCCTCCTCCAGGCGTATGAGCAGCACGTCGGCCTCGTCGTCCTCGCCGCGCCCCTCGAGGTACGCCGTGCCCACGCGGGTGGCGGACACCATGCAGATGACGCTGCCGTCGGCCACCTCGAACTCCACCGGCTGCTGCGACGGCCCGTCCCCGCCGCCGGTCCCGCCGGCCCGGCCTCCCGCCATCAGCAGGGACCGGGCGATGTGCCGGCTGCTGTCGGTGACCAGTGCGGTGAAGGGGCGCCGGGTGATCGCGTCGGCGTCCTGTTCCAGCAGCCGGCAGGCGCGCGGGCTCGCGCGCACGATCCGGCCGCCGCCCGGCTCGGTGCCGGAGTGCGGGACGGAGACCGTCAGCCACGCGGTGCCGGACCCCGGGGCGTCCTCGTCCCGGATGTCGTTCGGGAACTCGATCGCGATCGTCATCGGCTATTCCACTCGGCAGGGGACGGCGGCACTTCCAGCGTTCCCCGCCGGGCCCGCCGGGGCGCGGGACCTTGGTCACGACGTCGCCGGGCGGAGGTCCGCAGTTCCGTGCCCGCCGCCTGCCGCCCGCCGCCGGTTGCCCTGTCGGGGTTGCCCTGTCCGGGTGGCGCGGCGCCCGTGCCGCGCGTGGCTGTTCCGGGCCCGGGTACACGCCGTAGGACGTCAGCAGGGAAGTCGTCCAGACGCGCACAACGGAGGTACTCGTGGATCCGGAGCAGGCCGGCGGCGCCGTGCTGTTCGATGTGGACGGCACGCTGATGGACACGGTCTATCTGCACACCGTGGCGTGGTGGGAGGCGTTCCGGCAGAAGGGGCACCAGGTGCCCATGGCGTCGATCCACCGCACGATCGGCATGGGCTCCGACCACCTGCTCGACCGCCTGCTCGGCGAGGACCGGGACCGCGACGAGGACGAGGAGCTGAGCGCGGCCCACACCGCGCTCTACGCCCAGTACTGGTCGCGCCTGCCCCCGCTGGAGGGCGCGGCCGACCTGCTGCGCGCCTGCGCCGACCGGGGGTGGACCGTGGTCCTCGCCAGCTCCGCGTCGGGCGAGGAGTTCCAGGTGATGAAGGAGGCCCTGGGCGCGGACGACGCGATCGACGCGAGTACCAAGGCCGACGACGTGGACGCCAGCAAGCCGTCGCCCGACCTCGTGCAGGTGGCGCTGGAGCGCGCCGGCGTGGCGCCCGAGCGGGCGGTGTTCGTGGGCGACGCGGTCTGGGACGCGCAGGCCGCGGGGCGGGCCGGGGTCCGCTGCCTCGGGGTGCTGTCCGGGGGAGTCTCCCGCCAGGAGCTGCTGGACGCGGGAGCCGAGCAGGTCTACGAGGGCCCGGCCGACCTGCTGGCCCGACTGGCCGACAGCCCTCTGAGTGACCCGCGGCGGCGCTGAGCCCCGCCGGCCGGCAAACTGCCGTATGCGTCCTCAATTGCCTGGTATGGACGTGTCGCACCGGGGTAGGCGGCGGGTGCACCACCCCGTACCGATCGTGGAGGAGACCTCATGGGTACCGAAGACAAGGCCGAGAACACTGCGGACAAGGCCAAGGGCAAGGTCAAGGAAGCTGCCGGCAAGGCCGTCGGCAACGAGCGCCTCGAAGCCGAGGGCAAGACCGACCAGGCCAAGGGCGATGTGAAGCAGGCCGGAGAGCACATCAAGGACGCGTTCAAGGACTGATCCGTCCGTCCCGCGACTCCGGGCCGCAGCCATGCGTGGCTGCGGCCTTCGCATGTCCGGACGTCGGCGGGCCCGGACGTCCGCAGGTCCGCTCAAGGAACTCGCCCAACTCCGGGACGCCTATCTGACGGCGCGCCGCGCGGAACGCGCGAGCGCCGCATAACCCTGACCCAGGGCCAATGCTTT
>NZ_JBEYJD010000085.1:0-22541 GCF_040636125.1 Streptomyces sp. NPDC006733 | reverse complement strand
GTCGACGGCGCCAACATCTCGGCGGTGCCCACCAGGTCCTGCTCCGTGACCCCGCCGCCGCGACGCCCGATGCCCATCCATGGGCGGCCGGGCGGGTGAACGTCAGGCGCGCGCGCCCTCGCGGACGGCCTTCTTGCAGTCCTTGCCCTTGCAGGGTTCGCCGCGCTTGTTGGCGAGCGCGACGGTGATGCCCTGCGAGCTGTTGGCCTCCGTCACCGCGTACGGTCCCGAGACGGGGTTGACCGGCAGCACGTAGCCCTCCGGGACCGCGGTCTCGCGAAGGTAGTACTTCCCGAGCGCGAGATCGTCGAAGGCGCACTCCCCCGCGGTGTCGGTCGAGCATCCGGCGTCGGTGAGCGTGTCGCGGTTCGTCCCGGTCGTCTGCAGCCCGGATACGCCGTTGGTCTCGCGCCACAGCTGGAAGACGGCTCCGGGCAGCGGCCGCCCGTTCTTCGCGTCCGTCTTCTTCAGCGTGAGCGAACCCGTGACCGGCGGGACGGGCTCCTTGGTGTTGGCGGCCCCGACCTGGACTCCGGCCTCCGCGTTGTCCTCGGTCAGCGTGAGCGGACCGAACACGTTGGGGTCGGGCAGTTCGTAGCCGTCGGGCGCCGCCGTCTCACGCCAGTAGTACGTGCCCACCGTGGTCGTCTGCGAGCACACCCCGGACGCCGGCGTCGTACACGTCGTCACCCGGGTGTCCGGGCCCGCGCCCGTGGTCTGGAGACCGGCGACACCGTTCGTCTCCCGCCACAGCTCGAAATCGGCACCCGCCAGCGGATCGCCGGACCCGGCGTCCGTCTTCACCACCCGCACCTCACCCGTCACGGGCGGCGTCGTGTCGCAGTTCGGGAGGTCGCCGTTGAACGGGTACGCGTGGAACTCCTGGCCGCCGCCTCCGGTCGCGGCGCTGGTGTGGGTCACCGAGCCGGTGGTGAAGAACCTGCCGTTGATACCGGGAAGGCTCACGGTGGTCATCGAGGACTGCTCACCCATCAGGAAGCTGCCCTGGAACTGACCGGTCCCCACCAGATCCACGCTGGTGGCGTCGGGGAAGTTCCACAGGAGACGTTCGCGGTAGGCGTTGAGCGGGTCGGTGGCGTCGTCGATGCCGCCGCTGTAGGTGTTGATCGTGCGGTCGGCCCCGATGACGTTGACCAGGATCGTCGCGCCGTCGGGGATGCGCGCGAAGACGACTCCCTGCTGGCCGCCACCGGCGGCCGTCATGTCGAAGTCGACGTTGAAGACCTGGAGGGCTGACGTCCCGTCCCCCGTGAGGAGCGTCTGGGTGCCCTGGTTGACCGCTGTCCCGGTCGGCGTCCGGAGCGTACCGCCCGGCCGCGCGTAGCACTGGCTGGCCTGGGTGAGCTGGTCGCGCAGGCCCACGTAGGGGGTCGCGGCGTTCGCGTCCTGGACGGCGGTCCCGGTGACGGTGCCGGTCCTGGTGCCCGCGTGGCGCACGGTACCCGTCTCGCCGATGATGCCACCCGTCGTGTCAAGGGTCTGGCCGACGGCGATCGTCACGTCCCCGCCGGTGGTCAGGAAGTCGGAGTCGGCGGTCGGCGGAACGCGGGATCCGACACCGACGATCCCGAGGTTGTACGAACCGCCCGCCTGCGGGTCCTTGTTCTGGTTGAAGTCGTCGAGCACCACCACTCGGCCCTCGGCCTCGGCCGCACGGCCACGGACGAGGAAGTCGTCCCCGACAAAGATGTTGATCGCGGCGTCCCGGCCCGCGAAGGTCCCGTTGCCGATCCCCGGGAACGGCTCGGGACACACGCCCGGTACGCACGGGCCCAGGCCGCCGGGCAGGGGCGCGGCGGCGGCAGGCGTCGCGCCCAGACCGAGAGTGAAGGCGGGCACGGCGGTCGCCAGCACGGCGCACGCCACGCCGGCGGTACGGGCGCGTGAGCGCAGCGCGACGAGGCGCTCTGTCATGGGTCTCATGCGCACATCCTGACCAGCGACAACACCCCGGACCCGCCGCGACACCTGCCGTTACTCCGTCCAGCGCCCATTTCCACCACGCCACGGCGCTGCGGGGACGACGGGCTCCCGGAGCCGTCCCTGGTCCCCCAGTGGTCCCGGAACCGGTACAAAGACCGCACCTACGGATCGTGCGGTGATCGCGCCGCAGAAACGAAAACGGGTACGAAAAAGCCCGCTGACCTGGAGAAATCCTCCAACTCAGCGGGCTCTCAGCACCGTCGGGACGACAGGATTTGAACCTGCGACCCCTTGACCCCCAGGCGCGCGCACGCGAAGAACAACTCGTCTGAGACATGCCATACGGAGTCAGAGGTCCAGTCGGCGGTACGTGACCATCGCCGGCCGTGCACGTGCGTTGATGTCAGGTGTTGATGTCTCCTACGACTTGATGCGCAGGAACTGATACACCGCCATGCGAGGTACAAGAGAAGGTTAGGAAGACCGTGATAGCAGCCCGGAAGCCGCCGTTGATGGTTGTTGTTCGTCGTCCTTGGCTGCCCCGGGCAGCCTCCAGGCGGCCCGAGCTGATGCCGCCACAGGCTGTCAGAGCGCCGCAGTCTCCAATGTGGAAGGGCGATGGAATCCGAGTCCTACGCATTGCGAGGTGTCCGATCTCGTTCCGGAGGTATCCGGGGCCATCCGATCGTCAAGCTCCTCCGCAGGTCTGGGCATCTCCTGAACTCCGGCGGACTGGGGCGGAATCAGCATCTATGGAGACCACCACTGAGACTGCCTGCACCAAGGACGGCAGACCGACTCTCATCGGCACTTTTGGCGAACCGGGAGATCACTCTCGCCCAAGGCATAGATCCCGAAGAGCGCCCCCGCACGGGCGACCCTCCGCAAGATCGAACTCTCGTCCAGTGACCTGCGCTACCAGTCCCGTGCGGAGCCGGGCCAACCCCGCAGGTAGTCCTCCACTCATCCAAGGAGAAGACTGAGCAAATTCCGCGGCACGGCAGACGGTCAGACGGTAGCCTGATGACATGCCAGGTCACGGGAGCATTCTTCACTTCAGAGGTCCGGAAACGGCCATGGGAGACTCGACTACCAGCGGCGCGTTCAGAGAAATCACTTGCGGAATCTGCGACCGAAAAAATATTGCCGCAGTTCTCGCGGTTTCAAGAGAAGCGCCTCTGGTTGAATGGGTCCGGTGCGTTGGTTGCGGTTCTGGAAGCGTCCTGAATGATGGCCTGCAATCTCCATCAACCAAGCCTGGCGAATCGCTGGAGGGCCTGCCCGAGGAGGTCAAAGCCGCACATTCGGAAGCGCGGGCATGTGTCGGAATCGGTGCATATACTTCAGCAGAAATGATGTGCCGAAAGATTCTTATGCATGTTGCGGTTGACAAAGGGGCAGGAGCGGGTCAAACCTTCGCCGCCTACCTGTCCTACCTGTCCGATGAGGGCTACACAACGCCACCAATGCGCGCCTGGGTGGACGTGATCAGAAAACACGGGAATACCGCCGTCCATGAAATTCCGCCCACTGACCAGGAACGCGCATTGGGAACACTCGTGTTCACCGAACAGCTCCTAAGGACGGTATACGTGATGGAATATCTTGCCCAAAAATTTACACCCTGAATCAGCGCACAAAAAACCAATGGCTTCCAATTCACAACCGGGGATAGGCAAAATGGCGCGATACTACGGAGAGCTTCCACGGCCAAGGGTATTGGTCCACGGGTTTCCCGCCGACAGTAAATTTGTAGCCTTTATTAGAAGAGTTGTCCCCACCGTTCGCCTGATAGATTCCGACGAATTGAGGGTGATTCGCCAAAAGGAATGGGATGCCACAGTTACCCGTGGGGATATCGACGGCCTAGATGAAGGTCAGAATATATTCAAAGTGGGGGGAGGATACATCGGCAGGGCGACCCAGGACGATGGTACTTATATGCACATTTCGGCCACCGCAACCAGCCACGCAACACATTTTCAACTGTCAACCGACCTTCATCCACAGATTCACAGGCTGAGTCACGACGACCTACTGCCTAAGGCACAGAAGGAAGCCCAGAACACTGTTTGGTTTATGCATCCACTAGGTCGAACAATCAGCAAATCCCCGCGGTTGTCGTATTCTGAACCGTTTCTTAGAGATGCGGACGGAGAAATTCTCGCTGGTAGAGTGGTGCGGGGTTCGTTCGAGACTTGGTGGCTGCCAGATCTCGAATGCGATCTTACTCAGTGGTTCGCTGCGGCTTTGGAGATTTGGAACCTAAGAAATCCAGAAGCTTTTCCCGTAACGGAAGAATGGAAGCAGCGAAGCAAGTGGCAAATCCCCGCCGAAAAGGATCTCGAATCTCGTCGCACTCAAGTTCGCAGCGAACTCACCTCCACTATTGCGAAGCTTGCCGCCGAAGAGGAATCCCTGGGCTCGGCCATCAGCGAGAAGTCCGCGCAGGTGGATTCCGCCGAAAGATTGCTACTGACAGCTCAGGGGGATCCCCTCGTGGGGCAGGTGGCGGTGTCGCTTGCCGAGCTTGGGTTCTCGGTGGTGGATGTCGACAAGGACATCTCAACACCCGGGGATCGGCGAGAAGATCTACGAATTTCTGACTCTAGCGACCAAGATTGGTGCGCTATAGCGGAGGTTCGCGGCTACTCCAGAGGCGCTCAGCTCAATGATCTACTTCGCCTGAATCGATTTGTCGTACGTTACGTGAAGGAGCAAGGGCGCGAGCCATCGGCGGTTTGGTATATAGTTAATCAAGAAATTAACAAAGACCCTGAAACTCGCCAACTGCCACTCTCCTCGAATAAGAGTGAAGTGGCAACATTCGCGGAATCTGGCGGTCTCGTGATTGATACACGTGATCTGTTTAGAATCCTCATCGCGGTTCGAGAGGGAAGGATGGAAGCTTCGGCCGTTCGACAGAAACTCAGAGAAAGTTCGGGTCATCTCCAGAATGCACTTGCGCTTGATGAGGCTCGCAGTACGGCGAACTGATCACGACTCCAGTCCAGGCCCTATGCGCTTTAGTTTGACGATCCAGGGAGATGCGCATTCACGGCGGGAGCGTGGGAGGCCAGATTAGAGAGTTCGGTTACCGTGGCACCATCGTCGCGCAACGTTGCAACCCCGACACATTCGCCGACGAACAGAAGTGGTTCTCTCTCTAAGCTATGAGGACTCTACGAATCCCGGACGCTGGGATCAGGTGCGTGCACTCAAGGGACGTCCGCAGCCTTAACAGTCGGGAGGCGGACTCCGGCATCGGCGACCCATCCAGACTGCACGGAGCGTCTCCACACGGAGCTCACGCTGGCGCTGTGACGCGCGTACCGTGGGGTCAAGTACGCGGACGATCGTAGGAGGCTCAGAGGGATGAGCGAGCAGACTTGGACGATCGAGACCATCTGTGAGGCGCTGGGCAACCCTGCGCTGAGCCAGAGGTTCGTTGGTCAGATTAACCGCGCTCCCGCGCACGAGCTGCTCACCGTTTTCGCGAAGTGGCAGAGTATCGCGGCCGGCATGACCGCCGCCGCTGATCGCGGCCGGGCGCTCGGTGAGGAGGAAGCCGCTACCGGCTCGATCCCGGGCGAGTGGGTGGACATGACCGATCGGGTTCAGGCTGAGGCTGCCGCGGCGCGGGGCAGAGGCGCCGCCTGATGACCTACCGGCTCAAGTACGACCCTGCGGCGGAAGCCGTCCATGACGCGCTGCCGGCAGCGCACAGCGAACGGCTCTCCCTGGCTCTCGCGGCAGCCTGCGACGACCCGATCGGGGCGACGGAGCCGTACGGCGAAGACGATGGCGTGGTGCGGATGCTCGTTATCGACCACGTGATCGCGGTTCTGTTAGTCGGCGGCGTCACCAAGACCCTCACGGTGTTGCAGCTCAACTACACCGGCTGAGCCGACAGCAATCAGCAGACCCGGACATTCCGTCCGGGTCTTTTCTTATCGAGTGCCACATGCTGACCGCGGCGGTGCAGAAGAAGCGAGAACTGCGGCCCGTTCACCGTCGCGTCGGTACCGTGAGAGACGCCCCTATACGGCAGCAGGAGGCAGCACGCATGCGTGGCCTAGGAGATCATCTCAGCATCGGCGAGCGAATCGCGTTCTATCGGAAGCGCCGCGGGTACACCCAAGAAGTCCTGGCAGGACTGGTGGGACGTAGTACGGACTGGCTGGCCAAGGCGGAGTCTGGGCGACGCCGGCCGCCGCGGATCGACATGCTCGCGGAACTCGCGCGCATCCTGCGGGTCCCCCTCGGGGACCTGGTTGGTCAGTCCATGCTCGTGGAAGACGAGAAGCAGCAAGACGACGTGCCAGCGGTACGTGACGCGCTCATGAGTCCGCGGCGGCTCTCACGCCTGCTGTTCGGGCCTGAGGTAGATGCTCAGCTCCCGACACCCGCACCGGCTGCAGTTCGTGTCGAGAAGGCATGGAGCGATTATCAGGGTGGCCGCCTGGGGAGTGTGCTCGCCGCCCTCCCCGCGCTCCTTCTGGCGGCTCAAGAGCTGGAAGACCGCGCTGCGCGCCGCGAAGAGGACCAGCACGACTGCTGGGCCGTCTCGGCCCGGACGCATCACCTTGCTGCGACGACTCTCGCAAAGATCGGAGAGTCGGACATCTCCTGGCTTGCCGCAGAGCGCGCCATGCAAGCGGCCGACGCCTCCGATGATCCCTTGGTGCTGGCGTCTGCCGCACGGTCCGGGACGCACGCACTGCTCGCCAACGGACGGTACGAAGCGGCGATGTCGTTGGGCGACACGACCGCAAACTGGCTGGCCCCTCGTGTCGGCGAGAACGACCCAGCAGCCTTGAGCCTGCTCGGGATGATCCACCTGCGGGCGGCAGTCGCCGCTGCCCGCCATCAGGACCGGCCCACGGCCACGCGCCTGTTGGATCGCGCTACGGAACTTGCGGACGATCTCGGTTCGGATGAGAACTACTGGCAGACCGGCTTTGGCCCGACGAACGTGATCCTGCACCGGCTGTCTGTCGAGCTGGACCTCGACAACGTCTCGTACGTGGTGGAGAACGGACGGATCAACGTTGATCACATGCCTCAGGAGCGCAGCATCTCGCACCGGATCGACTTCGCGCGGGCCCTTTCCCTCGCGGGGCACGGGGACGATGCCTTCGCCGAGCTGCGCAAGGCGGAACGGACTTCTCCGCAGCTCGTACGCAACAATCCAAGGGTGCGCGAGACCCTGCGGGACTTGACCAAGCAGTCTCCCGTGACCGCGGGCTCTCGCTCGTCGGAGGTGTTCGTGATGGCCCAACGTTGCAGGGCGGTGCAGTGAGCGCAGAGAAGCGTGGTGTTCTCGGAGTAGTGGGTTCGGCAGCCGGCGGGGTGGAATCACTCCGCAAGGGGCTGGTCAAGCCCGCGATCGACCGTGGCTGGCAGGTCGCTGTGACATTGACACCTACAGCGGGCGCCTGGCTGCGCCAGAACGGCGAGGTGGAGCGACTGGAGAAGCTGACCGAGCTGCCGGTCCGGGCTGGGCCACGGTTCCCCGGAGAGGCCCGTCCTCACCCACTGGTTGACTGCTACGCGGTTGCCCCCGCCAGCGCCAATACAGTCGCCAAGATCGCGGCAGGCATCGCGGACAATCAAGCCCTGACGCAAGTGGGCGAAGCCATTGGGACGCTGGGCCTGCCTGTCGTCATCTTCCCTCGGGTGAACGCGGCTCACGCGCGACACCCCATGTGGCGACGCCACCTAGAAGTGCTGAGGGAGGCAGAGGTTCATCTCGTCTACGGCTCGGACGTCTGGCCGCTTTACGAACCTCGGGATGCACCTCCCGGACGGGAGCTCCCGTGGATCGCGGTCTTGGACGCGGTGGATCGGGCAACGAAGTGACCTCCCGTCAACCACGTTGATCCACAATGACGATGGACCCGGACACTCTGTCCGGGTCCATCGTCGTTCTCCCGCCCACGCTGTTCCACATGACCGAGACGTTCGAACGAAACTGCGGCGAAGCGGGTCTCACGCCCGCGCAGTGCGCCTTGATCAGAGCGAGTCTCAATAAGGCGCGGATGGAGACAGACCGGCTGATCCATCGAGCCGATGCCGTCACCGAGATGGTGCTGAACCGTCTGAGCCGACGATCTGCTCAAGGCGCTCAAGACGCTCCCCGAGAAGACGGATCGTCTCGTGCATAGCGCTGATCTCCATGGCGAGCGAGACGAACGCGGAACCATCGCGCTGCTGGCCATCGACGGGTTGCGCGGGATCAACGACGAAGGTCCCGCGCCCTACCTCCGAGAAGACGAGACCTTCGTCTCCGAGTTCGCGGTAGGCGTTCTGCACCTTAACCAGGGTCACCCCGTACTTCTTCGCCAGTTCGCGGGCGGCCGGCAACTGGTCACCGGGGCCAAGGTTTCCGTTCACGACCTCTTGCCTGATGTCCGCGGCGATGTCCTTGGCCGTGGGGCGCGGGGCGCCGGTGCTCTTCTCCATGCGTTCGAGCGTATACGGCCTAGGTCAATTTAATTCACCGCTCCCCCTTGACGATCCGGATTGACCTAAGTAGCTTCGTATTTAGCAGATGGGCCTAGGTCAATCTGGATCAAGAAGAGTGCCCACTCGTTCTGATGGCACCGCAGGACCCGCAGCGCCCGGAGGCCGCCCGTGGAACGGGGTCGAAGGAAGCGTCTGACCTTTGATAACTCAACAGTGATCTTGATTGGCGGGGTTCGATTCCCCGCCTCCGTGACGAACGGGTGATGTCGTCTTGGCGGCCACTTCCCTGCGTGCTGGCTCTGGAGAACACCCCTTGCGGGGTGCCACCTGGCACGCGCCGCCCTGCTGGCGTCAGAGCAGCAACGATGACGCAGATCACCAGCTCGGCCCCGGCATTTTGCCGTGAGGGCGCGGGATCACTTCCCGCCCGGGGCGCTCCACCCACTCAACTACGGCGCGCGGCCCCGGTGCTGGAACACCGGGGCCACTGTCTCGGGCCGTCCATCCTGGAAGGAACTACGACCCATGAGATACATCGGCACTGTTCAGGCGGCTGTTACCGCCGCTCAATTCGACCGTGAGCCGTCGGCCGCCGAGCTGGCAGCCATCGACGTGGAGATGCCCGCGATCCTGGCGGACATCGAGCTGCTAGACGCACAGATCGCGGTTCTCGACCGGGCGCCGTCGCCACTGGACGAGCGGCGGATCCGGCGGGCCCGCCGGCGGGTGCTGGTAGCCCGCCGGGAACTGGAGAACCAGGGCCTGTTCGGTACGCCGGAGGTGGCCTGATGGAAGAGTCATGGACGCTCCCGTGGATGCCGATCGCGATGCTGACCAACAGCGGGGGCCACTGGCACCTGTACGTGGTGCTGATGGACGCCACAGAGTGGCCGGAGTATGACTGGCAGCGCGCCGCCCCTTCCCCGACCGTCGCCGAACGCGAACAGGCCCTGGCCGAACTGGGCTACGTCATCGCAGCGCGCGCTATCTGGGGGTGGAGCGAGGACCTGCAGATCTGCGACGACCCCACCTCCCCGTCCCTGCTCCTGGCCAGCATCAGCGTACGACCGATCACGGATCGGGGACGCTGATGCTGGCTACCTTGCCGTCCGCGCAGATCGCCGCGCTGAATCGCATCCAGGCCGGGCTGACGAAGGTGTTGGTCACGGTCGCGGTGGTGGCGCTGGTCTTCACCGCGACGAACGTGACCTTGTTCGCGATCCAGCACCACGTGTCCATGTGGATCGCCTGGCTGCTGGACCCGATGGTGGCCGTCGCCCTGGGCGCCGTCCTGATCGTGGATGGGCGGCTGTCGGAGTACGGGGTGCATCCTTCGGGGTGGGCGTCCGCGCTGCGGTGGTTCGCCGGTCTGGGCACCTGGGTCATGAACTGCTGGGCTTCCCTGTGGCCCGCCGGCACCGCGTTCGGGGTACCGCGGCAGGTCGACCCTGCGGCGCTGGTGCTGCACTCCATCCCCCCGGTCCTGTTGATCGTTCTCGCCGAAGCGATCACGCACTACCGGCGCGCGATCCTCACCAAAATCGCCACCCTGACAACCGAGGTGGACACGGTGGACAGCCCACCCGTCCACCCCGTGACCACCGCCCCTTCCACCCCGCTCGCCACGCTTCCAGCCGCTGAGCCGGTCCGGGTGGTGGCGCCTGCATCGGCGCTGGTCATCTGCGGTGCACAGCGGGTGCATGCGCTCACCGTCCCCCCGGCATCCACCCCGGCGGAGGGGGAGGTGAAGTTGTCGTCTGAGGACGCGCTGGATGTGATCCGGGCGTGCTGGGAGGACGGCCTTCCCCTCTCCCCGGCGGCGGTGATGTCCACCCGTTCCACCTCGTACGTCCACAAGGTCTACAAGCGCCTGGAAGCCGACGGCATCCCCCGCCACCCGCAGGAGGAAGCCGACGCAACCTTCCAGCGCCCGCACCTGGTGTCCGTCCCCGACACGCCTTCGGACGATGGCCCGGACGTCGCGCTATGACCGCCCCGCCTGGTGCGTGCTACGACCCGACCGGCATCGTGCACGGCATACCCACCTATCCCTGGCGGCTCGCGCCCGAAGGTCTGGCGACGCGCCGGCAGTTACGGGCCCAGGGACTTCGCCCCGGTGGGCAGCCGGTGCGGGCGCAGATCCTGCGCCCGCGCCACCGCAGGGGCCCGCTGGTCGGGTTCCTGTACGCAGTCGCGGACGCCAAGCCCGTCCGGCCCATGACCGCCGGCAGACGCACGGCGCTGGCGAAAGCGATGGCCGCGCGACGGACGTGTCCGGTCTGCCGGATCGATGCCGGGTACTGCATTCCGGGCTCGCTCGGCATGTGTGTGGCCTGCGCGTACCCCGACGAACAGCGCGCCGCGTGACCTGCACTTTTCCCCGATGGCGGGGCCCGACCACGCCTCCTACAGCAAACGGTCGGGCCCCTTCCTCCCAAAGGAGTGCTCTCAGCATGACCGACGTCGGCACACCACCGGTAGCAGCCCCGCAGACTGCCCCACCCCCCAACCCGCCCGATACCACTCCCGCCCCAACACCCGCCCCGGCAACACCCGCAGTCGCCCACACCGTGGGCGGGGTTCCGGCCGTTCCGCTGGCGGTGACCGGTGCGAACACCACCATCGGCGCGTTCGCCGCCGCAGCTTTGGCCGGTGGACCCCTCGGTGTGGCGCTGGCCATGACCGGCGCAGTCGTCGTCGGCACGGTCGCGGCCACCCGCAATCACCGGGGCCGCGCTGCCCGTCGGCGCACCACGACCCGGACCGCAGTAACCGGCCGCAGCACCCGCTCCGGCAGCGCCGGACGGGTTCCGTCGCAGGGCCGTTCTTCCGGCACCGTCGGCGTAGGCAAAGGCCATAGCCGGTCCGGAGCGGCCCGGGCGGGAACGTCCGGTCTAGCCTCCGGCGGGACGGCGGGAGCCAAGCACCGCAAGAACAACCGGCCCGGGCATGACGCTGGAGCAGGGCGGTCCGGTCAGTCGGCTGGTGCGGGGCGGTTGGCGCAGGTCAAGGCGCTGCGCACGTCGCAGCACGGGGCAACGACACGGGCGGGCCAGCGGGCGCAGAGCACTGCGGCCCGCCGGGCGGTCGCCGACACCCGCCGGGCCGCGAAAGCCGACCGCCAAAGCACGAACGCCGCGGGCAAGGGGCGCGCAGCTCAGACCCTGGCCAAGGGCCTGGAGCGCGTCACTCAAGCCCGCGCCGGGCTGCGGGACAAGACCCGCGCGGCCCGCGATCGCAAAGCCGGGCAGTCCGTTGCAGCTCAGCGGTCCGCGGTCCGCAAGGGTCCGGCCCGCCGGCAAGCGCGGCGGGCGATGGCCCGCTCCGCCGCCCGCCTGCAAGGCCGCCGCCTCCTCGCCGCCGCCCTGACCGCGCCGCTGGGAGTGCTGGGTGCGGTGACCACGCCGCTGGGTCGACAGCTCGGGTGGCGGTGGCTGCTCTACCCCGGGCGCCGGTTGTTCCGCCGCATCGTTGCCAACGCCCTGCGCGACAAAGCCGCCCGCGATGTGGAGATCCGCGCGCAGCAGGAAGCCGAGGAGGCCGCCGCGGACGCTGCGGCGCAGCTGGACCCGAACGCGGTCGGCGATCAGGTCGAGCGCCCTGAGCAGCAAATTCCTGTCTCTACCCCGAAACACATCGTCCCTGAGGGAGTGCACGTGTCCGGTTTCAACTTCGAGCAGTTCGCCGCCGAGATGGAGTCTTCCGCCAGTTCCTACGAGCCGGACGGGTGCATGGAGATCCTGGCCATGGTCGATCAGCTCCCCGAAGCGCTGACCGCGGTCGCCAACACGCTGCGGATCCTCGCGGAACGCTCCGACACCGAGTTCCCGCTGGAGAAGGAGGTCGCCGCCGGGTTCGGCGACATCTTCCAGGCCCTGATGACCGCCGCCACAGCAGCCGAGGAACTGCCCCGCGTGTTCCGCACCGCGCACGAACAGGACATCGCCCGCCACGAGGACCCCCGCAACGGACCCGAAGCCGAGAAGGGCTGGAACGTATGAGCACCGCGACAACCGGCAAGGGCACGAAGAAACCGCAGGTGACGACCGGTATTCCGCTGGACTGGGCGGCCGGTCACGGTCCGGTCAGCGGGGCTCTGTCCGCGACAACTGGGGCGTTCGCGGTCGCCACGACCGGCGCGGCCACCGGCATGCCGCCCGGGTGGGCGCTGGCGGTTGGCGTGGCGGGGGCGGTGGGGCATGCGGTGGCGGGGGTGCGGTGGCGCAACGCCGGCCGCACCATCGCCGCCCGCTCCGCCTCCTGGCTCATCGCCGCCGGATGGACCACGTGGGCCATGACCACCGGACCCCTGACCTGGGCCGCGATCGGCTCCCTCGCCACCATCGGCGTCGGCATGGGAGCCGCCACCCGCTCCACCAACCTCTACGAGGAAGCCCGCGAAGAGGAAGCACTCGCGGTCGAAGCACGACAGGTCGCCGCGGAACTCAGTGCTGAGCGCCGCGCGATCGCCGCGGAGTGGGTGGACCGCGTCAACCGGGTCTGCGGGATCATGCTCCGCGTCCTTGCGGTCGAGATGTGGCCCACCGGCACCGGGTTCACCATCGACGCCGAACTCCCCCCGGGCGGCACCACCTACGACCGGATCGCGGGCGAGTCGGCGCGGCTGAGCGCGGACGCGCGGTTACCTCACGGCTGCACCGCCACCGCCACCCCCGGGGTTCACCAGGGACGGGTGTTGATCGACGTGACCACCGCCAACGTCCTAGGCGCGGAACTGACCTACCCGACCGACTACGCCCCGTTGTCGATCTACACGGGCATTCCCTGGGGGTACCGCACCAACGCGGAGCAGATCAGCGCCTACCTGCGCGAACAGTGCGCGCTGGTGGTCGGTCCGACGGGGTCGGGCAAGACGAACATGGTCCACGTGATCCTGGCCGGGTTCGCCCGTGCCACCGACATCCTGACCTGGGTCATCGACCTCAACGCCGGGTCCGCCGGCCTCCCCTGGGTCCGCCCCGCTTTGGACTCGACCGGGCAGACCACCGACGGTATGCGGCCCGGGGTGGACTGGCTTGCGGGGACGTACAACGAGGCGCTGACCATGCTGGACGCGGCGGTGCGGATCGCGAAGCACCGGAAGATGGCGTATCAGGACCTGTTGTCGCAGGCGAACACGGACCTGCTGCCGATCAGCGCGACGATCCCGCAGATCATGATCGTGATCGATGAAGGTGCGGAGATCCTCGCCAGCAACGACAAGCGCATGCGACTGCTGGCGGAGAAGATCCTGGAAGTGATCCGCATCGCCCGCGCCATGGGCCTGCGCACCGTCTTGACCGCCTTGGGCGCTACCGGGTCGGTGCTGGGCAACCTCATGATCCGCCGCGAAGCGAAAGTGCGGGTCGCGCTGACGGGTGGGGAGACGGAGGGCATGGATCTCGGGAAGCAGTTCCCGGGCAGTCGTGGCCTGCGGGTGGATCAGGCCCCGTATAAGGGGTCGGGGTTCATGGGCACCCCGGAGTCTCCGGTGGCGCTGTTCAAGAACTGGCGGATCTTGCCCAATCAGATCCGCGATATCGTCGCCGCCACCTCCGACCGCCACCCGGTCCTGGACGACACGTCCGCTCGCGCTGCCGGCCCGGCGTATGCCCGGCGGTGGGATGCCACCCGCACCACATGGATGCGCGACCACCTCACCGAAGGCGCGGACACCGCCGCACCGGTACGACCGGCCACGGCCGGAGGCGGTCAGGGGCTGAACCTGTCGGCCCTGCGCGGCACAGACAACGGCGAAGCGGACGCGTTGGCCGCGCAGTTCATGAGAGAGATCGACGACCAATTCGGCACCACCGCCGAACCCACCCCCGACCCGGGCACGGAGCAGCCGCCCGCACGGCCGGGGCTGAACCTGTCCGCTTTCAAGCCGACCGAGGACACCGCCGCGAACGCTGCGGGCGGCCCGGAGTGGTTGGCGGAAGCGATCGACGCGATCGAGTCCACCGGCGCCCTAGGCATGAAGCCGGCCGCGATCGCGGACATGGTCCGCCGCGACCGCAAGACCGTACGCGCCGCGCTGCAGGCCGCGGTCGAACGCGGGGAGTTGGCCTACCGGGACAACGGGCCGCACTCGGTCTACGTCCACCCCGACCACGCCTGAAACGGCCACACACGGCTACTGGCTAGTGGGTAGTGGGGTGACACCCCACTACCCACTAGAGCACCCCAGTAGCGCCCCCAGCGCCCGTCAGAGGCCCTTTTCTACTGGGGCACCCCACTACCCACTACCCACTAACTCCCGCCCCGTCAGTCACCCCATGTGACGACGCTCGGGCGGTCCGGGCCAGTCTCCGTCACACCGGGGACCGGCCCGCGGCACGTCTCCACCCGGCACCAACGCGTCAGGAGGCACCATCATGCGCCGCTACCCGCCGCCCCCGATGCCAGGCATCGCCGCCCCGCACATCCCTGCCGAGATCTACCGGCAGGCCGAGCGCGAGGGGCGGCCGATCGTCGTCGTCCACACCACTGTTCCCGCCCCCCGCTCGGCCCGCACGTACCTGATGCCGCTCGCGGTCGGGATGGCCGGGGCCCTGGGCGCGCTGGGCACCATCGCCGCCGCCCTGGCCCTGTTCCAGTTCGCCGTCCACACCGCCGCCCTGGTCGCCGGCGCGATCGGGCCGATCGGGATCGGGGGCGGCATCACGCTCCGCCTCGCCCGCAAATGACGCCCGGGGCGACCGCCCCTCTCGCCAAAGATCCGCGGTCGCCCCGACTCTACCCACCCGTTCCTGAGAACAGGAGACCTCCAGCATGACCCAACCCATCACCCTCCCGCGAGCCTTACCCGCGGGAGCTCCCGCCGGGCCGCCTTCCTGGCCGGGCATGCGGTTCTACCTGACCACCCACAAACGGCACTGGCTGCGCTTGACGGATGTGCCGCTGTTCTTGAAGTCCGAGCACTTCGACCGCGCCGTCAAGTGGGACGTAGCCCAAGGCCCCTATGCCATCGACAGTGGCGGCTTCATGGAGCTCAAGGACAAGGGCACCTGGACCCGCTCCCCCCGCCAGTACGTCGCTGATCTGCGGCGAATCTGGGAGCACGTCGGCCCCTACGACTGGGCCGCCCCACAGGACTGGATGTGCGAGGACGCCATCATCAACGGCGGCACCTTCCAAGGCCAGCACTTCGTAGGCACCCACCTGAGCGTGCGCGAGCATCAACGCCGCACCATCCACAACTTCCTCGAACTGCGCTCCCTCGCCCCCGACCTGCGCATCGCCCCCGTCCTACAAGGCGACTGCATCCCGGCCTACGAACAGTGCCTGCAGATGTACGACAACGCCGGCGTGGACCTGCGCCAGGAACCCATCGTGGGCCTCGGGTCGGTCTGCCGCCTGCAATCCACGATCCAGGGTGCCGCGATCGTCACCGCCATGGCCACCCATGGGCTGCGCCTGCACGGCTTCGGGTTCAAAATCCTCGGCCTCGAACGCGTCGGCCACCTCCTGGCCTCCGCCGACTCTGCCGCTTGGAGCTCCCACGCCCGCCGCCGCCCACCCCTGCCCGGCCACACCCACAAGAACTGCGCGAACTGCATCGACTACGCCCTCCAATGGCGCCAGCGCGTGATCAACGCCATCCCCACCCACCAGCAGATGCTGCTCACCGACAGGAGCGCAGCATGAACCCCACCCTGCTGGGCGCCGCCCTGGAAGCCGCCGCCCGCGGTTGGTACGTCATCCCGCTCCGCCCCGGCGACAAGCCGCCCGCCCTGCACGGCGAGACCCGCTGCCCTGGCACCGGGGACTGCGCGGGCGGGCATCGCAAGTGGGAGCAGCGCGCCACCACCGACCCCGACCGCATCCGGCGCGCGTGGTCGGCCGGCGCGTTCAACGTCGGGATCGCTACGGGCCCGTCCGGGCTGGTCGTAGTGGATCTCGACATGCCCAAGCCGAAAGACCCGAAGGGCACGCCTTCCGGCGTGACGACCTTCAAGGCGCTCTGCGAGCGCGCCGGACACCCCGTCCCCGCCACCTACCGGACCCGGACCGCGAGCGGTGGGCAGCACCTGTACTTCACCGCCCCGGACGGGGTCCGGCTGAGCGGCACGCACGACGAAAGGCTCAAGATCGACACCCGGGCCTGGGGCGGACAGGTCGTCGCCCCGGGCAGCGTCACCCCCCACGGCGCCT
This sequence comes from Streptomyces sp. NPDC006733, assembly GCF_040636125.1. Taxonomy (NCBI): domain Bacteria; kingdom Bacillati; phylum Actinomycetota; class Actinomycetes; order Kitasatosporales; family Streptomycetaceae; genus Streptomyces; species Streptomyces sp. NPDC006733. The sequence goes on along the minus strand of NZ_JBEYJD010000085.1, from coordinate 5,972 downwards.
ATGTGATCCTGGACGCGCTGCCGGTCGCTCCATTCCCCGGCTGGCTCCGAGAGGCCCTGTATCCCCTGCCCAAGGCCGCACGGCCAGTCGTGGTGAGCCTGCCGACCACGATCGACCGGTACGCACGGACCGCGTTGGAACGGGAAGTCGCCGCCGTGGCCGGGGCTCACGAGGGCGGGCGAGAGGCGGAGTTGTTCCGTGCCGCACGCGCCATGGGCCGCTTCGTGGCTTGGGGCGATCTCGACCGCAGCACCGTGGAAGAGGCTTTTCAGGTAGCGGGCGAATCCACCGGGCTGCCGGCAACCCAGTGCCGCTCGACCCTGCGCAGCGCCCTGAACTGGTCCATTCGCACCGCTCAGCCCCGGAGGACGGCATGAGCACCTCACACAGCCCCGAGCTGAAAAGCCAACAGCTCACCCTGGTCGGAGCTCCCGACGCACCGCCGGCCGAACCGAGCACCGGGCGGGCGGCCGTTGCTCGAAAGACGTCGGCCGCAGGCCGTCCTTCCATGCCTGTCAGCCCTGACCCGCACATTCCCGCCGACGGCCCGGCCTGGGTGGTCGCCTGGATCCGCATCGTGGCCCCGGACTACTACACGGAACGGGTCTCCGCGCACGCGTGGTGCACCTGCGGTTTCGAGCGCCGCGCCACCACCCGCCGCGGCGTCCTGGCCGTGGTCGAACAGCACCTCGCCCACCGGACCCTCTGCCCGCTGCGCAATCCTGCCGAAGGGAGCCGTGCCGCATGACCAGCACGACACCGCAGAACCCGGAGCCGACGGACGGGGCGGCTCTGCTCAACGAGGTGGAAGCCTTCCACCGCCGCTTCAACGTCTTCCCCACCGAAGCCGCCTACGTCGCCGTCGCCTTGTGGGACGCCCATGCACACCTGATGGACGCCCTGGACGGCACCGCCCGTATCGCGTTCCTCTCCCCTGAACCGGGGTCGGGCAAGTCGCGGGCCCTGGAGATCATCGAGACGCTGACCCCGCGCGCAGCGACCACCGTCAACGCCTCCGCCAACGCCCTGTTTCGGCTCGTCTCCGCAGGCGAGGGCACACCCACCATCCTGTTCGACGAGATCGACACCGTCTTCGGGCCCAAAGCGGGCGGGAACGAGGAAGTCCGCGGGTTCCTCAACTCCGGCTACCGGCGCGGCGCCAAGTCCCTACGCTGCACAGGGGACGGATCCGACCAGAAAGCAGGCTTCTTCCCCTCCTTCTGCGCGGTCGCCATGGCTGGGCTGGGATCACTTCCGGACACGATCCTCACCCGCTCGGTCATCATCCGTATGCGCAAGCGGGCCCCCAACGAGACCTGCGAGCCCTACCGCCGACGCCTGCACGAGAAGCAAGGCCACGCCCTGCGGGACCGGCTCGCGGAGTGGGCGCGCACCGTCCAGGACGCGGTGGCGGACGCGTGGCCGGAGATGCCCGACGGGGTGGTCGACCGTCCCGCCGACGTGTGGGAGCCCCTCCTCGCCGTGGCAGACGCTGCCGGCGGGGACTGGCCCGAGCGCGCCCGCGCCGCCTGCGTGGAGCTGGTCAGCGCAGCACAGGAGAACGAGGAAGCCTCTCTCGGGATCCGCCTCCTCACCGACCTGCGCGACAAGGTGTTCTGCGGCGCCGACCGCATGCCCACCGCCGTCATCCTCGAATGCCTCCTCGGCATGGACGACGCCCCCTGGGCTGACCTGGACGACAAACCGCTCACCGCCCGGGCCCTGTCGCGGATGCTCGGCGCCTACATGACCAGCGCCAACAAGTCCGTCAAACCGCGCAGCATCCGCACCGCCCACGGGGTCCCCAAGGGCTACTACGCGGAAGACCTCGCCGACGCGTGGCTCCGCTACTGCCCCCCGTCCCCCGCAGAATCCGCTACATCCGCTACATCCGCTACGCCCCAGGTCAGCGGGGGTGAATCTGTAGCGGAAGAGCTGCCCAGCATCCGCTACATCAGCCCACAAGCCGCTACAGCAGACGCCGCGCTGCGAACCGTGTAGCCGCACCAATCCGCTACATCCGCCAAGCCGCTACAAATCCAGGCCCCTGACCTGCGATGTAGCGGCGTAGCGGATGTAGCGGATTCTCCAGAGGGGGTCCCCCTCCTCTGCGCTTTGCCACCGTGCCCCGCAGCGCCGTTGCTGCGGGGCACGGCTCATGACCGGCCCCAGGAGGACACGGTGACCACCGCCCCGCCGCAAGCCCTGACCGTCCCCGAGGTCATGGACAAGCTCCGCATCAGCCGCAGCAAGGTCTACGACCTGTTCCGCGCCCGCGAACTCCCCAGCTTCACCGTCGGCAGATGCCGGCGCGTAGCTGAGACGGCTCTGGCCACGTACATGCAGCACCGAATCGAGGAGAACGACTGATGGCCAAGCGCCGCGCCAACGGTGAAGGCACCATCACGAAACGGAAGGACGGCCGCTACCAGGCCGCCGCCTACGTCTACCGCCCGGACGGAACGCGAGTGAGGAAGTTCGCGTACGGCAAGACCCGTACCGAAGTCGCGGAGAAGCTCACCGCGATGCAGGAGCAGACGCGGAACGGCATTCCCGCCGCCACGTCGGCGATGCCCCTGACGGACTACCTGACCTACTGGCTGGCCGCCGTGGCAGCCGTCCGGCTCAAGCCGTCGACGCTGATGAGCTACGAGGTCATGGTCCGCGTCTATATCGAACCGAAGCTCGGCAGGAAGAGGCTCAACCGCCTCTCCCCTGCCGACATCCGGCTGTTCCTCGCCGAGTTCAAGAACGGATGCCTGTGCTGCCTGCGGGGACTGGACGCTGCTCGGCCGGATGACGATCGGACGTGCTGCGCCGTCGGGAAGTGCTGCCGGCGCCGGCCGTCCGCCCGGACCGTTCAGTACGCGCACTCCGTACTGCGCTCGGCCCTGCAGCAGGCCGTCCGCGAAGAACTGATCGCCCGCAACGTCGCGCGGATCGTGGAAACGCCCACGGTGCTGCGGGAGGAGGTACGCCCGTTGGACCGGACGGAAGTAAAGATGTTGCTCAAGACCGCCAGGGGCCATCGGCTCTACGCGCTGTGGCTGCTGCTGGTCTCCACTGGTCTTCGCCGCGGCGAGGTACTCGCGCTCACCTGGGCGGACATCGACATGGAGCGCGGGCAGTTCCGGGTCCGCCGGAACCTCCAGCGGATCAAGAAGGAACTGCTCTTCGGCACGCCGAAGACGGCACGCTCCCTGCGGACGATCTCCCTGCCCAAGAGCTGTGCGGCGGCGCTGACCGCGCACCGCGCGATCCAGCAGGCGGAGCGCGCCGCCGCCGGCCAGCGGTGGAACCCGCTGGCTTCGCAGCCGGCCGGGCTCATCTTCACCTCTTCCACCGGCCGGCCGACCGACCCGCGCAGCCTGAACCGGATGCTGACCGTGTTGTGCCGAGACGCGAAGATTCACCGCATTCGCGTGCACGACCTCCGGCACACGTGCGCGTCGCTGCTGCTGGCGCAGGGGGTGGACGCTCGGACGATCATGGAAACCCTGGGGCACAGCACCATCACGATGACCCTGGATACTTACGCACACGTCATGGACTCGACCCTGAAAGCCGCCGCTGATCACATGGACGATGCGCTGGGGCTGGATGAAGGGGAGGACGGAGACGACGGGGCGGCGGGGGTGCCGGCGGTCGTCTGACGGCCGCGTTGATGTCAGCCGTTGATGCAGAAAGCCCTCTGGGATAATCCCAGAGGGCTTCTGAGCACCGTCGGGACGACAGGATTTGAACCTGCGACCCCTTGACCCCCAGTCAAGTGCGCTACCAAGCTGCGCCACGTCCCGGTGCTCGGTCGTTTCGGGGTTGTTGTCCCCTGGCTGACCGCGCATGAGAACAATACCGCACTTGGGGCGGTGCCTGCTCACGCCTTCGGGTCGGCGGGGCGATCTTGGTGGGTACGGGGGTGGGGGAAGTTTGAGTAGGTGTACTCATGTGGCGTGGGCCACAGTTGTCCAGGCTGTGCGTATGACGAATCCGATTCAGCAGCAGACGACCGGGGCGTACTACGCGCAGGCGGCGATCTCGTTCGGGATCGCCCTGGGGAGCATGGCGGTGGGGGTGGCGTATCTGCCGGTCGGGGCGTGGGTGCGGGCGTTCCTGGCGGTGGGGTTGTTGTACCTCGTGACCTCGGCTTTCACGCTCGCGAAGTGCGTGCGGGACCGGCAGGAGGTGGGGCAGGTGGTGAGCCGGGTCGATCAGGCGCGGCTGGACAAGCTGCTCGCCGAGCATGATCCGTTCCGGGTCGACGGGGTCTGAGGCCCGGCCCCGGCGGGCGGGCGGGCGTTTCCGGGGTGGGGGCCGGGGCAGACGTCCGTCCGACGAGGGAGGTCGGGCGTGGATGCTTCGATACGGCGGGCCCAGAGTGCGGGTCGCAACGCCGCCGACGGTAGTGCGATCGAGTGGGCGGCACGATGGGGAATCGCCACCCGTGGGGTGATCTACCTGCTGGTCGGCGCGCTGGCGATCCAGGTCGCCGTGGGCGGGAGCGGGAAGCAGGCCGACCGCGGCGGTGCCGTGGAGCAGATCGCCGGGCAGCCCTTCGGGCGGGTCATGGTGTGGGTGGTCGGGCTCGGGCTGGTGGGCATGGCGCTGTGGCGGCTGTCCGAGGCGCTCTTCGGGGCTGCCGGGGCCGACGGGCACAAGGCCACGAAGCGGCTGGCCTCCGGGGGCCGGTTCGTGTTCTACGCGTTCGCCGCCTATTCGGTGATCGCTTTCGCGATGGCGAAGTCCGCCTCCGAAGGCGCCAGCCAGGGCGGCTCGAGCGACCAGCAGTCCAAGGACTGGACGGCCAAGGTGCTGGACTGGCCCATGGGCCAGTGGCTGGTGGGAGCCGCGGGCGTGGGTCTCGCCGCGGCCGGCATCTGGATCGCCGTCCGGGCGATCCAGCGCAAGTTCCGCAAGCACCTGAAGCTCGGTGAGATGTCCCAGCGCACCCGCCAGGTGGTCGAGGGCCTGGGTGTCGCCGGCGGGGTCTGCCGGGGCATCGTCTTCGCCACGGCCGGCGGGTTCTCCGTGGCGGCGGCCGTGAAGTACGACCCGAACCAGGCCAAGGGGCTCGACGACACCCTGCGCTCCTTCCGGGAGACGCCCGTCGGGCCGTGGCTGCTGGCGGTCATCGCGGTGGGGCTCGTGCTGTTCGGCGTGTTCTCGTTCGCCATGGCACGGTGGCGCAAGATCTGACCGAAGTGTGATCGGAACGACCCGGTGGCGGCCTCCGCACCGGGTCGTTTCCGCGTTGGCCGCCGTACCTCTCCGGGCTGATGGCCGTCCGCCTCAAGAGGGGGGTCCCAACCGTTCTCGCGGGCGATCCCGTGGGCGCTCGCGGCGGTCAGGATGGGCAGCGAGAACCCCGCCCACCGGAAAGGACCCGCCGCATGCCCAGCAAGAAGCCCGTCGTCCTCGGGCTCGCCGTCGGCGGCGTCGGACTCGTCGTGGCGGCCGCGCTCACCATGCCGCAGGTGGTGGACTGGTACCAGGGACGCCACCTGGCGGAGGCCGAGTACGCCTCCGGCGGCGAGGCGAAGAGGGCCCGGCACTCCGTTCCGCGCTGGCTGCCGGACGAGGCCACGGCCGTGAAGTACCGGATGTCGACCACCGGCGGCGACCGGCTGCTGAAGGCGACGCTCGCCGACGGAAAGCTGCCCGCCGGGTGCACCGCGGGGGCCGCGGGCAGCGGGCGGGCCCACCTGCGGGCCGACTGGTTCCCGAAGGGGACCGACAAGGAGGGGACCGCGGCCTGCGGGGCCTACAACGTCGTGATCAAGGGCAATGAGCTGTACGCCTGGCAGGACCACGCCGACTGGGTCAGGGGGAACAAGGCGGACCAGGAGGACCGAGCCGGCTCCGACGCGCCCTGACCCCCGTTACTGACCTTCCAAGCGTAAAGTCGTCATGGCGGGATCGTGGCTGGTCGGAGGCGGGTGCCGGTGAGGCATCCGTCGATGATGTCGCTGCGGTAC
>NZ_JBEYJD010000084.1:0-22642 GCF_040636125.1 Streptomyces sp. NPDC006733 | reverse complement strand
AACCCGGAAGCTAAGCCTTTCAGCGCCGATGGTACTGCAGGGGGGACCCTGTGGGAGAGTAGGACGCCGCCGAACAATCTTTGAGAAGAAGCCCCCCAGGCAATAGCCTGGGGGGCTTCTTCGCGTTGTCGTGGCCCAGCTATCTACAGTGGTGCCATGCGCTACGACCTGATCATCTTCGACAACGACGGCGTCCTGGTGGACAGCGAGCCGATCTCCAACCGGATCCTGGCCGGCTATCTCACGGAACTCGGGCACCCGACGTCGTACGAGGAGTCGATCCGCGACTACATGGGCGCCGCGATCCACCGGGTCCACGAACTGGTGCTGGAGCGCTCGGGGCAACGGCTTCCGGCGGACTTCGACGAGGTCTTCCACGGACGGGTCTTCGACGCGTTCCGGAGCAGCCTCCAGCCCGTGCCCGGCGTGGCGGACGTCCTGGGGAAGCTGGAGGCGGACGGTGTGCCGTTCTGCCTCGCCTCGTCGGGGAGCCATGAGCGGATCAGGGTGGCGCTGCACAGGACCGGGCTTTTCGAGCACTTCGGCGAGGAGCGCGTCTTCAGCTCGCAGGACGTCGGGCGGGGGAAGCCGGCGCCCGACCTCTTCCTGCACGCAGCGAAGGTGATGGGGACCGATCCCGCGCGGTGCGCGGTCGTCGAGGACAGCCCGCTGGGCGTGCAGGCGGCCGTGGCGGCCGGGATGGACGTGTACGGGTTCACGGCGATGACTCCCGCGGCGAAGCTCCAGGACGCCAACGGCCTGTTCAGCGACATGCACGAGCTGTTGGATCTGCTCGCGGAGTGATCTCCCAACTTGTGACCCGCGACACCTACTCATCCGTAGCTTCGGGATCTACGCTGCTCGCTCATGGACGCATCTCTGCGGCATGGCCGGGCCTCGCTGGCGGTCAGCTTCTTCAGCCAGGGCGTGGTCTTCGCTCTGCTCGTGACCCGTATTCCGGCGATCCAGGACCGCTACGGGATCAGTGACGGCCTGCTGCCGGTCTTCCTCGCCGCGGTGCCCGTCCTGGCCGGTGCGGGGAGTGTGGCGACCGAGCACCTCGTGAAGCGGGTACGGCCCAGTGTCGTCCTGCGGTGGGTGCAGCCGCTGGTGGCGCTGGTCCTGGTCGCGGCGGGCGCCGGGAACGCGATGTGGCAGATAGCCGTGGCGCTGGGCCTGTTCGGCATCTGTGTCGGCGGGCTCGACGCCTCCATGAACATGCTGGGCGTGAGCCTGCAGCAGACCTACGGCCGGAGCATCATGCTCGGCTTCCACGCCGCGTACAGCCTCGGCGGCATCACCGGCGCCTCGCTGGCGTGGGCGGGCGCCCACTGGCACCTGTCGCTCGCGGTGCTCTACGCGCCGGTCGCCGCCGTACTGATCCCCCTGGTGCTGCTGGCGAGCCGCCACTACGTGGACCAGCGGCAGGAGCCGGTGGCGGAGGGTGCGCAGGCTCCGGCGGCGACCCCGGTGGCGATGCGGCTGCTGCTGCCGCTCTGCCTGGTGATGTCCTTCGCGTACATCGGCGACTCAACGGTCTCCAACTGGGGTGCGAAGTACCTGCAGGACGTGCTCGGCAGCTCCGAGCAGCTGTCGACCGTCCCCTACAACATCTACATGGTGACGACCCTGCTCGGCCGGGCGGCGGGCGACCTCGGGGTACGGCGCTTCGGCGGGGCGGCGGTGGTGCGGTTCGGGACGGTGCTGGCCGCGGTCGGCTTCGGGGTGGTGGCGGCGGCGCCCGGCCCGTGGGTCGGGATGTTCGGGTTCACGCTGCTGGGCTTCGGTCTGTGCGTGATCGTCCCGACGACGTTCGCGGCGGCGGGGCGGCTCTTCCCCGGCGCCTCGGACACGGCCATCGCGCGGCTGAACATCTTCAACTACGTCGGGTTCCTGATCGGCGCTCCGCTGGTGGGGGCGATCGGCGACGCGTGGAGCTACCGGGGCGCGATGCTGATCCCCATGGTGCTGGTGCTGGCGACGCTCTTCTATGCCAAGTCGTTCGACACGGGCGAGGCCCGATACGGTGTCGGCCATGAGCGGCCGCGCACAGCTGATGTGGGATGAGCAGGTAACGGGTTACGACTTCGGCCCCGGGCATCCGATGGACCCGGTGCGGCTGTCGCTCACGATGCGGTTGGTGGAGGCCTTCGGGCTGGACCGGAGGCTCAAGGTGACCTCCGCGCCGGCCGCCGGCGACTCCACCCTCGGGCTGGTGCACCGGGCGGACTACGTGGCCGCGGTGCGACGGGTTTCCGCCGATCCGCGGTCGGTGGAGCCGGAGTACGGCCTGGGGACCGAGGACAATCCGGCCTTCGCGAACATGCACCGGGCCTCCGCGCTGATCGCCGGGCAGTCCGTCGGGGCCGCGGAGGCGGTGTGGAGTGGTGATGTCGCTCACGCGGTGAACTTCGCGGGCGGCCTGCACCACGCGATGCCGGGCTCCGCCGCGGGGTTCTGCGTCTACAACGACGCGGCGCTGGCCGTGGCGAGGCTGCTGGAGCTCGGCGCGGAGCGGGTGGTCTACGTGGACGTCGACGTGCACCACGGGGACGGGGTGCAGGCCGCCTTCTGGGACGACCCGCGCGTCCTGACGATCTCGCTGCACGAGCACCCGCGGACGCTCTTCCCGCAGACCGGCTGGCCGGAGGAGACCGGTGGCGCGGGCGCGGAGGGCGGGGCGGTCAACGTCGCGCTGCCGGCCGGGACCGGTGACGCGGGGTGGCTGCGCGCGTTCCACGCCGTCGTGCCGGAGCTGGTCGCGGCCTTCGCGCCCCAGGTCATCGTCTCGCAGCACGGAGCCGACACCCACTTCGAGGATCCGCTGGCGCACCTCGCGGTGAGTCTGGACGCCCAGCGTGCCGTCGCCGAGGCGTGTCACGAGCTGGCGCACGAGCACGCGGAGGGCCGCTGGGTGGCGCTCGGCGGGGGCGGTTACGCGGTGGCGGACGTCGTTCCGCGCTCGTGGACGCACCTGGTGGCGATCGCCGCAGGCGAGCCGATCGACCCCGCCGCCGAGACGCCGGAGCCGTGGCGGCACGAGGTGTACCGGGCGACGCGGGCGATGGCGCCCGCACGGATGACGGACGGCCGCCATCCCGTGCGGTGGCGGAGTTTCGAGGACGCCGGGTACGACCCCGCGGACCGCCTCGACCAGGCGGTACTGGCCACCCGGCGTGCGGTGTTCCCGCTGCACGGCCTGCTGGCCTGAGTCCGGGTCGCCCCGCACGGGAGGCGCACGCGGGATGGGTGGTATTGGGCACCAATCACCCGCAAGGGGTGTGTTTTCCGGTTTCGGCGGGATGGCGGGGGCGTAGAAGGCAGTATCGGGGGCGTGCTGAGTGTCGGCGCGCTGCGCGCGCATCTGCTGGCGGCCCGGCTGGCCGGTCCCGTGGCGACTCCCCGGGAGAAAAGTCTGCTCAGTTATCGGCTGTTCGCGGCGCGGGATCCGCGGCTGACGCTCGGCCTCGACCCCGAAGGAGCGTGGGGCACGGGGGAGTTGCTGCGGCTGATGGCCGAAAGGTGCGGGGTCTCCCCGGACCCAGGGCACACTTCGGGGCAGGATGTGATCGACCCTGACTGCACGGTGGCTGCGCTCGACGCCTTCGCGGAACGTTTGGGTCGAGCGGCGGTCGATCGGGTGCCGGTACTGATCGGAACTGGTCATCCGCACCGACTTCTGGGCTTCTACGCCGCGTTGGCGGCGGCCCTGTCGGCGGCGGGATGTCCTGTCCTCACCTCGGCGCACGGTCGACGTGTCGACATTCCGACCCGATTCGGGCTACGCCAGCACAACCTTTGGTACGTAGGCGGAGTCGCGATGGTCCGCACCGCGGACGCGCCTCCCACGGCCGAGGAGCCGGGGGCGCACTCGCATTCCCCCCTCCCGGTTCGCACCGCCCTGGCGGCCGCGGCCGATCACGGAGGGGTGCTGCCGGGGCTCGTGGTGGGTGACCACGGGTGGGTCTGCGGGGCTGGTCAGCTGGGCATTGAGGCGATCGGGCTGGCGGACGCCGATGATCCGGCCGTCTTCGTGGCCGAGGCGGAGGGCCGGGTTTCCGTCGCCGTTCCGCTTGATGACGCTGTGCGCTCCGATTACTACCGACCGCTTACACGCTATGTACTCAATCGAGCGTGTCTGTCACAGTAGTCAACCGATCGCAACTCCTCTTCCCCACTTGCATCACCCGCACCTAATCTGGGGAGGAGCGCACGTGCCTGCTGGAGTCACCGGAGGGGAAGCCGGTGGCCGTCATGTGCGGAAGGTTCAGGTGTGTCATGGCTGCTAGCGACAGGCCTCTCAACGAGGTCGTTTTCCTGACTGTGGCGGAGGTCGCCTCAGTAATGCGTGTCTCCAAGATGACCGTGTACCGGTTGGTGCACAGCGGTCATCTGCCGGCGATCCGGGTGGGCAGGTCCTTCCGGGTGCCAGAACAAGCCGTCCACGACTACCTGCGTGAGTCCTACGTGGGGGTGGGGGAATCCGCTTGACGGTCTCGTCGGCCGCCTCGGTTCTACCCGCCCCCTCAGGGCGGGTAGGCTTGGCCGACGTAGGTCGTGTGGGCTCGGACGCCCCGCACCGAGTGAAAACGAAGCGAGGGTAGTCGTGGGCTCTGTCATCAAGAAGCGGCGCAAGCGTATGGCCAAGAAGAAGCACCGCAAGCTGCTGAAGCGTACGCGTGTGCAGCGTCGCAACAAGAAGTAAGCGAGCCACTCGCTGCACTTCCTGCCCTCCCACCGCCGTGCTCCGCACGGCGGTGGGAGGGCAGCTGCGTTTCCGGGGTCCCGGCGGGTAGCCGGAAGGCGGGGCACCCGCCGAACGGGGCCGTTCCGGCCAGTGGCCCCAGGCCGTCATCACAGCGCAACAACGAACCGATACGGTGCGTACATCCCTGATGGAAGGCGCTGAATCGTGGGCAAGGTGGTGCTCGTCACCGGAGTCGCGCGCAAACTGGGCGGCCGCTTCGTCCGCCGGATCCAGCACGACCCGGAAGTGGACCGGGTGATCGGGGTGGACGCCGAGGTGCCCGAGCACCGACTCGGCAGCGCCGAGTTCGTCCGGGCGGACATCCGGCACCCGATGATCGCCAAGGTGCTCGCCCAGCACCACGTCGACACGGTCGTGCACATGGACGTCAGCGGCACCCCGCTGGGCTCCGGCGGCCGGACGCAGGTCAAGGAGACCAACGTCATCGGCACGATGCAGCTGCTGGGGGCGTGCCAGAAGGCCCCGACGGTGCGGCGCCTCGTGGTGAAGTCGACGACCAGCGTCTACGGCTCCGCCCCCCGCGACCCGGCGGTGTTCACCGAGACCATGCCGCCGAAGTCGCTGCCCAGCGGTGGCTTCGCCAAGGACGCGGTCGAGGTCGAGGGGTACGTGCGCGGCTTCGCGCGCCGCCGCCCGGACGTGGCGGTGGCCGTCCTGCGGTTCGCCAACATCCTCGGCCCGCAGGCCGACTCCCCGCTCGCGGAGTACTTCTCGCTGCCGGCCCTGCCGACGGTGTTCGGCTACGACCCGCGGCTGCAGTTCGTGCACGAGGACGACGTGACCGACGTGCTGGTCCTCGCCTCGCTCGACGCCCGCCGCGGAACGCTCAACAGCGGCACGTTCAACATCGCGGGCGACGGCGTGCTGCTGCTGTCGCAGACCGCGCGCCGGCTCGGCCGGCCCACCGTCCCGGTGCTGCTGCCCGCCGTCACCTGGGTCGGGCAGATGCTCCGCACGGCGGGGATCACCGACTTCTCGCCGGAACAGATCCGGCTGCTGACCCACGGCAGAGTGGTGGACACCACGCAGATGCGTGAGACGCTCGGTTTCGCGCCGCGCTACACGACGGCCGAGACCTTCCACGACTTCGCCCGCAGCCGTGGCCCCGGCCTGCTGCCGCCCGACCGGCTCGCCCGCACGGTCGACGCGATCGCCGCCGCACTTCCCGCGGGCGCCAATCGGACGTGAGTGCCCCAACGAGGAGGAGCCGCAGCATGGCGGATGCCAAGGTCATCCCGTTCGACGAGGACACACGTGCCCGTCGGGGGCCGGGCCGGCCGCGCGGACGGGCGGGGTCCCGGAAGAAGGGCGAAGGAACCGTTTCTGCGACATCCCTGTCCGCCGTCCCGGCCGAGTTCCCGGACGCGGGCTCCGATGCCCCGGACCCCGGCGCTCCGCACGGGGACGCCGATCCGGCAGGCGCGTCCCGGACGGCCCGTGAGGGCGCTCAGCAGGGCCAGGAGAGCCCTGCGGGCGCCCCGGGGTCCATGGGGAGCGCAGAGGCGGCCGACGGCGGTGGCGGGGCGCGCACGGCGTCCGCGACGGCCGTCGCGGAGGCGCTGACCGACGCGCTCACCGGCGCCGCCGAGCGGCTGATGGGGGCCCGCTGGGACCGCAAGGTCGCCCACGGGCTGTCGTTCCTGCGCCGCCGCATCACCGGGGACTACGAGGTCGACGAGTTCGGCTACGACGAGCAGCTCACCGACCAGGTGCTCATGTCGGTGCTGCGGCCGATCTTCGAGCAGTACTTCCGGGTCGAGGTCAAGGGCATCGAGAACATCCCGTCCGAGGGCGGCGCCCTGGTGGTCGCCAACCACTCCGGGACGCTGCCGCTCGACGGGCTGATGGCGCAGGTCGCCGTCCACGACCACCACCCGGCCAACCGCCACCTGCGGCTGCTCGCCGCCGACCTGGTCTTCGTGCTGCCGGTGGTGAACGAGCTGGCCCGCAAGGCGGGCCACACCCTGGCCTGCGCCGAGGACGCGCAGCTGCTGCTGGAGCGCGGCGAGGTCGTCGGGGTGATGCCGGAGGGCTTCAAGGGTCTCGGCAAGCCGTTCGCCGACCGCTACAAGCTGCAGCGCTTCGGGCGCGGCGGCTTCGTCTCGACGGCGCTGCGGACCGGGGCGCCGATCGTCCCGTGCTCGATCGTGGGCGCGGAGGAGATCTACCCCATGGTCGGCAACTCCAAGACGCTGGCGCGGCTGCTGGGCGTGCCGTACTTCCCCGTCACGCCGACGTTCCCCTGGCTGGGGCCGCTGGGCCTGGTGCCGCTGCCGACGAAGTGGACGATCCAGTTCGGCGAGCCGATCAGGACCGACCAGTACCCGCCGGAGGCGGCGGAGGACCCGATGCTGGTCTTCAACCTGACGGACCAGGTGCGGGAGACCATCCAGCACACGCTGTACAAGCTGCTGGTGCAGCGGCGGTCCGTGTTCTTCTGAGGGTTCCTCCGAGGCGCTGTTCCGCCTCGTCGTACGCGTGGGGGGCGGGTCCCGGCCGATGGCCGGGACCCGCCCCCCACGCACGTGGTCGCCGGTTACTCCTTGGCGTCCTCCGCCCCGAGGCCGAGGCCCGGCAGCAGGCCGGGCAGCAGCGGGGGCAGGTTGACGGACGGCGGGGTGGCCGTCGCGGGGCCGGACGAGCTCTGGTCACCGGCGCCCGGTGACGGCGGCAGCAGTCCGTCCGTACCGCCGAGCAGGTGGTCCTTGCCGGTGCCGGCGCTCGGGCTGCTGGTGGAGCCCGGTGTGCCGCTGTGACCCTCCGCGGTGGCGGGGGCGCGCGGCGCCGGGGTGGCCGTGCCGCTGCGGGCGGGACCGGAGGTGCCGGATTTGCCGGTCTGCCGGTGCGCGGGGCCGTCGCTGCCCTGGGGATGGGGGAGCTTTCCGGCCAGCGGTGCCACGTCGTGCTCTATGGCGTCGAAGACCGACGTGACCTGCGTGCTCACGTCGCCGAGCTGGGTGGGCAGCCGGTCGCGCAGCTGGCTCCACCCCTCGCGGTGCGAGGCGTTGAACTCGTTCAGCACTTCCATCGGCTGCAGCGAGCCGTCGCGCTGGTACGCCGCGGTGAGCAGCCGGTGGCCTTCCGCGGCCTCCTGGTGCATCCCGAGCAGCGCCCGGCGGACCTCGCCGACCGATTCGCTGTCGAGCTCGCCCGAGCGACCGCGCTCCATGAGGCGCCTGGCCTCCTGCATGCGGGTCGCGGCCATGTCCAGCAGGACGCCTCCCCGGGAGGCGTCGTTGCTCGCCATGTCCAGCTTGAGGTCCTCCATGCCCCGTTTGAGGCCGTAGAGGGTGTCCCCGGGCAGTGCGTTCGTACTGGCTGCCGCGACTCCGCCCAGGGCCCCGGCCGCCACGCCCACGGAGAGCCCGCCGGCGGCGAGCCGGCGGGACCAGCGGGAACGCGGCCTGAGTTTCCCGAGCCCGGTGGCGCGGTGGGCGCCGCCGGTCCGTTGCTCGGGGACCTTGGGGGAGACCTCAAGGCTGCCGTCGGCGAGCGCGGTCTCCATCGCGGCGATCAGTTGGGCACGTTGCACCGTCTTCGCCTCGGCGCTCAGCACCGGCGGCGGCCGGTTGCCGATGGCGCCGACCAGAGCCAGCAGCCGCCCCTGCTCGGGGTCGGCATGCCGGTCCGTGGCATGGGCGCCGTGTTCGCCGGCGGGCTCCTGGGGTGCGCTGTCGGAGCTCCGGGGTTCTTCCCCCGGAAAACCGGCAGTCTCAAGGGCCTGGGCGAAGGCGTTCGCCCGACGGTGTGCCGTTGCTTGTCCGATCATGGGCGGCACCTCCTCTCGTCATCCACACTCGACTCCCGAAGCCGCCCGGAAGGTTGCATTCCTTGTTTCTGTCCACCCAATCGAGTGACTGGAAGCGGCCAGAGCGCGGCAGAGAGGTGTCTGCATGTGGTGCAACGAGCGCCGCGCCAGTTGGGTTACGCGGTCATGATGATCGGACCGGTGCGGCAGCGAAAAAGGCCGGAGAAGGCGGGGGAAAGGGGACAACTCAGACTCACCGGGCGTCTTCGGGGAGCAGCCTGGCCAAGGTGCGCACGGCGCGGTACTGAAGGGTCTTGATCGCCCCTTCGTTCTTGCCCATGATGCGTGCGGTCTCGGCGACCGACAGTCCCTGCAGGAAGCGCAGCGTCACGCACTCCTGCTGCTGCGGGTTGAGCTTCCTGACCGCGACGAGCAGCGCCTCGTTGGACAGCTGCTCCAGTACCGAGTCCTCGGGGCTGCGCTCGACCTCGTTGGCGTCGAGCATCTCGCCGGTGGTGACCTCCAGCCGGAAGCGGCTGGACTTGAAGTGGTCGGCGACCAGGTTGCGGGCGATGGTGACGAGCCACGCGCCGAAGTCGCGGCCCTGCCAGGTGAAGGTGCCGATCCGGCGCAGGGCGCGCAGGAACGTCTCGCTGGTCAGGTCCTCGGCGGTCGCCTTGCCGCCGACGCGGTAGTAGATGTAGCGGTAGACGGTGTCGGAGTAGTGGTCGTAGAGCCGGCCGAAGGCCTCGGTCTCGCCGGCCTGGGCCCGCTCGACGAGATCCATCATCCGGCCGCTGTCACTGTCCGCGGCGGGACGGCGAGCGGTGGGCCCGCCTGCGGCGTTGCTGCCGGAGCCGCTCCGTGGGGTGTTCCGGGTGCGTCTGCCTGCGGCGGTGCTGACTTCGGCCAGTGCGTACGCGGGGCCGGCGGGAAAGGGCGTGGCGAGGGCTGGCTCGGCGAACGCGGGGACGACACGCAGGCAGTCGTTCACCAATGCGCGCAGCGTTGCCAGGCCGGAGGTGTCAACCCCGTCGTGTGGGTACACGGGACTCCCAGAGGCAGAACTTCCATCACGTGCAGTACGGGACCGGGCACTCGCCGAAGTCGACGGGTGGGTTCCGATTGCGTCTGAGGAGAATAACGCTTCGTACAGGCGGCGCTACACCGTGTTGCCTAAATCGCCGGTTACGTCGGTTCCTTGGTGCATTGGTGATCGATCAATTATCGAACAATGAACAGAAGTTGACCGCTTATGTTCGTGAATTGGTCGCGGGGAGTGCGTGTTGTGGCTGTGTGGCAGTGCTGCGGCTGCGGTGGGCGCGGCGGGTCCGCCACAAGCCGCCAAAAAGTGGCGCCCCGGCCGTGTCGGGACGGTCGCCACCCGGTCACCGCCCGGTCTCGCGGCACCCGGAACCGGGCGCCAGGAACCGGGCGCCCGGATCCGAACGCCCGGCGCCTAGCGGCGGCGTCGGTGGAGGGCCACCGCGGCGAGCGTGCCGCCCGCCACCGCGCCCACTCCGGCCGCGGCCGGGATGCCGATCTTCGCGGCCTTGCGGCCGGTGCGGTAGTCGCGCAGCCGCCAGCCCTCGGCGCGGGCGTGCCTGCGCAGCCGGGAGTCGGGGTTGATCGCGTACGGGTGCCCGACCAGCGAGAGCATCGGGATGTCGTTCGCCGAGTCGCTGTACGCGGCGCAGCGCGACAACTCCAGGCCCTCGGCGCTCGCGAGCGCCCGCACCGCCTCGGCCTTGGACGGCCCGTGCAGCGGTTCGCCGACCAGCCGGCCGGTGTAGACGCCGCCGACCGACTCGGCGACCGTGCCCAGCGCGCCGGTCAGGCCCAGCCGGCGGGCGATGATCGTCGCGGTCTCCACGGGCGCGGCCGTGACCAGCCAGACCCGCTGGCCCGCGTCCAGGTGGGCCTGGGCGAGCGCCCGGGTCCCCGGCCAGATCTTCTCGGCCATGTACTCGTCGTAGATTTCCTCGCCGATCGACATGAGCTCCTCGACGCGGTGCCCCTTGACGATCGACAGCGCGCTGTCCCGCGCGTCCTGCATGTGCTCGGGGTCCTCGGACCCGGCGAGCCGGAACCAGGCCTGCTGCCAGGCGAAGCGGGCGAGCTCGCGCTTGTGGAAGAACTTCCGCTTGTACAGGCCGCGGCCGAAGTGGAAGATCGCGGCGCCCTGCATCACGGTGTTGTCGAGATCGAAGAAGGCGGCGGCGTACGGATCCCCGACGACGGGGAATGCGGGCGCGGCGCCGTCGCCGTCCGCCTCTCCCGCTCCGCCGCTGCGTTCGGGCCCGGCGTGCGCCGGGGCTTCCGGTTCCTGCGCGTGGGCGGCCGGCGCCGCGAGAGCGGCCTCGGCCGCGGCCTCGCCTGCCAGCACGCTGCGCGCGGTGGCGGAGCGCTTACGGGGGGTGAGCCATTGCAAAGCGGCCATGCGGCGAGCATAGCGATTCTGTTCGGCGGGCCCCGGCCGCGCAAGGAGCGATGGCGTGAACTCCTCGCGACCTACGTGTTACCTGCCGCACGGGTCCGCGACGCGGGACCCGGGGGCACAATGTCTCGAATGAGTCCCCTCCTGCGCCGCAGCGCCCGCAAGGATCCCGCCGACCGCACCGTGACGCTGATCGGCAAGCCCGGCTGCCATCTGTGCGACGACGCCCGCGTGGTGATCGAGAGAGTCGCGGGCGAACTCGGCTCCCGGGTCGAGGAGCACGACATCACCCAGGACGAGGAGCTGTACCGCAAGTACTGGGAGCAGATCCCCGTGGTGCTCGTCGACGGCGAGCAGCACGACTTCTGGCGGGTCGACGAGCAGCGGCTGCGGACCGCTCTGACCGCCTGAGCCCCATTTGTGCGCGTTGCACGCGTTACACGTGGCGCGCGTATTCGATTACCATCGAGTTCGTTTTGTACACCGGGGGCTGAACGTGAGGATGTGGGCGCGTGCTCTCGGGACGGTTCCAGGGGTCCGGCGGCTATGCCGTCGTGGACCTGGAGGCCACCGGGTCCAGTTCACGGCGGCACCGGGTGATCGAGGTGGCGGTCGTGCTGCTCGACCGCGCGTGCGCCTCCGAGGGCGAGTTCAGTACCTTGATCGATCCCGAGGGGCCGGTCGGCCCGACCCACATCCACGGCATCGAGCGCCACGACCTCGGCGGGGCGCCCACGTTCGCCGGGATCGCGCCGAAACTGCTGGGGCTGCTGCGCGGCAGGGTGCTGGTGGGGCACAACGTGGGCTGTGACCGGGCGTTCCTGGCCGCCGAGTACGCCCGGCTGGGCGTGACGCTGCCGACCGTGCCGGAGCTGTGCACCATGCGGATGGCCATCTCGCGGACGCCCGCCTCGCGCGGATTCTCGCTGGGGGCTTGCGTGGCGGACGCCGGACTGGGTGACTGGGCGGCGCACACGGCGCTGGGCGACGCGCGGGCCACCGCGCGGCTGTTCGCGCACTACGCGGCGGACGGGGTCGGCGCGGCCGATCCGGCCGGCGGGCCGGGAGCGCTGGAGACAGCGGCGGGAGTGGAGTGGCCGGTGATCGCGCCTGGGCCGGAGGTGGACGCGCTGTGGCTCGGACGGCGCCCGAAGACGTGGAACGATTCGCCGCAGCAAATGGTTTCTATTGTCCGGAATGGGAGCGCGTGATGCCGGTCACTTCCCCTGGACAAAGCGGACACTATCTTTGTGCACGCGTTCACAAAGACATAGCCTGGCATGCACGGGGCGGCCCCGGGGACTGTGGTTCCTGGACGTCTACGCTCTACCCGCAGGAGCATCGTGGCAACTAGCCGTTCTCACCGACCGGCGACCCGCAGCCGAGGTATCCCCGAGGCCACCGTCGCCAGGCTTCCGCTGTACCTGCGGGCTCTCACCACGCTTTCCGAGCGTTCGGTGCCCACGGTGTCGTCGGAGGAACTCGCGACCGCCGCCGGGGTCAACTCCGCGAAGCTGCGCAAGGACTTCTCCTACCTCGGCTCCTACGGGACCCGGGGCGTCGGCTACGACGTCGAGTACCTCGTCTACCAGATCTCCCGCGAACTCGGCCTCACGCAGGACTGGCCGGTCGTCATCGTCGGTATCGGCAACCTCGGTGCCGCGCTCGCCAACTACGGCGGTTTCGCCTCCCGCGGATTCCGCGTCGCCGCGCTCATGGACGCCGACGCCACCCTCGCCGGAAAGCTCGTGGCCGGCCTCCCGGTCCGGCACATCGACGAGCTGGAAGCCATTGTCGAGGACAACCAGGTGTCGATCGGCGTCATCGCGACCCCGGCCGGCGCCGCGCAGGAGGTCTGCGACCGCCTCGTCACCGCGGGCGTCACCTCCATCCTGAACTTCGCGCCGACGGTGCTGCAGGTCCCCGAGGGCGTGGACGTCCGCAAGGTCGACCTCTCCATCGAGCTGCAGATCCTCGCGTTCCACGAGCAGCGCAAGGCCGGCGAGCAGGGCCAGGGCCCGGACGGGGACGTACCCGCCGTGATGCCCGCATGAGTGTTCTCGTTGTCGGCCTGAGCCACCGCAGCGCACCGGTCAGCCTGCTGGAGCGGGCCGCGCTCGCGGACGAGGCCAAGGCCAAACTGCTGCAGGACGCGCTGGCCGCCGAGCCCGCGACCGAAGCGGCGGTGCTCGCCACCTGCAACCGCATCGAGCTCTACGCCGACGTGGACAAGTTCCACGCGGGCGTCGCCGAGCTGTCGATGCTGCTGTCGCTGCACAGCGGCGTCGGCCTCGAGGAGCTCACTCCCTATCTCTACGTGCACTACGAGGACCGGGCCGTCCACCACCTGTTCTCGGTCGCCTGCGGCCTGGACTCCATGGTGGTCGGCGAGGGCCAGATCCTCGGCCAGATCAAGGACGCGCTCGCGCTCGGCCAGGAGCTGCACACCGCGGGCCGGCTCCTCAACGACCTGTTCCAGCAGGCCCTGCGGGTCGGCAAGCGCGCCCACAGCGAGACCGGCATCGACCGGGCCGGGCAGTCGCTCGTCACCTTCGGCCTCGACCAACTGGCCGCCACCACCGGCAAGCTGGCCGGCAAGCGCGCCCTGGTGGTCGGCGCCGGCTCGATGTCCTCGCTCGCCGCCGCGACCCTGGCCCGCGCGGGCGTCACCGAACTCGTCATCGCCAACCGCACCGCGGACCGCGCGGAGCGGCTCGCCGCGCAGCTCGGCGGCCGGGCCGCCGACTTCGACGCCGTCGCCGGCGAACTGGCCTCGGCCGACCTCGTCGTGTCGTGCACCGGGGCGACCGGCCTGGTCCTGGACCACGCCACGGTCGCCGCCGCCGTCGCCACCCGCACCGCGACCGGCGCCGGCACCGCCCCGCTGGCCCTGCTCGACCTGGCGATGCCGCGGGACGTCGACGCCGCCGTGCACGGCCTCGAAGGCGCTCACCTGGTCGACATAGAGTCGCTCGCCGAGGCGTCCGCGGACGCCCCGATGGCCGCCGACGTCGACGAGGTCCGCAAGATCGTCGCCGCCGAGGTCGGTGCCTTCGGCGCCGCCCAGCGCGCCGCCCGCATCACCCCCACCGTCGTCGCGCTGCGCGCGATGGCCGCCGACGTCGTCACCGGGGAACTCACCCGGCTCGACGGCCGGCTCCCCGACCTGGACGACAAGCTGCGCGCGGAGATCACCCAGACCGTGCGCCGCGTCGTCGACAAGCTCCTGCACGCGCCCACCGTGCGGGTCAAGCAGCTCGCGGGCGAACCCGGCGGCGCCGGGTACGCCGACGCGCTGCGAGAACTCTTCGACCTCGACCCGCAGGCGGTCGCCGCCGTCAGCAGGGCCGACGACCCGAATCGAGGGCGGCCATGAACGGCCCCACCGCATTGAAACTGGGCACCCGGCGCAGCAAGCTGGCCATGGCGCAGTCCGGCATGGTGGCGGAGCAGGTGCGCCGGCTGACCGGCCGGCCCGTCGAGCTCGTCGAGATCACCACGTACGGGGACGTCTCCCGTGAGCAGCTCGCGCAGATCGGCGGCACCGGAGTCTTCGTCTCCGCGCTGCGGGACGCGCTGCTCGCCGGTGAGATCGACTTCGCCGTGCACTCGCTCAAGGACCTGCCGACGGCTCCCCCCGTGGGGCTCGAACTCGCCGCGATCCCGGTCCGCGAGGACCCCCGCGACGCGCTCGTGGCCCGCGACGGCCTGACGTTCGAGCAACTCCTGGCGGCCTGCGCCGCACTGGGCCGGCCGGCCCGGGTCGGCACCGGATCCCCGCGCAGGATGGCGCAGTTGAACGCCTGGGCCCGCAGCCTCGGCGCGGAGGTCGAGACGGTGCCGATCCGCGGCAACGTCGACACCCGCATCGGCTTCACCACCTCCGGTGAGCTCGACGCCGTCGTCCTGGCCGCCGCCGGGCTCAACCGCCTCGGCCGCCTCGGCGAGGCGACCGAGCTGATCCCCGTCGAGGCCGTCCTGCCCGCCCCGGGACAGGGCGCGCTGGCCATCGAATGCGCCTCCGGTAACGCGGCGGGACTGGCGCTGGCCGCACAGCTCGCGGAACTCGACGACCCGTTCACCCGGGCCGCCGTCACCGCTGAACGATCACTGCTCGCCGCCCTTGAGGCCGGCTGCTCCGCCCCTGTGGGCGCGCTCGCCGACCTGGTGGCCGACGGGCAGATTTCCGAGCTGCGCCTGCGGGGGGTCGTCGGCACGATCGACGGCACCCAGCTGGTGCAGATGTCCATCACTGGTGCAACCCCTGAGTCCGCGGATGACGCCGCGGTTCTCGGTCGCGAACTCGCGGCCGAGATGCTCGCCAAGGGCGCAGCCGGTCTTATGGGGGAGCGCGAACTTTGAGCCCCACCGCCGTCAACCACTCCGGCCTCGGCCACGTCACCTTCCTCGGTGCCGGGCCCGGTGATCCCGGGCTGCTGACCCTGCGCGCCGTCGAGGCGCTGTCCCACGCCGACCTGCTGGTCGGCGAGCCGCACGTGCTGGAGGTCGTGCGGACGCACGCCCGAGCAGACGTGGGCACGGCTGAACCAGCGGCGGGCGAGGGCGCGTTGGACGCCTCCGCTGCCGCCACCCAGCTTGTCATGGCGTCCGCGCGCACCGGAAAGCGGGTCGTCCGTGCGGTCGCGGGCGACCCCGGCCTGGACAACTGCGCGGCGAGCGAGATGCTCGCCTGCGCGGCCGCCGGCATCCCCTTCGAGGTCGTGCCGGGCGTCTCCGCGGCGATGGGCGTGCCCGCCTACGCCGGGGTCCCGCTCAGCGCGGACGTCCGCTGCGTCGACGCCGCCACGGCGTCCGACCGGTGCTGGAGCGAGGTCGGCGCGAGCGAGGCCACGCTGGTCCTCACCACCACGCTGCAGACCGTGGTCGCCGCCGCCGCCGAACTGGTGGCGGCCGGCCGCAAGCCCGACACCCCGCTCACGGTCACCGTCGCCGGCACCACGACGCGGCAGCGCACCTGGACCGCGACCCTGGCCACGATCGCCTCCGAGCTGAAGGCGACGAAGGCGCTGCCGACGCCGGAGGGCCCGATCGCGGCGATAGCCGTCGTGGGCCAGCGCAGCCTGCAGCGCGCCCAGCTGTCCTGGTTCGAGACGAAGCCGCTGTTCGGCTGGCGCGTGCTGGTGCCCCGCACCAAGGAGCAGGCCGCCTCCCTGTCGGACCAGCTGCGCTCGTACGGCGCGGTCCCGCACGAGGTGCCGACGATCGCCGTCGAGCCGCCGCGCACCCCGCAGCAGATGGAGCGGGCGGTGAAGGGGCTGGTCACCGGGCGGTACGAGTGGATCGCCTTCACGTCGGTGAACGCCGTCAAGGCGGTGCGGGAGAAGTTCGAGGAGTACGGTCTCGACGCCCGCGCCTTCGCCGGGATCAAGGTCGCCGCGGTCGGCGAGCAGACGGCCCAGTCGCTGGTCGAGTTCGGCGTCAAGCCGGATCTCGTCCCGAGCGGTGAGCAGTCGGCGGCCGGCCTGCTGGAGGACTGGCCGCCGTACGATCCGGTCTTCGACCCGATCGACCGGGTGTTCCTGCCGCGCGCCGACATCGCCACGGAGACGCTGGTGGCGGGCTTGGTCGAGCTCGGCTGGGAGGTCGACGACGTCACCGCCTACCGGACGGTGCGCGCGTCGCCGCCGCCGGCGGACACGCGGGAGGCGATCAAGGGCGGCGGGTTCGACGCGGTGCTCTTCACGTCGTCGAGCACGGTGCGGAACCTGGTCGGCATCGCCGGGAAGCCGCACAACGTCACGGTGATCGCGTGCATCGGTCCCGCGACGGCGAAGACGGCGGAGGAGCACGGGCTGCGGGTGGATGTCATGTCGCCGGAGCCTTCGGTGCATGCGCTGGCGCAGGCGCTGGCCGATTTCGGGACGGCGCGGCGGGTGGCGGCGGAGGACGCGGGTGATCCTGTGACGCGGCCCAGTGAGCGGCGGCCGGGGTCTCGGCGGCGGGCTCGCGTCTAGCGTCCGGGTTTTTCCCGGTGCGGTCCGCTCTCAGGGGCGGGGCCGCGCCGGGGTATCTCCCCGGACGACGAACGCTCGTGCCGGAGCGCATTCCGGCGGCCTGATGCGTTCGTCGTCCTGCGGGGAAACCCCGGCACTGCCCCTCCGGCCGGTGGGTGGGCGTGCCCCGCGTGCTCCCCGCATGCCGCGTCAGCGACCCCCTCAGTTCGGTCCGGCCGACTTCTAGTCGGGAAGAGCACACTGCTGCCGGGCGTAGCGTGGAGTTCTGGAACGGTTGCGGTGGGCTGGAGGAAGCATGACTGGCTACGGTGAATTTCCCGGGGCGCGCCCTCGTCGGTTGCGGACCAGCCCGGCGATGCGGCGGCTGGTCGCCGAGACGCGGCTGGATGCGGCGGAGCTCATTCTGCCGATGTTCGTCCGTGAGGGCCTCAGCGAGCCCGTAGCTGTTTCCTCCATGCCCGGTGTCTTCCAGCACACGCGTGACACGCTGCGGAAGGCCGCTCTGGAGGCTGCCGAGGCCGGTGTCGGCGGGATCATGCTCTTCGGGGTGCCCGAGGTCAAGGACGCCGTCGGCACGCAGGGGACCGAGCCGGACGGTGTGCTGCAGGTCGCCATTCGCGACGTGGTCTCCGAGGTCGGGGACGCCGTGGTGGTGATGTCCGACCTGTGTCTGGACGAGTTCACCGATCACGGCCATTGCGGGGTGCTCGACGCGCAGGGGCGGGTCGACAACGACGCGACGCTGGAGCGCTACGCCGAGATGGCGCAGGTGCAGGCCGACGCGGGCGTTCACGTGGTGGGGCCGTCCGGGATGATGGACGGTCAGGTCGGCGTCGTGCGCGACGCGTTGGACGCTGTCGGGCATGAGGACGTCTCCGTCCTGGCGTACACGGTGAAGTACGCGTCAGCCTTCTTCGGGCCCTTCCGCGAGGCCGTCGACTCCTCGTTGACCGGCGACCGCAAGACCTACCAGCAGGACCCGGCGAACTTCCGCGAGTCGATGCGGGAGCTGGCGCTGGACCTCGCGGAGGGCGCCGACATGGTGATGGTCAAGCCCGCGCTGCCCTACCTGGACGTGCTGCGGAAGGTCGCCGACACCGTCGACGTGCCGGTGGCCGCGTACCAGGTCAGCGGGGAGTACGCGATGGTCGAGGCGGCGGCGGCCAACGGCTGGATCGACCGGGACCGCACCATCATGGAGACGCTCACGTGCGTGCGGCGGGCCGGCGCCAACATGATTCTCACGTACTGGGCGACCGAGGTCGCTCTGCGGTTGGGCCGCTGACGGAAAAAGGTGCGGGGCCCCCGCATGCGGGGGCCCCGCACCTTTTTGTCGTCAGAGCTGGTCGGGCGTGTGGATGCCCAGCAGCGACATTCCCTGGCGCAGCGTGCGGCCGGTCAGGGTGCACAGGAAGAGCCGGTTCTCCCGGACGTCGTCGGGGGTCTCGGGCTTGAGGACCGGGCACTGCTCGTAGAACGTGGCGAAGGTCGAGGACACCGAGTACAGGTACGAGGCCAGTTTGTGCGGCTCGTACGTCTCCGCGACGCCCGCGAGGGCGTCGCCGAACTCGTCGAGGAGCAGGCCCAGCGCGCGCTCCGCGGGGGCCAGCGGGAGCTCGGGGTGGGCGACCGCCTTCGCCTCGCCGGCCTTGCGCAGGATCGACTGGGTCCGGGCGTACGCGTACTGGGTGTACACGCTCGTGTCGCCGGTCAGCGACACCATCCGGTCCAGGTCGAAGACGTAGTCGCGGCCCAGCGACGTGGACAGGTCCGCGTACTTGACCGCGCCGATGCCGACCTCGGCGCCGCGCTCGGCGACCTCCGCGTCGGAGAGCTCCTCGTTCTTCTCCCGGACGACGACCGTGGCCCGCTCGACCGCCTCGTCGAGCAGGTCGACCAGCCGGACCGTCTCGCCCTCACGGGTCTTGAACGGCTTGCCGTCCTTGCCCAGCACCGTGCCGAACGGCAGGTGCTTGACGGTGACCTCGTCGGTGAGCCAGCCGGCCCGCCGGGCGGTCTCGAAGACCATCCGGAAGTGCAGCGCCTGCCGGGCGTCCACGACGTAGAGGAGGGTGTCGGCCTTCAGGTTCCCCGTCCGGTCGCGGATCGCCGACAGGTCGGTGGCCGCGTAGCCGAAGCCGCCGTCCGCCTTCTGCACGATGAGCGGGACCGGCTCGCCGTCCTTGCCCTTGATGTCGTCGAAGAAGACGCAGAGCGCGCCGTTGGAGCGCACCGCCACGCCGGTGTCCTCAAGGATCTTGCAGGTCTCGACGAGCATGTCGTTGTACGCGGACTCGCCGACGATGTCCGCGTCCTGGATCGCGATGTCGAGCTTGTTGTAGACGGAGTAGAAGTAGATCTTCGACTCGTCCACGAACCGCTGCCACAGGGCGAGGGTCTGCGGATCTCCGGCCTGGAGGTCCACCACCCGCTTGCGGGACCGGTCCTTGAACGCCTCGTCGGCGTCGAAGAGCGTCCTGGCCGCCTTGTACGTCCGGTTGAGGCGGGACATCGACGCCTCGCCGTCGGTGTCGGCGTCCGCGTGGTCCAGCTCGTGCGGGTGCTCGATCAGGTACTGGATGAGCATGCCGAACTGGGTGCCCCAGTCGCCGATGTGGTGCCGGCGGATCACCGTCTCGCCCTCGAATTCGAGGATCTTGGCGATCGCGTCACCGATCACGGACGACCGCAGGTGGCCGACGTGCATCTCCTTGGCCACGTTCGGCTGGGCGTAGTCGATC
The DNA here is from genome assembly GCF_040636125.1 of Streptomyces sp. NPDC006733. Classification (NCBI taxonomy): domain Bacteria; kingdom Bacillati; phylum Actinomycetota; class Actinomycetes; order Kitasatosporales; family Streptomycetaceae; genus Streptomyces; species Streptomyces sp. NPDC006733. Next base: position 2,973 of record NZ_JBEYJD010000084.1, on the reverse strand, counting down.
ACCGTGGTGCCGGGGTTCTCGGCCGTCGGCACGCCGAGCCGGTCGTCGGCGGCGCGGGCGGCCAGCGTGGTGGTGATCGCCGCGTCCGAGACCGTGATGTTGAGGAAGCCCGGCCCGGACACCTCGATCTCGGAGATCAGGTCGTCGGTGGGCAGGCCGGTGACGACCTGGGCGGCGAGCTCCCGCGGGTTCGCCTTGTTCTTCTTCGCCAGGCCCAGCACGCCGTTGGCCTGGAAATCGGCCCGGTCGCTTCGGCGCAGCAGCGGGTCGGCACCGGCGGCCGACGGCACGGCGGCCGCCAGGGCGGCCGAGACACGCTGCTGGACAGAGGCGGAAAGGGAAGCGACCGAGGCCATGGGATGGGTGCCGTTCCGGTTGGGGGATTGGGAAACCCTCTCAGTATCCCACGGGACCGCATCCGCTTTTCGGTCTGTGAGAATGGGTGCGACATGCTGTCGAGGAAGGAAGTGCCGATCGTGGCTCAGAGCCCCGAGACCGACTGGGTCTCCCGTTTCGCGGACGAGGTCATTGCCGAGGCGGACCGTCGCGCCCCCGGCAAACCGATCGTCTGCGCATCGGGCCTCAGCCCGTCCGGCCCGATCCACCTCGGCAACCTGCGCGAGGTCATGACGCCGCACCTGGTGGCCGACGAGATCCGCCGCCGCGGCCGCGACTGCGTCCACATCATCTCGTGGGACGACTACGACCGCTTCCGCAAGGTGCCCAACGGCATCGACCCGTCGTGGGCCGAGCACATCGGCAAGCCGCTGACCTCGGTCCCGGCGCCCGCGGGCAGCGAGTACGGCAGCTGGGCCGAGCACTTCAAGGCCCCGATGATCGCCGCGCTCGGCGAGCTGGGCATCGAGTTCCACGGCATCAGCCAGACCGAGCAGTACACGGCCGGCGCCTACCGCGAGCAGATCCTGTTCGCCATGCGCGAGCGGGGTGCCATCGACGCGATCCTCGACCGCTACCGGACGAAGGACAAGCCGGCCGCGGGCAAGAAGCAGCAGCAGAAGCCGCTCGACGAGGCCGAGGTCGAGGCCGCGGCGGGCTCGGGTGCGGCCGACGAGGACGACGGCACCGGCGGCGCGGGCTACTACCCGTACAAGCCGTACTGCTCGGTCTGCGACAAGGACCTCACCACGGTCACGTCCTACGACGACGAGACCACCGAGCTGTCCTACACGTGCGTCTGCGGCCACTCCGAGACGGTGAAGCTCTCCGAGCACAACCGCGGCAAGCTGGTCTGGAAGGTCGACTGGCCGATGCGCTGGGCCTACGAGGGCGTGATCTTCGAGCCCTCGGGCGTCGACCACTCGTCGCCCGGCTCGTCGTTCGTCGTCGGCGGCCAGATCGTCCGCGAGGTGTTCGGCGGCGAGCAGCCCATCGGCCCCATGTACGCCTTCGTCGGCATCAGCGGCATGGCCAAGATGAGCAGCTCGGCCGGCGGCGTCCCGACGCCGTCCGACGCGCTGGAGATCATGGAGGCGCCGCTGGTGCGCTGGCTCTACGCCCGCCGCCGCCCCAACCAGTCGTTCAAGGTCGCCTTCGACCAGGAGATCCAGCGCACCTACGACGAGTGGGACGCGCTGGAGCGCAAGATCGCCGACGGCACGGTGCAGGCCGCCGACGCCGCCGCGTACAGCCGGGCCACCCGCACCGCCGCGGGTGAGCTGCCGCGGACCCCGCACCCGCTGCCGTACCGGACGCTCGCCTCCGTCGTCGACATCACCACGGGCGACGAGGAGCAGACGCTGCGGATCCTGCGCGACCTGGACCCGTCGAACCCCGTCACGACGCTGGACGAGACCCGGCCGCGGCTCGACCGCGCCCAGGCGTGGATCACCACGCAGGTCCCCGCGGACCAGCGCACCCGGGTCCGCACCGAGCCGGACCGGGAGACCCTCGGCAGCCTCTCGGCCACCGACCGGGAGGCGCTCGACCTGCTGATCGACGGACTCGACGACCACTGGTCGCTGGACGGACTGACGACGCTCGTCTACGCCGTGCCCAAGCTCCAGGCGGGCCTGGACGCGGACGCGAAGCCGACGCCCGAACTCAAGGTCGCGCAGCGGTCGTTCTTCGCACTGCTCTACCAGCTGCTCGTCGGCCGCGACACCGGCCCCCGGCTGCCCACGCTGCTGCTCGCCGTGGGCGCGGACCGGGTCCGTCTGCTGCTCGGTGCCGTCTGATGGAGGACGGTTGACCCCCCGGTTGCCCTGTCGGCGGCCGGGGGATCTTCTTACGGGACCTGCTCCGAGTCCCACTCGGTCCGGTACTGCGACTCGAACTCCGTCAGGTACCGGCGCAGCGTCCCCTCGCTGAGCGGGCCCCCGGTGCGGCCGGTCACGCCGTAGTTCTCCAGCAGGTAGCGGCCGAACTGGCGCGGGTTGGGGAACTCCTTGAAGTCGACGACGTAGCGGCGGAACGCCCCGTAGTACTGCTCCTCGCGCGGCACGTCGGGCTCGATGTGCGGCGGGCGGTGGAGGGCGGGTTCCGGCTCGGTGTCGGGGTCCGGTTCGGGGGCCCGGGTCGGCTCGGGTTCCGGGTCCGGGTCGGGTTCCGGGGCGTACGCGCTGACCTGCGCGGTGCCGTAGCCGTTGGCGAGGGTGCGGACGCGGCCGGGGGAGACGGGGACCGTGGGGCGGCTGTCGGGCAGCGGCTCCGGCACGGGTGCCGGAGCCGGATCCGGTGTCGGTGCCGGCACCGGTATGCGGGCGCGGGCGGGCTCCCGGACCGGCGGCTGGGCCGGTGCGGGTTCCGGTGCGGCTTCCTGCGCGGGCTGCGGCCGGGCTCCACGTTCGGCCGGGTGGACCGGTTCCAGGACCAGGGCGGGGACGGGCGCGGGCTCCGGTGCCGGGGCCGGTTCCGGAAGGGTGATGCCGGCGGCGGCGAGGCCGAGGGGGGCGGTTTCGGCGAGGGGGATGCCGTAGCGGGCCAGGCGCAGGGGCATGAGGGCTTCGACGGGGG
>NZ_JBEYJD010000083.1:0-22688 GCF_040636125.1 Streptomyces sp. NPDC006733 | reverse complement strand
CCGCCCTGGAGTCGGCCGGGATCCCGTACCTCGGGGGGTACGGGCTCACCCAGGAGGAGTTCCAGAGCCCGATGTCGTACCCCGTCAACGGCGGGGTCAGCGCCCCGCCGCACGGCGCGGCCCGCGGGAGATCGGATCGTTCCGGCGCAGGAAGGAATGCCTGCGCCGCATTCCTAGCCTTGACTGCATGACACCACCTCTTCCCCGGCGCGTGCTGGGCGGCGCTCTGCTGCTGATCGCGCTTCCCCTGACGCCCGTCGCCGCGGCGGCCGGTGCTCTCGCAGCGGCCTGCGTCACTTCGAGTGTTCCGCTGTTCGCCTTTGCCGGGCTCGCGTTGGCCGCTGTGGTCGGCTGGCTGCTGGGCCGCGCGGCGTTCGCCCTGCTCGGCCAGGGATGGCGGTCAGCCGCCCTCTTCGCGGGCGGGCTGGTCGTCACCGTCGCGGTGCTTGCCGCAGGCACCGTGTTCCGTCCGATGCCCGGCACGGCCGCGAGCCCCGTCCCTCCGGGAGTCAGGTTCTGGAACCTGTCGACCGGCTCGCGCATCGCCTACGTCCACGTCCCGGCCGCCGGGACCGCCAGGCCAACTCCGGTCATCTTCCTGCACGGAGGTCCCGGCACGCCGGGGGAGGGCATACCCGCCGGCGGCAGGGAACTGGCCGCGGACGGCTTCGACGTCTACTCCTACGACCAGCTGGGCGCCGGCCGGTCCACCCGGCTGGCCGACATCACCGGCTACACCGTCGCCCGCCAGGTCGCCGACCTCGACGCGATCCGCCGGACCCTGGGCGTCGACAGGATCATCATCATCGGCCAGTCCTGGGGCGGGTCCCTGGCGGCCCAGTACCTGGCAGCCCACAGCCGCCAGGTGGCCAAAGCCGTGTTCACCTCGCCGGGCGCGCTCTGGGGCCAGGAATACCCAGGCTCCGCGGCCGGTGAACCCTGGAACCGGCTCGCACCGGCCCAGCAGGTCCGGCTCGACCAGCTGAACAGTGCACCTCGGATACTCGCCGCGAGCCTGCTGCTGGACATCAATCCCGGTGCCGCGCACGCGATGGTCGGCGACCGTGAGGTCGATCAGTGGATGCACGAGGTTGCCCTGACGGGCAAGGACAGCACAGCGTGCCAGGGCGCACCGCCCACCGAGGCGCACCACAACCCCCAGGGCTTCTACAGCAACCAGCTCACCCGCAAGGACTTCGAGCACACCCCGGACCCCCGGCCGCAACTGCGCACGGCGCACGTCCCCGCGCTCATCATGCGAGGGGAGTGCGACTTCATCAAACCCGCGGTGGCCGACGAGTACCGGCAGACCCTCCCGGACGCCGAACTCGTCACCGTCAAAGGCGCCGGCCACGCCATCGCCCGGGGCCGCCCGGACCTCTACACCGCACTGCTGCGGGCCTTCGTGCTGGGCAAGCCCCTGCCCTCGACCGCGTTCTGAGCAGTCCGGCGACGAGCGGCGGCCGGCCACGGGGGAGCGCAGGGCGACCGTGTTCGCGACGAAGCCGGTCAGCCGCGACCAAGCGCAGGAGTGGCCCCCCGCGAACCGCGCCAGGACGGCCCTCGGCTGTCAGGTTCCGTTCAGTCGGGAATCCCCGGCATGCCCCACCGGGCATTCCGGTCCCGGACCTCGGCTCGTGGACACGTCTGCCGCCAGGCGGTGAGCGCCGGGGAGCGGCCCGAGCGCGCGAAGGAGAGCTGCCCTCTCCGCAAGCTCAGGTGCAGTTTCGCGGCGTCGGTGTCGACGTTGTCGTGGATGACGAGGACCCGGGCCACGGTGTGGGCGTCGTGCTCGGTGATCGATCCGCCGACCCGCCGCAGCTGGAGCTTGGCGGGACCGCCCACCTGACCGGCGGCGATGCGCACCTCGACCAGGCGCCGCCGGTCCCACAGCCAATACGCGATCTCCGCCGGCGCGCAGGCCGCGGCCGCGTAGCGTGCCCACGCGAGGTCCCCACCCGCCGACAGCGTCAGGGCGAGCAGGCCGAGGCAGCCGGCCGTCACCCCCACACGCCACAGCCGCGGGATGATGCGGCTGCTCTTGTCCGCCGCGTCCCAGAGCAGGTCCTCGCTGACAGCCATGCCGCCATCATCGCCCGGGCCGATCATCCTGAACAACCCGAAGCCGCTGCTCGGACCGGCTCGATTCGGAGGCCAATCGCCCTACGTTGGGGGGCCGTTGAGCGAGAAGCGCTGGGTCGGCCATCGCCCGCACGCCGGGACATCCGACGTTCCGTCGGTGAAGGCAAGGATCGGTGGCCGAGGCCGCGCCGGAGGCCCGCGCGAGCGGTGCCCGGATGTGCGCGGCGCAGCGGTCGCTCCACTCCCTTGTATGTTCTATGCCATACCCCATAAGTTACTCATGGGTTCGTCGTCCGGCGGTCCCCGGCCGTCCGGAAGGTGGTGGAAGGGTGAGCCCCCGCAGGAGTGACAGTCGCGACCGGATGGTCATCAGTGCCGCCGCCCTGCTGCGGGAGTACGGCGCGAGCGCGACGAGCATCGACCGGGTGCTCGCCCACAGCGGGGCCCCGCGCGGTTCGGTCTACCATCACTTTCCCGGCGGGCGGACGCAGCTCATCGAAGAGGCGGTGGGGCTGGCGGGGGACTTCATCGCCGGTGTGTTCGACGCCGTCCTGCAGACCGATGATCCGGTGGAGGGCGTCGACGCGTTCTTCGTGCTGTGGCGCGAGCGACTCGTGGACAGCGACTACCGGGCCGGCTGCCCGATCGTGGCAGTGGCCGTCGAGGCCAACGACGACGCCCCGCAGCTGGCCCGCTCCGCGGCCGCCGTCTTCGCCCGCTGGACGGAGGCGCTCGCGGTCCTGCTGCAGCGAGGCGGCCTCACCGCAGAACGCAGCCGCCGGCTGGGCGCCTTCATCATCGCCGCAGTGGAGGGCGCCGTGGTGATGTGCCGGGCCGAGCGGAGCACGGCCCCCATCGAGGCAGCCGCCGCCGAGATCCACGACCTGCTGGTCCACGCGCTGCGTGACCGGCCGGGCCCCGACCCGCGCCGCCGACCGTAGCGGGCGCCGCACCCCACCCGCTCACCCCCACCGCTCGAAGGAGAGCCCATGCCCACGCTCGACCGTCAGGACACCGTCTTCGTCCTCGACCTCGGCGACACCGAGAACCGCTTCCACCCCGACTGGCTCGCGGCCGTCAGCGCAGCGCTCGACGAGGTGGAGAAGGCGGACGGCCCCCGCGCCCTGGTCACCACCGCCACCGGCAAGTTCTACTCCAACGGGCTGGACCTCGACTGGCTGTTCGCGCACGCCGACCAGCACCAGCAATACGTCGTCTCCGTCCAGGAGCTGTTCGCCCGGCTGCTGTCGCTGCCCGTCATCACGGTCGCCGCGCTCCAGGGCCACACTTTCGCTGCCGGCGCGATGCTCTCCCTCGCGCACGACTTCCGCGTCATGCGCGCCGATCGCGGCTTCTGGTGCCTGCCCGAAGCGGACATCAACATCCCCTTCTCCCCAGGCATGGCCGCCCTGATCCAGTCCCGGCTGGCGCCGCAGACCGCCCACGAGGCCATGGTCACCGCCCGCCGCTACGGCGGAGCCGACGCCGCGGCCCTCGGCATCGTCGACCGGGCGGTCGCCGAGGACGCCGTGCTGCCCGCCGCCCTCGAGCTGGCCCACGCGCAGGTGGCCAAGGCCGGTGCGACGCTGGGCACCATCAAGGCGCGGATGTACGCCCCGGCCCTGGCCACCCTCCGCGACACGACCAACCCGCTCGGCTGACCGGCCTGCCGGCGGGATCGCCCCGTGCGGCAAGCAGGCACCCGGCGCGGGTGGGCGCGGGCGGTGCTGACCGTCCGCGGACACGGGCACCGGGTCCGCCGGAGCTGAGTCGCCTTCCTGTCCCGCCGGCTGAGTTGCCCCCTGTTCCTCCCCGCTCGACCTGACGCACATCCCGCCGCGCACCGCGGCACCGCACCCGAGGAGTACGACCATGAGCACCGTCGACGTCACTGCGATGACCGGCCTTGAGTTGATGCGCTGGGTCCAGACCGAGCGCCCTGCCGATCTGCCCTCCATCGGCCGCCTGCTCGGGATGCGCTTCGACGAGGTCGAGCACGGCCGGGTCGTCATCTCCCTCGACACCCGCCCCGACTTCGCCAACCCGCTCGGATCCGTGCACGGCGGGATCGCTGCCACCCTCCTCGACTCCGTCATGGGCTGCGCCGTCCACACGACGCTGCCGGCCGGCACCGGCTACACCACGCTCGAACTCAAGGTCAACTACATCCGGGCGGCCCGCACCGACGGACAGGTACTCACCGCCGAGGGCACCGTCATCCACGCCGGCCGCCGCACCGCGACCGCCGAGGGCAAGGTGACGGACGACCAGGGCAAGCTGATCGCCCACGCCACCACGACGTGCATGATCTTCTAGATCGCCGGCCGACGGGCCGCTCCCCGGCACGGGTGCAGGCACTGGCCGTGGTGCGAAACCGCCGCTCAGCCTCCAGCCCAGCCCCTTGCTTAACCTATCGATATTCAATAGATTCTTATCGTAGATCGATGGAGGGTGGCTCATGGGAAACCTGACAGTGCGGGGACTGCGCGCCGTGCTCGTGGTGGTGCTCGCCGGCACCGTGCTCGTACAGGCGTTGATGCTGTGGGTGCTGGTCAGCGGAAACGACCCGGAGGACGGGACGCTCCCACTGACCGCGATGCGCGTGATCACCATCCTGGGCATGGGAGCGGCCCAGGTCGCCCTCGTCTGTGTCTGGCGGCTGGTGGCGATGGTGCGCCGCGGCACCGTGTTCTCCCCGGCAGCCTTCCGGTACGTCGACGGCGTGATCGGGGCGATCGTGGCGGCTGCCCTCGTGTGGTTCGCGGTCACGGCCGTCAATGCGCCAGGCCAGCGGGACGACCCGGGCGTCACCGTCATCATGGGCGGGGTGGGCGTGGCCATCCTGGGAGTCGCGCTCATCGTGCTCGTCCTGCGCATGCTGCTCAGCCAGGCCGTCGCCCGCGACGTCGAAGCAGCCCAGATGCAAGCCGAGTTGCACGAGGTGATTTGATGCCGATCGCCGTCGACATCGACGTGATGCTGGCCAGGCGGAAGATGTCCGTGGGCGAACTCGCCGACCGGGTGGGCATCACACCCGCCAACCTGGCGGTCCTCAAGAACGGCCGCGCCAAGGCGGTCCGCTTCACGACGCTCGCCGCACTCTGCGAAGTGCTCCAGTGCCAGCCCGGCGACCTGCTGCACTGGGAGGCCGAGGACACCGTGGACGAAGACGAAGCAGCCGTGCCGGTCGACGCGTCAGCGCCGATCCCGCTGGCCTGACCCCCGTCGCGAGCCCAGGGTCGTCCCGGGACCGGTCGTCCCCGGGACCGGGCCGCCGGCGCACCGCGGCCGGCTCGGAGTGCGGTTCCCGACCGTGCGGCGGAGGATGGAAGGCGGAGCGGCACCGCTCCTGGCTTTCGGGCGCGCCGCGGTACCGAACGGGAGGCTGTCATGAGCCAGAGACCCACGACAGCCCCTGGCGGTGCGTTGCTGATCACCCCCCGGGAACGAGCCGAGCGCGGCAGGGCAGCCCGTGCGCACACGCCACGATCGAGCCACGCCGAGTTCGATCCCGGTGCGCACCGGGCGGACCCCGTCGAGGTCATCGAGCAGCAGTCCCTCGTCCGCCTTCCCGAACTCGTGCCGATCCGCTACGGACGGATGATCGAGTCACCCTTCCGCTTCTACCGGGGTGCTGCCGCCGTCATGGCCGGCGATCTGGCCGCCACACCCAGTACCGGCCTGCGGGTCCAACTCTGCGGCGACGCGCACCTGATGAACTTCCGCCTGCTGGCGTCCCCGGAACGCAACCTGCTCTTCGACATCAACGACTTCGACGAAACGCTGCCCGGGCCGTGGGAGTGGGACGTCAAGCGGCTGGCCGCCAGTATGGTCATCGCGGCACGGGAGAACGGCTTCAGCAGCGCCGAAAGCGCAGCGATCGTGGCGGCCACGGTGCGGTCCTACCGCGAGCGGATGCGGGAATTCGCGGGGATGCGCACACTCGACGTCTGGTACGCCCGGGCCGACGCCGAGATGCTGCAGGTTCTGGCGTCAGGCCGGCTGGCCAAACGGGGCCGCTCACAGGTGTCCAAGGCCTTGGCCAAAGCACGGACGCGAGACAGTCTGCAGGCCTTCGGCAAGCTCACCGAACTGGTCGACGGCGAGCGGCGGATCGCCTCCCAGCCCCCGATGATCACCCGTGCCGCCGAGCTCCTGCCCGACCTGGAGCGCCACGAGCTCGAGGACATGATCCGGGAGCTCATCTCCCGGTACGGCAAGAGTCTGCAGTCCGACCGGCGCCACCTGCTCGGCACCTACACACTGGTCGACATGGCCCGCAAGGTCGTGGGGGTGGGCAGTGTGGGCACCCGCTGCTGGATCATGCTCCTGCTCGGCCGGGACGGACAGGACCCGCTCTTCCTGCAGGCCAAAGAGGCCGGTGCGTCGGTGCTGGCCCCGTACGCCGGGGCCAGTCAGCTCGCCACCCAGGGCGAACGTGTGGTGGCCGGGCAGCGGCTCATGCAGGCGGCCAGTGACATCTTCCTCGGCTGGGAACGCGTGCGTGCGCCCGACGGCGTCGAGCGGGACTTCTACGTGCGGCAGTTGCGCGACTGGAAAGGCGTGGTCGATCCGTCTTTGATGGTGCCCCGCGGCATGACGCTCTTCGGCGAGCTGTGTGGTGCCACGCTCGCCCGGGCCCACGCCCGCTCCGGCGACCGGATCGCCATCGCCGCCTACCTGGGCCGCGGTGACGCGTTCGACCGAGCGCTGGTGGGGTTCGCCGAGCGCTACGCCGATCAGAACGAGCGCGACCATCAGACACTGGTCGAGGCGGTCAGCAGCGGACGGGTCAGCGCGCAGGAGGCGTGAGCCGGTGCACGGTGCCGCGCCGGGCCGGCCCGGTACGCGCAGTGAGGTCGCACTTTGTTCTGCGGAGCGAAAGGGTGTGTGTTCCGGTGACGACGGAGCTGGAGAGCTGGGTGGTGCAGTGGGCCCGGCTGGCACGGGCGGTGCCGCGCGGCCGGGTCGCGGCCGGGCTGCTGGTCGACTTCGTGCAGGACCCCCGCCAGGACGCCGCCCGCATCGCCGTCTTCCCGGTCAGAGCGGCATCCGCCGCCCTGCGCGTCTCGCCCGTGCTCCTGCTCGACGCTCTGGAGTGTCTGGCCGACGCGGGGCTGCTGCGCTGGAGCTGGCGTGAGGCGGGAGCGTCCGCTGACCCCTGGGCTGTGGTGACGTTGACCGGAGCGTAACGGTGCAGCCTCGTGGGATCCGGCAGACGAACCGCGTGCCTCGGCCACCCGCCCGCACCACCCCTCCGGCCGCCTCGCCTGTCGCCGACACCGGTACGGACTGACAATGCAATCTGTGGCCAACCTCAGCGCAGCCGGCGGCAGCCGCCGGACCGACCCCACGCGTCGCGTCGACGGGACAGGGCAGCGGGCACGGCGACGGAGCCTGGCCCAGCTCCTGTGCGTCACCGTCGGCCTGGGCACCGGACTCCTCCTTCCCCACCTCGCGGTCCATCCGATGATGGGTGCCGATCGCGCGGCCGATCTGCTGTTCTCCCTGGGCTTCGGAGTGATCGGCCTGGTCAGCATCATCTTCTCGCTGCTGTTCCTGGTCGTGCAGTGGGCCGCGACGACCTTCTCGCCGCGTCTCGGCCTGTTCCGCGACGACCCGCTCGTGTGGCGGACCTTCGCCTTCGCCCTGGGGGTCTTCGTCTTCTGCATCACCTCGGCGCTGTCTCTCGGCACGCGCACGGAGGTGTCCGTCGTCGTCCCCGCCACCGCGATGGCCCTGGTGTTGGTCGCGCTGGTGTTCATGTACACCCTGCAGAGCCGCGCCTTCGCCTCGATCCAGCTCGGCCCCTGCCTGCACGCGATCACCAGCCGGTCCCGGCACGTCATCGCCACCGTCTACGACCGGGCCCCGGGTGACGAGCAGTCGACCGGGCGCACCGGGCCGCCCGCGACCGGAGGCACTCCCGTCCCCTGGCCCGGACCCGGGGCCGTCCTGTGCGGGATCGACCTGCCCCCGCTCATCGCCGCGGCCCGCGCGCACGACTGCCGGATCGTGCTCGGCCAGGCCATCGGGCAGCTCCTGATCAGGGGCCGGCCCGTGGCGTACGTCCACGGGGGCACGCTGCCGCCGGGCATCATCCTGGCGGCCCTGACGCCGGGAGTGGAAAGCGGATTCCACCGGAATCCCGAGTTCGGACTCCGGCTCCTGGCGGACATCGCCCTGCGTGGGCTGTCCCCGGCCATCAACGACCCGGCCACGTCCGTCCAGGCTCTGGACCACCTTGAGGACCTGCTGCTCCTGCTGGCCGCCCAGAACCTCGACCTCGGCGAGGCCCGGGACGCCGAGGGCGCACCGCGCGTCAGCGTGCCGCTGCCGGACTGGGGCCGGTATGTCCGCACCGCGCTCGACGATGTCATCAACAGCGCGCAGACCACCCCCCTGGTCCTCCAGCGCATCCATCTGCTGCTGGAGCACATCCTGGAAGCGGGCCCCGAAACCCGCCGTCCCCTGCTCCGGGAACGGCTGGCCTGGGTGGAACGGCTGCTGGAGCACGGCTTTCCCGGCGCCCCGGCATGGCCCTGACGGCCGGCACCGGAGGAGCGGGCTGCTGAGAGCCGATCAGGGGCGAGCGCGGCGAGCGGCATGGGCCGCACCTGCGCGCCGCCGCTGTCCCGCTCGTGTCGCCCCCTTGTACCCCCGACCGGCCGTCCCGCAGACTGACGGCACTGCGAAAGAGGCTCCAAGGGGGATTCGTGGCCACGGAGGCGGAGCGCGCGCTGGGCACCTTCATCCGCAACCATCCGACGGACAACGCGCGTCGCGGACGCGTCGCGATGGGCGCGCTGCTGGTGGGACTGGTCTTTGCGGCCGTCGCCACCCCAGTGACCATCTCCGTCTTCTCCGAGGGCCGGGACGGCGCGCAATTCGCCGGGCTGCTGTGGGGCGGCGCACTCATCGGGCTCTACGGCGGCGTCTCCAGCGGGCTGCGGACTCTGGGGCGGCACGGCGAGGTCTTTGTGCTGCGCGAGGGCGGACTGGTCTACCGGCGGACCGGGGAGACCCGGGTGCTGCCCTGGACAGCGGTCCGTGGTGTGGTCGAGCGGGGGCAGAACCACGCCCTGGGCCGGCTCATGGGCTGGGACGTCCACCTGGTCATCCGGCTCCGGGACGGCGGGCGACTGCTGCTGACCGGCTACACCAAGGACGCGGCTCGGCTCACTGCGGAGATACAAACCGCCGTGGCGGGCACGGCGGCCCGCGCCCGGTAGGGCAGCGCTCAGACTTCCCTCCGTTCGTCTGCGGGACCGGGCGAGCCCTTCGTAGGGTCGGCCCACCCAGGCGTCGGGTGTGACTTTCAGACCTCTGCCGCTTGTGGCTTCCACCGGTTTGCTGCCCGACGCCCTCTGAGGCACCGATCGCGCAGCGCCGACAACGGTGGAATGCTGGGTTGTGGAGCGCGCTGCGTTGACCTGACCCGGCTGCTCGGCCTGTGGCTCGGTCTGGCCGACGTCTCGCTCGTCCTCGCTGACGAGCCGCGCTCACCAAGGCGGCCGCGGACGCGTCGGGACGTCCCAGAACCTGACATGCCGTCGGGCGCCGTCTCCCCGCGGTCGGAGCGCGCCGTCTCCGGCAGGACCCCAGCCGGACCTGGGGGCACCGGCCATGGGGAAGAGGCAGCCCTCACCCGGCGGGCTCTTCACCCCTACCGGGTGAGGCCGCCACCCGCAGGCCGTGCGCACGCTGAGGGGCTCCGACACCAGCCGGTCGCCCGCCTGGACCAGAGGAGGACGCCATGAGCGCACCGATGAACCTCGCCTACGACTATCCGCTGCTGGACATCTTCTGGAGCATGCTCCTGTTCTTCCTGTGGATCATGTGGTTCATGCTGCTCTTCCGCGTGATCAGGGACATCTTCCGTGACCACGAGATGAGCGGGTGGGCAAAAGCCGGCTGGCTGGTGCTGACCATCCTCCTGCCCTTCCTCGGCGTCCTGGTCTACGTTATCGCCCGCGGGGGGACCATGGGCCGCCGGGAGATCGCGCAGGCCCGGGAGCAGCAGGAAGCGTTCAACAGCTACGTGCGGGAGGCCGCCTCCGAAGGCCGGCCCGCCAGCAGCGCCGACGAACTCGCCAAGCTGTCGCAACTGCGCGCGGCCGGCGACATCACGGACGAAGAGTTCACCCGGGCCAAGGGCCTGATCCTCAACGACCGCAGTTCGACCGGACAGGAGCGTTCGACCGCCACGGCAGGTGCGCACGCCGGCCACTGAACGCCGTACGCCGCGGGCAGGCCGTCCTGGGTGTCGTCGGGCTCGGCGGCCCCCCGCCGCGTCGCGCCTTCCACCCGATTGGAGAACCCCATGTCGGAACTCAAGTTCGAGCAGCAGCGCACGCTGTCCCGCGAAGAGGCGGCCGATCAGCTCACCGCGCTCGCGGACGCTCTGCGCAAGGGCGGAGACGTCGAGTTGGCCTTCGGGCACGGGACCCTGAGCCTGACCGTTCCCGATGGGCTCCGGAGCGAGATCGAGATCGAGGTCGAGGACGGAGAGATCGAACTCGAGATCGAACTCGCCTGGCCGACGGTGCAGCCCGCCCGGACGGCGCCGCCGCGTGCCGCCGCACCGCAGCGGAACCGGGCCGCCGCCAAGCGCGGCGCGAGCAAGGCCAGGAGCGCCACGAAGCCCACCAAGAAGACCGCCTGACCCCGCGAGGCCCGCTGATCCGACACGCGCACGCCATCCCCTGGGCGCAGGCGCCTTCCAGGCTCGCCTTCTACCGCCTGCGGCGCGGGCGGCGATCCAAGCAGCGTTCGACCACGTCGCGGCCCTGGCAGGGCGCACGGTCGAAGGTCGACGCTCTGCCGTCGCCGGCACGTGCCTGTTCGCACGTAAGGAGACGGACGGCAGCGCCCCCGGCCCTCCTTCGATCCGCACCATTGCTCGTCGTGTACCGGGATGGGACCGTGGCCGATATGGTCGACACGCGCTCGAAACGGTATGAGGCAGCCGCCCGCCGTATGTTCTGGTCCGGCATCGCCCTGCTGCTCCTGGGACTGGCCGCTCTCGCGGCCGCGCGGATGGGTGGCGGCCGATCGTGGGTGTGCGACCCGGGCTGCCACTTGGCGGAGAGCGCGGCGTGGGAGATCGCCAGAACGCTGGGAGCAGTCGGTGCGGGCCTGGGCGCGCTGCTTTCGGCCGTCGCCGTTCTCATGGCCACCCTCCGCCGCCCGGCGACCCCTCCAGCGTCCGGCGATCCCTCGGCCGGCTGAGGCGGCGTCGGGCAGTGTCCACGCGCGCACCAGCGAGCCCGTCGAGCCGACCGGAGCGGTGGCCTGGGCGCGATCGTTCAGGGGCTGCACGATCGCTCACTTCGGCCCCCTGAATGGTCACATGTAGGTCTGAGTGCGGCAATTGTCGGCATCTTTTTGTCGTTTATTGTAAGGATTGTCGGAAGTTAGGACGCTGTCGCCTGACACCCCCTACGGTGTGCGCAGGGCGGACCGCGCATCAGCGCGTGTGCGCCCGTTGACAGAGATAGGGGAAGCATGTTCCGTCTCTTACACTCACGCGCAACTCGACGGCCGCTCCGCACCGGGGCGGCCGCCCTGCTGACCGCCCTCGTCCTGACCGCCACGGGCGGCATCGTCCCGGCCGCGGCCCAGGCGCCGGCAACGGAAGCCGCGGCCTCCACGCTGGTGAAGACCGCCCAGAACGTCACCGCTCCCGCCCAACTCCCGGTGAACCATGGCGACACCGTGAACTGGGCGGTCAGCTACACCAACGCCGCCACCGGCGGTCCGGCCCCTGCGGTCATCACTGATCCCCTCACCGGTGCGGGCACCGCGCAGACCTACGTGCCCGGGTCGCTCGCGGTCCCGCCCGGCTGGACTCCCGCCTGGTCCACCGACGGCACGACGTTCACCGGGACCGATCAGGGTGCGGCGACCCGTGCCGTGCGCGCGACGCATCCCGCCGCCCGAGCCGGCGGAACGAGCCTGGCCGCCAATCTGCTGCCGCCCGTCCAGCCCACCGTGCAGTCCACGGGCGGCGACGGCTTCACCCCGGTCCTGCACCGCACCGCTGCCGGCGACGTCGAGGCGTGGAACATCTATCACCACGCCGCGCTGAACGCACCCCAGGTGGTGTGCAGCAACCTGTCGACCGGACAGCCCTGTTCCGGCGGCCCCTGGCCCCGGCCGCTCAACACCACCCCGGGCCCGCTCGGCTCCGGTGCCACCGGCAACATCGGCAGCACCCTGACCCCGCAGTACGTCCTCGACCCCGGCCGCCCCGGCATCGTGTACTACCCGGCGGTGACCGCCGCCGACCTGGGCGTCGGCTGCCTGGACCTCGCCACCCGCGCCAACTGCGGCTTCTTCGCGCTGCGTGCCGTCGGCGGATCACCGTCGAGTGCCAACGGCATGGCGGGCCTCGTCGCCGAGGGCGGCAACCTCTACGGGGTCGCGAGCACCGGACAGGTGCTCTGCCTCGGCATCGCCTCGCGTACCCCGTGCGCCGGACAGCCCTTCGCGCCGGTCGTCCGCCCCAACCACGACCTTCCCGGGGCCACGGGCGCGCTGTACCTCGGGGGTATGACGACCGCCGACGGCAAGGTCTTCGCCTCGTCCGCCCCGCAGGCGAGCGGCTCCACCACCGCCGGACCTCCCGAGCTGGGCTGCTTCGACCCGGTCCAGAGCGCGGTCTGCGCCGGATGGCAAGGCGCGCACCCGGCCGCACCCACCGCGAGCCACTACACGTACAACGCCTTCACCTCCTACAACACCTCCGGCGAGGCCAACGGGGTGTGCAGCGCGGTCAGTAGCGGTGCCTCCCCGCTGACGACCTGCTTCGGGATCGACGGCTCCCCGCTGGCACCCCCCGCCACCGGACTCGCCTCGACCGGCGCCGGCGTCCTGGTCTTCAACCCCGAGGTGGTCGCCACCGCAGCCGACCGCCGCAGCTACTTCCCCGTCTGGGGCGGCCCGATCGCCGGCGCGACCCTGTGCTACAGCTGGACCAACGCCCAGCCGTGCGCCGGATTCCCGGCCGTCGCCACGCACGCGAACGTCAACGGCGGCGCGACGCGGGACTACGGGTACACCTATGACACCACCACCCGCTGCTTGATCGCCCTCGGCGACGCGGGCGTGCTGTTCTCCCTGGACCCCGCCACGGGCACCAGCCCCTGCGTGCACAGCGGCGCCGCCGTCACCCTCAAACCGTCGGCCTTCTACTGCGACGGGGCGCCCGGCCACGTCCAGGGGTACACCACCGCGCGCCTGGAGGGCATCGACCTCGCGCACGTCAACCTCGCGGCCTCGGCCGTCTCGGTGACCGACCCGGACGGAACCGTCCTGGCCAGTCCCGTCCTGACGCCGACAGGATCCGTCGATCTGACAGGTATCTCGGCCACCGCTCATCCCAGCATCACCGTCACGGTGCAACTGGTCCTCACCAACGCCGGCGACTTCACCGCCGACAACCACCCCGCTCTCGTCGCCGGCTACCAGGGTGACGCGCCGCAGATCTGCGTGCGCACGGTCGTCGCCGCGAACTGCGCGGTCACCCAGGTGACGGACACCGCAACGGGGACCGACAGCACCGGATCCTTCACCTCCAACGCCGCCGACCTGGCGGTCGCGCCCGGCGCGCAGTGCCAGCCCGCCGTGACGGTGAACAAGGAGATCTGCACCGTCGCGAACGCGCATGCCTGCGGACCGGACGGCTCCGGTCCCTGGGCCAAGCAGAGCCCGGTGGGCCTGCTGCAACTGCTCGGCACGGCGTACTGGAGGATCACCGTCACCAACACCGGCCCGGTACCGGTGACCGGGGTGACCGTGAACGACAGCGTGACCCCAGCCTGCCGGGCCGCGGCAGGAACGTTCGCTCTACCGGTCGGGGCCACCCGCCAGATCTACTGCAACTCCTTCCTGCTGGCGCTGCCGCTGAAGAACACGGCGTCGGCCACCTTCTCCGCCGCCAACGCCCCGCCCCACACACCCGCGACGACCAGCGCGCCCTCGTCGGCTGTCGCCTGCTCGCTGCTCTGCATCCTGGTCCGGGAGTCCTCGGTCTGACCACTGGCCCTGGTGAGGGGCGCACCACCCGCGCCGCCGGCCGGGCAGGACATCCGTCCTGCCCGGCCCCTGCCGCACCGGGCCGTCGCGACGAGGCCCTGAGCGGGACGGCGGCTCGTCAGTACGATCCCTGCGTGCTTTAATGAATGAATGAGCATTTATTAACGAAGGAGGGCGGTCATGGCACGTCCCCGGGGGATCGATGATGCGGTGATCCTGCGTGCGACGGAACAGGTCATGGGCCGGGTGGGTCCTGGGGGATTCACGTTGGCCGCCGTGGCGCGCGAGGTCGGGTTGGTGCCGGGAACCCTGGTACAGCGATTCGGCTCCAAGCACGGTCTGCTCCTGGCACTGTCCGACCGGTCCGAGAAGGACGCCGGCGAGATGGCCGGCCGCGTGCGTCAGTCGCACGGCTCGGCGCTCGGAGCTTTGGCGGCTCTGACGGTGGAGTCGGCGGCCGCGATGGACACACCGGAGACCTTCGCCAACCATCTGGCGTTCCTGTGCATGGATCTGGGCGATCCGCAGCTCTACGAGCGCGCGCTGGCCATCCACCGTACGCAGAAGCGGGCCATCGAGGAATTCCTGATCGAGGCGGTCGAAAGTGGTGAACTCCGCGCTGGAACCGAGGCCGCGGCGCTGGCCCGCACCGTACAAGCGATCATCGCCGGTGCCGGTCTGACCTGGTCACTGGAACGCGAAGGCACACTCGAAGAGCGGCTCCGGCGCGAGCTCGACGCGGTGCTGTCCCCTCACATCCCACGTCGGCACCACGACGACCTGGAGGAATCATGACAAGCGACACCCGCTCCCTGGCCGGCAAGGTGGCCCTGGTCGCCGGCGGTACCCGGGGCGGTGGACGGGGCATCGCCGTGGAACTCGGTGCCGCCGGCGCGACGGTGTACGTCACCGGCCGCAGCAGCACCGGTGGGCGCTCCGACCTGGACCGCCCGGAAACCATCGAGCAGACAGCGGAGCAGGTCAGCGCCGCAGGCGGCGTGGGCATCCCCGCCCGGATCGACCACAGTCGCCCCGACGAGGTGCGGGCCCTCGTCGACAGGATCGCCGCCGAGCAGGACGGACAGCTCGACATCCTGGTCAATTCCGTGTGGGGCGGAGACCCGCTGACCGACTGGGAACACCCCCTGTGGGAGCAGGACCTCGAGACCGGTCTACGGCTGCTGCGACAGGCGGTGGAGACCCACATCATCACCAGCAGGTTCGCACTTCCCCTCATGGTCGCCCGCAGGAGCGGCCTGGTCGTGGAAGTCACCGACGGCAACACTTCCCGCTACCGCGGCACGTTCTTCTACGACCTGGCGAAGTCCGCGGTCATACGCCTCGCCGTGGCCCAAGCCGCCGAGCTCAAACCCCATGGCGTCGCGGCCGTGTCCATCACACCTGGCTTCCTGCGCTCGGAGGCGCTGCTGGAGCACTTCGGTGTCACCGAGGCGAACTGGCGCGACGGCGCAGCCAAGGACCCGAACTTCGCCCACTCCGAGACGCCGGCCTATCTCGGCCGGGCCGTCGCCGGACTGGCCGCCGACCCCGACATCATGGCCAAGAGCGGACGAGCCCTGGCCACCTGGGGCCTGTACCAGGAGTACGGCTTCACCGATGCCGACGGCACGCAACCGGACTTCGCCGCCCACTGGGCCAAGAACCTGGAGGAGCAGTACGGACCCCTCGGAGAGCCCCTGTAGAACCTGGCCGGTACAGGCCCAGGGGGGTTGTCGAAAGCCCCTGGTCGGCGACGTCCTCGTTGGCGGCGACCGACTCCTCGTGGTCGCAGGTACACCGGAGATCGCGGCCCGGGGTTGCCGACGCGGGCTGGCTCGGGCCGGCAACCCCGGGCCGGATCACCGGCCATCGTCCCGATCAGGGTCCGCTGGGTCCCAGCGGACCTTCGCCCGCGGCTGTGGGCGCGGGTTCCTTCAGCTCCACGAAGATCACATGTGTCTCGGTGCCGCCGATGTTCTCGCCGGCGTGCTCCTGTGCTCCAAGCCAGCGTGCCTGACCGGCCTCCAGCTCCACCTCGCGCTGCTGACCGCCGGAGCTGAGGCGCCTGGTGAACGAGCTCAGGGTGTACATGACGCTGTCGGGGTGCTCGTGGGGCACGGTCCTATCGCCCGGCTGGTCGCGGTACTCAAGGACGCGGACGCGCTCGTTCTCGAAGATCACCCTATAGAGGCCGGGGTTGGCCTCGACCGGATCTTGACTCATGAGTTCCTCGCAGGAAGTGCCTCGCCTGATGGGACTTCAGCCCCACGTAAGGAGAGTGCCCTGGTGCTCCCATCGGTTCCCCACGGCTGTCAGCGAACGTGGTGCCGACGCCCGGTGTCGCGCCTTCCGGCACCGGGCGTCGGCGGGGGAGGGGGACCCTCCGCAGGGTCGGCGGGTCGTGCTGGGCCCGTTGTTGGCGGTTTCGAGGTCGGGCCGGCGGACCGTGTGCCGGCGGAGGCCGATCGCCCACGTCCGCGACGGCCTCCCCGCGGGCGTGTGTCGAGCCGGTGCAAGGGGAGACGAGACGGTCCATCGGCGGGAGGGGAAGGTAGGGCGGCACAGCCAGGAAGTCCGTCCTGGGCGCCGGGGCGGGGACGGGACGTCCGGGGAATACGCGCTTGCCGAATCGGGAGGCCAGGCGCCGCTGGGGGTCAAGAGTCGGAGCGCTCACGTCTGCTGGTTTACACAGCTGTTCCTATCGAGAATGATCGCTTCTGCTCGGTTGGCCGGCACGGTCACGGGTGGTTGTTCGACGGCCGCGCCCCACCATCCAGCGGCCCGGTGATTGGGGGAGCGCATGCGTCTGGCCCGCGAACGGCACGAGTTCATCCTCCGCGAGCTGCAGCTCAATGGCAGTGTGCGGGTCGCCGATCTGGTGATCGCCCTGGAGTCCTCCGAGGCCACGCTGCGGCGCGACATCCGCGAGCTGGCCGACGCGGGACTTCTGACACGCGTCCACGGCGGCGCGGTGGCCGCCCCCGCCGAGCAGCCGGGAACCGCCGCACCGGTCCCGGTCGGGATCGTCGTGCCGTCCACCACCTTCTACTACCCCGGCGTGATCCGCGGCGCTGAGAGCGCGGCGAACGCCTTGGGCATCCGCCTGGTGCTCGGAGTGTCGCACTACCGTCCGGACGAGGAGCGCGAACGGGTCGCCCGACTCCTCGCGCTCGGGGTGCGCGGCCTCCTCCTGGCCGCCGCACAGGGCTCCTCGGCCGCCGCCGAGCTCGGTGCGTGGCTCGACACCCTGCCCGTGCCGGTAGTGCTCATGGAGCGCACCGTCGGCTACGCGCACACCACCCGGGACGTGGACTACGTGCGAACCGACCACGCACAAGGCGCGCTTCTCGCGTTGCGGCACTTCGCGTCGCTCGGGCACCGCAAGGTCGCCCTCGCGCTGGACCCCGCCACCCCCACCGAGTTCTGGCTGCGGTGCGGCTACGCCGAGGCTGTCGAGGTCCTCGGCCTGGCCACCGACGCGCCCGACGTCCCGGTGCCGGACGGCGCCAAGGACCCCGAGGGACTGCGCTCGGCGCTGCGGCGCCTGCTGCGCGAGTGCCGTGAGACCGGCGCGACCGCCGCGTTCGTGCACAGCGACAACCAGGCGACCCGCCTGGTCGAGGCGGCGATCGCGGACGGCCTGCGGGTGCCTGGAGATCTGGCGGTCATCGCGTACGACGACGAGATCGCGGCGCTCGGCCCGGTGCCGCTCACCGCCGTCAGCCCGCCCAAGTACGACGTCGGAGAGCAAGCCGTGCGCGTGATGGCCCGCCGCTTCGTCCCGCACCCCGGAACGACGGTCACCCCGCACCACCTGACCCTGCTTCCGCGGCTCACCATCCGTGAGTCCTGCGGAAAACGGCTGATCGGTTGACTGGTTCTGACCGTGTTCCACCGCATCCGTTGACGTTGCCGTGGCGTTTCGCTTCCATGACCACCCTTGAGGCCGGTCACAACCCCAGATCACGCCCCGTGCGGCGGGATGGACGGGCTGGTTCGGAGCCGGCGATGACGTGAAGGAGCGGTCATGAAACCGATCAGGATCCGTTGGATGGCGAGCGCGCTGGTAGCCGTCTCGCTGCTGGCGGGCGCCGGCTGTTCCTCCGGAGGGGAGGGCGCGGGCGGCGCGAGCGCGTCGGCCGGCGGTGCGGAGCCCGGCACAAAGACCACCATCACGTTCTGGTCGTGGATCGGGGGCATCGAGGATGTCGTGAAGACCTTCAACGCGAGCCACAGCGACATCGAGGTCAAGCTCGAGGTGACCCCCAGCGGCGTGGCCGGCGGCTACCTCAAGCTCACCAACGCGATCACCGCCGGCAACGCGCCGGACCTGGCGACGATCGAGTACACCAACCTGCCGGAGTACGTCAGCCGGGGCGGCCTGCAGCCGATCGGGAACCTGGTGGATCCCGCCGCCCTGAAGGACTACCCGAAGGCCATCACGGACCAGGCCACCTTCGACGGCAAGGTGTGGGGGATGCCGTACGACGCCACACCGATGGTCATGTACTACCGCAAGGACCTGCTCGCCCAGCACGGCATCGAGATCCCTCGCACCTGGGACGACTTCGCGAAGGCCGCCGCGAAATTCCACGCCGAGGACCCGGCCGGCTATCTCGGCTCGTACTTCCCCAACGAACCCACCCAGCTCGCCGCCTACAGCTGGGCGGCCGGCGCCAAGTGGTTCGGCACGGCGGGCAACACCTGGCAGGTCAACCTCACCGACCCGAAGTCCACGGCGGTGGGCGCGTACTGGCAGAAGCTCAAGGACGACAAGACCGTCCTCGTCGAGAGGTCCTGGAGCGAGAACTGGGGCAAGATGCTCAAGACCAACAAGCTCGCCACGGTCATCGGGCCCCCGTGGGCGGCGAACAACCTCGCCGCGAACACGACCGGGCAGAGCGACAAGTGGGCGGTCGCGCCGCTGCCGTCGTACGACGGCAAGCCCTCCTCCGGCTTCTGGGGCGGCAGCACCTTCGCGGTGAGCAAGAACAGCAAGAACGCCAAGGCCGCCGCGACGTTCGCGACCTGGCTCACCCACGCACCGGAGAGCATCAACGCGCGGACCAGCGCCGGCCGGGCCGTCTATCCGGCGCACCCGGACGCCTACGCGGTCGCCGCGAAGAACTTCAAGAGCACCCTGTTCGGCAAGCAGGACGTCTTCCAGGTCTTCAAGGCCGCGGACGCCTCCGTGCCGACCGGCTGGATGTGGGGACCCGCGATGAACGTCACCAGCACCACGCTGGGGGATGCGCAGAACAGCCGCTCCATCCCCGACGCACTCCGCACAGCACAGCAGGCCACCGTCGACGAGATGAGCAAGCGCAAGCTCAGCGTGACGGGCGGCTGACGATGTCCCTCCTGTCGCCGACCCGGCCCGGTGCCGCGCGGCGGACGCGCGGACGGGGGCAGGGAGGCGCGGCCTTCCTCCTCCTGACCCCGTTCTTCGCGGTCTTCGGGATCGCCATGGTCGCCCCCCTGGTCTACGCGGTGAACCTCAGCCTGTTCACGGAGCGCAGCTCCGGCCTGGGCTTCGGCAACGCCGAGAGGGTCTTCAACGCCCCGGGAAACTACTGGCAGGCGTTGACCTCCGAGCACTTCCAGAACGGCTTCGCCACCCTCGCCCTCTACTGCGTCATCTACATCCCCGTCATGGTCGGGCTCGCCGCCCTGTTCGCCCTGCTGATCGACGCGACCGCCGCGCGCACGGGAAAGTTCTTCCAGCTGACCCTGTTCCTCCCCCACGCCGTTCCGGAGGTCATCGCCGGCCTGATCTGGGCCTACCTGTACACCCCCGGCGCCAGCCCCGTGCTCGGCGTGCTGGCCGGGCGGGGCATCGACATCGACATGCTCGGGCGTTCCTGGGTGCTGCCGGGAGTCATCAACATCGCCGTGTGGATGTGGACCGGCTACAACATGGTCATCCTCTACACCGCGCTCAAGGCGATCCCGCACGAGACCCTGGAGGCCGCCCGGGTCGACGGTGCCGGCGGATGGACCATCGCCACCCGCATCAAGCTCCCGATGATCCGTCAGGCCGTTGGCGTCGTCGTTCTGTTCACGGTCATCGGCTCGCTGCAGATGTTCAACTCGCCGATGGTCATGCGGTCCGCCGGCAGCGCTCTCGACGCCGACTACTCGCCTGCCATGTTCATCTACCACACGGCGTTCGGCGCGAACGACATCGGCCTGGCCGCTGCCGCGTCCATCCTGCTGGCCGCGGTTGCCGGGGTGCTGTCATGGACGGTGACGCGCATCGCCGGGCGGAAGGAGTCCTGGTGAGCCCGAGCCTCGTCCACCGGCCCGGCGACCGCACGGCACGCCCAGCCGAGGCCGCTGCCACGCCGGCCATGCCGCCGGACGATGCCGCCCCCCGTACGGCGCGCTCCCACCGCTCCTCCCGGCGCACCCCGGCCTGGGCGTCCAGGACCGCGGTCAACAGCCTTCTCATGATCGGCGCGCTCTACGCCGTCTTTCCCCTGATCTGGCTGGTCACCTCCGCGGCCAAGAACCCGAACAACCTGCTCGGCACCTCGATGTTCCACATCGACCGGACCGCGATCGCCGACAACATCCGGCGCGTCCTCGACCAGGACGACGGGATCTACCTGACCTGGTTCGGCAACAGTTTGCTGTACGCAGGAGCGGGAGCGCTCGGCAGCACGATCATCTGCGTCGCCGCCGGCTACGCCTTCGACAAGTACCGCTTCCCCCTCCGCGAGAAACTCTTCGGCGTCGTGCTGGTCGGCGTGCTGGTGCCGGTCTCCGCGCTCGCGCTGCCGATGTACCTGCTGGCGTCCAAGGCCGGGTTGAACAACTCGTACTGGGCGGTGTTCCTGCCGTCGCTGCTCAACCCCTTCGGCGTCTATCTGGCCCGGATCTTCGCCCGCAGCTACATCCCCGACGAGGTCATCGAGGCCGGCCGTATCGACGGAGCCTCCGACCTGCGACTGTTCCGCTCGATCGGGCTGCCCATGATGACCCCGGGATTCGTGACGATCTTCCTGTTCCAGTTCGTCACCATCTGGAACAACTTCTTCCTGCCCCTGGTCATGCTCTCCGACCGCGCACTGTTCCCCGTCAGCCTCGGGCTCTACACCTGGAGCGGCAACACCACCCAGGCGCCGGAGTTCTATCCCCTCGTGATCACCGGCTCACTGCTCGCGGTACTCCCGCTGATCATCGGCTTCATCGTGTTGCAGCGCTACTGGCGCTCCGGCCTGACCATGGGAAGCGTCAAGTGAACCGTCCCCGCGCAGCGTTGGCGATGGACCCTACCGTCGCGGCACGTCTCTTCGGCCCGCGCGAGCGGGCCCGCCTGAACGAACTGACCCGGATCGACCCCGATCGGGTGCTCACCGACTTCACCGACCCCGCCGCCCGCGCGCTCCTCGCCGAGACCGAAGTCCTCATCACCGGCTGGCAATGCCCGCTCCTCGACGGCGAGGCCCTGCGCGCCGCACCGAGCCTGCGGGCCGTCGTCCACGCCGCGGGCTCGGTGAAGGGCCACCTCACCCTGGACGTGTGGGACCGGGGCATCACGGTGGCGACCGCCGCCGCCGGAAACGCGCTGCCCGTGGCCGAGTTCACGCTGGCAGCCATCCTGTTCGCGAACAAGCGCGTTCTGCCCATCGCCCGCTCCTACCGGGCGGATCGCCGAGGACAGGACTGGCACGCCCGATTCCCCGAGATGGGCAACCTCGACAAACGCGTCGGCATCATCGGGGCGTCGCGCATCGGGCGGCGAGTGATGGAACTGCTGGGCGCGTTCGACCTGGAGGTCGTCGTCAGCGACCCCTACCTGACCGCGGAGGAGGCCCGAGCGCTCGGAGCCGAGCTGCTCACCCTCGACGAGCTCTGCACCACCAGCGATGTCGTGTCCCTGCACGCCCCCGACCTCCCCGAGACCCGCCACCTGATCGACCGCCGCCGGCTGGCCGGCTTCCGCGACGGGGCAACCTTGATCAACACCGCCCGCGGCGCCCTGGTCGACGAGCGTGCCCTGGTCGACGAGATCCTCGCCGAGCGCCTGTACGCGGTCCTCGACGTCACCGATCCGTGGACGCTCCCCGCCGAATCGCCGCTCTACGACCATCCGCACGTCCTGCTCACCCCGCACATCGCGGGCTCGCTCGGCACCGAACTCAACCGGCTGGCCACCGCGGCCCTCAACGAACTCGCCCGCTACACCCAGGGAGAACCGTTCCACGAGCAAGTACTCGCCGGCCACCTCTTCGTGATCGCGTGATCGCGTAGAGCCTGTGCGGAATCGGGATCAGGGGCGGGACGGACGGTTGGCGGGGCTTTCGCGCGCGGTCACGACGGGTGCGCGCTCGCTTGTCAGTGTTCGGCGCCAGTCACCGGTGCCCCGGCTCCGATGCCGACGCGAGCTGGGCTGCCCGGTGAACCGGTGCGCCGCGCTGTGCCGCTCCGGCTGTTCCCCGACGGTTCGGCAGTAGCCGGTTCACCAGCCTGCCGTGCTGGGTGGGGCCGCCGCCTGCTTCCCGTCTCGACCGCACCGTGGCCGCCCCGCAGGAGACCAGCGGGGCGGGCCACGTGCGGGGGGG
>NZ_JBEYJD010000082.1:0-23167 GCF_040636125.1 Streptomyces sp. NPDC006733 | reverse complement strand
CTCTCCACCAACTCCTCGTACGAGGGGCCGTCACCACGCGTGGACTTCAACCCCCACTGGCCCTTGAAGAGCGCGGCCTCGTCGATCCAGGCCGCATAGTCCTTGAGCGGGGTGCCCTTGATGATGCGGGTGCCCCAGAACGGCGGCGTGGGGACCGGGTTGTCGACGACCACGTTCGAGCGGACCGAACCCCGCTCCTCGTCCGGCTCCTCGACAACGAGCGCGGGACGGGCGGCGACCCGCCGCTGCTTCAGCTCCGGCAGCACCGCTCCCGGCACGCCGCGCTTGACGGCGATCAGCGCGTCCATCAGCCGCAGGCCCTCGAAGGCATCACGGGCGTAGCGGACCTCGCCCTCGTAGATCTCGTGCAGGTCCTGCTCGACGTACGCCCGGGTCAGGGCCGCGCCGCCGAGGATGACCGGGTAGTCGGCCGCCATCTTGCGGGCGTTGAGCTCCTGGAGGTTCTCCTTCATGATCACGGTGGACTTCACCAGCAGGCCGGACATGCCGATCACGTCGGCCCTGTGCTCGGTCGCCGCCTCCAGGATCGCCGCCACCGGCTGCTTGATGCCGAGGTTAATCACGTTGTAGCCGTTGTTCGACAGGATGATGTCGACCAGGTTCTTGCCGATGTCATGCACGTCACCGCGCACGGTCGCGAGCACGATCGTGCCCTTGCCCTCCGCGTCGGACTTCTCCATATGCGGCTCCAGGTACGCCACGGCGGTCTTCATGACCTCAGCCGACTGGAGTACGAACGGCAGCTGCATCTGGCCGGAGCCGAACAGCTCGCCGACGACCTTCATGCCCTCCAGCAGGGTGTCGTTGACGATCTGCAGAGCCGACTGCCCGGTCAGCGCCTCATCGAGATCGCCCTCCAGGCCGTTCTTCTCCCCGTCGATGATCCGCCGCTGCAACCGCTCATCCAGCGGCAGCGCCGCCAACTCCTCCGCCCGCCCGGCCTTCACGGACTTCATGTCGACGCCCTCGAACGCCTCCAAGAAGGCCTGCAACGGGTCGTAGCCCTCCCGCCGCCGGTCGTAGACCAGATCCAGCGCGATCTCCCGCTGCTCCTCCGGGATCCGCGCAATCGGCACGATCTTCGCCGCGTGCACGATCGCGGAATCCAGGCCGGCCTCGACGCACTCATTGAGGAAGACCGAGTTCAGCGTCACGCGGGCGGCCGGGTTCAGGCCGAAGGAGATGTTCGACAGGCCCAGCGTCGTCTGCACCAGCGGATGCCGGCGCTTCAGCTCACGAATCGCCTCGATCGTGGCGATCCCGTCCTTGCGGGACTCCTCCTGACCCGTCGCGATCGTGAACGTCAGGCAGTCCACGAGGATGTCGCACTCGTTGATCCCCCAATTGGTGGTCAGGTCCCCGATCAGGCGCTCGGCGATCGCGACCTTGTGCTCGGCCGTACGCGCCTGCCCCTGCTCATCGATGGTCAGCGCGATCAGCGCGGCACCGTGCTCCGACGCCAGCGCGGTCACCTGGGCGAAACGTGAGTCAGGTCCGTCGCCGTCCTCGTAGTTGACCGAGTTGATGACGGCCCGCCCGCCCAGCTTCTCCAACCCCGCCCGCAACACAGGCACCTCGGTGGAGTCCAGCACGATCGGGAGAGTGGACGCCGTCGCGAAGCGGCCGGCGATCTCGCTCATGTCGAGGGCGCCGTCGCGGCCGACGTAGTCCACGCACAGGTCGAGTAGGTGGGCGCCCTCGCGGATCTGGTCGCGGGCCATCTCCACGCAGTCGTCCCAGCGGCCCTCCAACATCGCCTCACGGAACTTCTTCGACCCGTTCGCATTCGTCCGCTCACCGATCGCGAGATACGACGCGTCCTGCCGGAACGGCACCGACTGGTAGAGCGAGGCGGCGCCCGGCTCGGGACGCGGGCTGCGCGGGGACAGGTCCAAGCCGCGCACGCGCTCCACGACCTGCCGCAGGTGCTCCGGTGTGGTGCCGCAGCACCCACCGACCAGCGACAGCCCGTACTCGCGCACGAACGTCTCGTGCGCGTCGGCCAACTCCTCCGGCGACAGCGGGTAGTGCGCCCCGTCCTTGCCCAGCACCGGCAGGCCGGCGTTCGGCATGCACGAGACGGCGATCCGCGCGTGCTGCGCCAGATACCGCAGGTGCTCGCCCATCTCGGCCGGGCCCGTCGCGCAGTTCAGGCCGATCATGTCGATGCCCAGCGGCTCCAGCGCGGTGAGCGCCGCACCGATCTCCGACCCGAGCAGCATCGTGCCCGTCGTCTCGACGGTCACATGCGTGATGATCGGCAGGGTGCTGCCCGCTTCCCGCAGCGCGCGGTGTGCGCCCAGGATGGCGGCCTTGGTCTGCAACAGGTCCTGTGTCGTCTCCACCAGGATCGCGTCGGCGCCGCCCTCGATGAGGCCGGCCACGTTCGCCTGGTAGCCGTCGCGGAGCGCGACGTAGGGCGCGTGGCCGAGCGTCGGCAGCTTCGTGCCGGGGCCGACGGAGCCGAGCACCCAGCGCGGGCGGTCCGGCGTGGCGAAGTCGTCCGCCACCTCACGCGCCAACCGGGCACCGGTCACCGACAGCTCGTGGATCCGCTCCGGGATGTCGTACTCCCCCAGCGCCGCCAGGTTCGCCCCGAACGTGTTCGTCTCGACGCAGTCCACACCCGCCGCGAAGTACTCCTCGTGCACCGACCGCACGATGTCCGGACGGGTCACGTTCAGAACCTCGTTGCACCCCTCCAGATTCTCGAAGTCGTCCAGCGACGGATCCTGCGCCTGCAACATCGTGCCCATAGCGCCGTCCGCCACCACCACACGGGTCGCGAACGCCTGACGCAGCGCGTCGGCCCGGGATGTCCCGCTCATGACACGGCCGCCAGATCCGGTTCGATCTCGCTGGCGACGACTCCGCCGTGGGCGTTGTCGATCCGTCCGAGCAGGTCCGCGGCCGAGAGCACGTACTCCTGCGGGCCGAGGGACTCCAGCACGATGGTGGCGAGCGCGCAGCCGAGCTGGGCGGACCGTTCGGCGGTCCACTGCCATGACGCGCCGGCCAGGAACCCGGCGCGGAACGCGTCGCCGACCCCGGTGGGGTCGGCCGGCGTCTCGGTGAGCACGGCCGGGACGTGGATGGCGGGCTCCGCGGTGCTCTCGATCCGGACGCCGTCGGCGCCCAGGGTGGTCACCCAGGTGCCGACCCGGTCGAGGACCTGGGCGGCGGTCCAGCCGCTGCGCTCCTGGAGGAGTGAGGCCTCGTACTCGTTGGTGAACAGGTACTTCGCGCCGGTGACGAGTTGGCGCACCGAGGGCCCGTCGAGGGTGGCGAGCTGCTGCGAGGGATCGGCCGCGAAGGGGATGCCCAGGCAGCGGCTCTCCTGGGTGTGGCGGAGCATCGCGTCGGGATCGTTGGCCCCGACGAGGACCAGGTCGACGCCGCCGGTGCGGGCGGCGAGCGGGCCGAGTTCGATCTCCCGGGCCTCGGACATCGCGCCCGGGTAGAAGGTGGCGATCTGGTTCTGGTCGGCGTCGGTGGTGCAGACGAAACGAGCGGTGTGCCGGGTCTCGCTGACCCGCACCGGGGACGTGTCGACGCCGTTCTCCTCCAGCCACCGCCCGTACTCGGCGAAGTCGGTGCCGGCCGCCCCGACGAGCAGCGGCCGGATGCCGAGCCGTCCCAGCCCGATGGCGATGTTGGCCGCCACCCCGCCGCGCCGGACGACCAGGTCGTCGGCGAGGAAGGACAGGGAGACCTTGTCGAGCCGGTCGGCGAGCAGCTGCTCGCTGAAGCGGCCCGGGAAGTTCATGAGATGGTCGGTCGCGATCGAACCGGTGACGGCGATCTGCACAGCGCTCTCTCCTTCGGTCAGCCCCGCACGGTGGCGAGCAGCTTTTCGACCCTGTCGGTGCGCTCCCAGGTGAGGTCCGGCAGCTCGCGGCCGAAGTGGCCGTAAGCGGCGGTCTGCGCGTAGATGGGCCGCAGCAGGTCGAGGTCGCGGATGATGGCGGCCGGGCGGAGGTCGAAGACGCTCCGGACGGCGTCCTGGATCTGTTCGACCGGGATGGTCTCGGTGCCGAACGTCTCGACGAAGAGCCCGACGGGGGCCGCCTTGCCGATGGCGTACGCGACCTGGACCTCGCAGCGGCGGGCCAGCCCGGCCGCCACGACGTTCTTCGCCACCCAGCGCATCGCGTAGGCGGCGGAACGGTCCACCTTGGACGGGTCCTTGCCGGAGAAGGCGCCGCCGCCGTGCCGGGCCATCCCGCCGTACGTGTCGACAATGATCTTGCGGCCGGTCAGCCCCGCGTCACCCATCGGACCGCCCACCTCGAAGCGGCCGGTCGGGTTGACCAGCAGCCGGTAGTCGTCCGTGGAGAGTTCGATGCCGGCCTCGGCGAGGGCCGCCAGTTCGGGCTCCACGACGAACTCGCGGATGTCGGGAGCGAGCAGGGAGTCCAGGTCGATGTCGGAGGCGTGCTGGGAGGAGACCACGAGGGTGTCCAGCCGCGCCGCGCGGTCGCCGTCGTACTCGACGGTGACCTGCGTCTTGCCGTCCGGGCGCAGGTAGGCGAGGGAGCCGTCCTTGCGGACCTGTGTCAGGCGGTGGGCGAGGCGGTGGGCGAGCGCGATCGGCAGCGGCATCAGCTCGGGGGTGTCGTCGCACGCGTACCCGAACATCAGGCCCTGGTCACCCGCACCCTGGCGGTCGAGGTCGTCCTCGCCACCCTCCACCCGCGCCTCGTACGCCGCGTCCACACCCTGCGCGATGTCCGGCGACTGCGCACCGATCGACACCGACACCCCGCACGAAGCCCCGTCGAAACCCTTCGCCGACGAGTCGTAACCGATATCCAGAACCGTCTGCCGCACGATCGCCGGAATATCGGCGTACGCGGACGTGGTGACCTCACCGGCGATGTGCACCTGGCCGGTCGTGATCAGGGTTTCGACCGCGACCCGGGATGTCGGGTCCTGCCGCAGCAGCGCGTCCAGGATGGAGTCGCTGATCCGGTCGGCGATCTTGTCGGGGTGGCCCTCGGTCACGGACTCCGAGGTGAACAGTCGGCGGGACACGGTTCCTCCAGTTGGTCGGCGACCTCCGGCCCATGCTGCGAGCTGTGCCTGCAAGGCGGCTCAAGACGGGGTCGACGCGGTCAGTGCGTCAGGTCCTGGTGTGCTCGATGAGGACGGCGGCGTCCTTGTCCCCGTCGCCGGCCTCGATGACCTCGGCGAACCGGGTGCGGACCATGTCGAGGACGGGGAGCTCGATGCCGGCGTCGTGCGCCGCCTTGTTGGCGAGCCGCAGGTCCTTCTCCATCAGCGAGGCGCGGAAGAAGGCGGGTTCGTAGTTGCCCTTGAGCATGAGTTCGGCCCGGAAGCGCATCACCATCGAGCTGAATCCGCTGCCCGCGATGGACTGGATCAGCAGGTCGCGGTCGAGGCCGGCGGCCACGCCGTAGGAGACGCCTTCGGCGAGTGCCGCGATCTGCGCGCCGAGCAGCAGGTTGAAGATCAGTTTGATGGTGCTGGCCATGCCCGGGTCCCCGGCCATGATCACTTCCGAGCTGATGACGTCCAGGACGTCGCGCACCGCGGCGATGTCCTCGTCCGCCCCCGAGGCGAACACCCGCAGTTCGCCCTTGTGCGCCTGGAAGGGGTTGCCCACCACACACGCCTCCACCCGGCGCAGGCCCAGTTCCGCGAGGCGTGCCGCGGAGTCCCTGGCGTACCGGGGGGAGACGGTGGAGGTGTCGATCACGATGCTGCCGCGATCGAGTACGGGTGCCACCTGGTCGAAGAGGATCTGCTCGACGGCATGTTCGTCGCTGAGACTGAGCAGCACGACGCGCTGCCCGGCGGCGGCCTCCTGCGGGGTGGGGGCGTTCCAGGCGCCCTGTGCCACCAGCGCCTCGGCCTTCTGCGCGGTGCGGTTGTACACGGTGAGCGCGTACCCGGCCTTGAGCAGGGTGTGTGCCATCCCCCTGCCCATGTTGCCCAGTCCGATGAAGGTGAGCTCCTTCGCGTCCATGCCACTCCTCGTTCGACGGGTCAGGCGGTCGCAGCGGCGGCGCCCACACCGCCGAGGTCGTACACGATCTGGGTGAGGATCATCTGGCCTCCGGTGCGGAAGGGCTTCAGCCGCCGCCGGTGCTCGACATGCGCTTCGCTCCGCTCGAACTCGCGGAAACTGGGCTCGTCGCGCCAGTCGGTGATCACGTAGTAGACGCTCTCCTCCTCGACGCTGCGCACCAGCACCTGGCCGAGGTTGCTGGGCTCCAGCGCGATGAGCCGGCCCACCTCCAGCCAGGTGTGTTCGAAGCTGACGTGCGAGCCGGGGTGGATCTCCATCCGGAGGATCACCCTGAAGGGCGGGGCGCTCTTGGCTCCCCTGCCGTTGCTGACGTTCATGTCACCGCCTAGTCCCGATGCCAGCCGCCGACTCCGTCCGGCGGTCGGCGGAACGCTGGCAGGGGCCGATCGAGGACAGCTCAAGAGATTCCTCCAGTGGCGCACGAGCGCCCGGCCCGACCCTGCCGGGGTCAGTGCCGACAGCACGGGAAGGTGCCGGAAGCCATGCGGACAACTCGCTCACCCATGCACGTCCTCGTCATCGGCGGCGGCATCGGCGGTCTCTGCCTCGCGCAGGGGCTGCACCGGGCCGGGATCGGCGTCACGGTCTACGAGCGCGACGAGTCGGCCGAGGGCCGGCGGCAGGGCTACCGGCTGCGCATCAGCCCGGAGGGCGAGTACGCGCTGCGCGAGTGCCTGCCGCCGGCACTGGTGGAGCTGCTGGTCGCCACGTCCAACGAGCGCGACGACGCCGGCCTGGTGGCCTACGACGAGCACCTCGTCCAGCAGTGGGCGCCGGCCTTCGAGGACCCGCGCGGGAACGCGCCGGACAAGATCGACGCCGTCGACCGGGTGACCCTGCGGCGGATCCTGCTCGCGGGCCTGGGCGACGTGGTCCGCTTCGGCAAGACCTTCGACCGCTACGAGCAGCGGCCCGACGGCCGGGTCGTCGCGCACTTCGCGGACGGCTCCACCGCCGAGGGCGACGTGCTGGTGGCGGCGGACGGCACCAACTCCCGCATCCGGGCCCAGTCCCGGCCCTGGGACGTCCCCCGGGACCTGGGCGTGCGCACCGTCTTCTCCCGCATCCCGCGGGCCTCGGCGGTCGACGGCGGGATGCCCGAGGTGCTGCGCGACCGCTTCAGCTACGTGATCGGCACCGACGGCCACCACATCGGCCTGATGCCGATGACGTTCCGCAGCCGGCCCACCGAGGCCGCGGCCCGGCTGTGGCCGGACGCGGACCTGGCCGACCTCGACGACTACTACATGTCGGTCTTCAACGTGCACGGCGAGGACCTGGGCATGACGGACGAGGCGTTCTTCGCGCTCAGCGGCGAGGAGCTGTGCGCGCTCGTCGTCGAGCGGACCAGTACCTGGCACCCGGACCTGCGCGGGATCTTCCGCCACGCGGAGCCGGCCGTCACCTTCGCGGTGGCGCTGCGCGCCACGGACCCGGTCGAGGCGTGGGAGGACGGCCCGGTGGTGCCGCTGGGGGACGCCGTGCACACGATGCCGCCGTCGGGCGGCGTGGGGGCCAACACAGCGGTGCGGGACGCCGCCGCGCTCACCCGGGCGCTGGTGGCCGTCGAGCGCGGCGAGGCCGAGCGGTCGGAGGCCTTCGCGGCGTACCAGAAGGCGATGATCGAGTACGCGACCGAGGGCGTGCAGATGTCGCTGAAGATCGCCCAGTGGTCGATCAAGAAGGTGCAGGACGCGTAGCCGGGCCGACCCGGTTGGGCGCAACGGTCAGCCCCCGGACGCGTCGTCCGGGGGCTGACCGTTGCGGGGAGTACCGGGGAGTACGGATCCGGGGTCAGCGGCCGCCCGCAGTGTGCACGACCTCGCCGTTGACGTTGCCGTTGGCCTCGGAGCAGAGGAAGACGACGACCCGCGCCACGTCCTCCGGGGTGCTCAGCCGGCCGCTGGGCGTCTCGGCGCCGCTGAGCGCGACGATGGCCGGATCGACGTTCTGCAGGCTCTCTGTGAGGGTGCCGCCAGGGGAGACGACGTTGGCGAGGATGCCGTCCCTGGTCCACATCAGGCCGCGCGCGAAGCCGTGCAGCGCCGCCTTGGCGGCCCCGTAGATCTCCGAGCCGGGGCTGCCGTGCTCCGCCGTCACGGAGGACAGCAGGACGATCCGCCCCCAGCGCCGCTGCCGCATGCCGCCCAGGGCGTGCCGGACCACGAGCATGTGGCCCTCCACGTTGTCGCGCAGCAGCGGGAACCAGTCCTCGGTGGGCAGGTCCTCGAAGCGCGGCAGCTGGTCCGGGTCGACCCAGAAGAACGACTGGGCGTTGGCGACGACGATGTCGACGCCGCCCCACGCCTCCTCCACCGCGCGGACGGCCGCCTCGATGGACGCCGGGTCGCCGAGGGCGCACCGGGCGGCCAGCGCGCGGTCCGGGCCGCCCAGCTCCTTGACGGCCTTCTCCGCCTCCTCGGCGGCCGAGTGGTAGGTGATCGCGACCCGGGCGCCCTCGTCGGCGAACACCCGTGCCGTGGCACGGCCGATGCCCCGGGTGGCACCCGTGATGAGGACGCGCTTGTCCCTGAGTCCGAGATCCACGACTGCTCCGTCTTCTGCGGTTGCCTGGGGTGTGCGGTTCCGGCGTTCCGTACGGGGCCGGCTCAGAAGTCGTCGCGGTCGCCGCCGCGGTAGGTGTAGAGCTCCTGGGCCATCTTCTGCTTCATCGACGGCACCCGCGCCGCCAGCCAGAAGTAGCCGCGCATGCTCGCCAGCACCAGCCGGCCGATGTAGGGCTTGTGGACCGGCTGGTCGCCGCCGGTCTGCTTCTTCGACGCGATGACGGCCTCGAAGCCGTACTTGACCATCCGCGACTCGTACGCGTTCACGGCGTCGACCAGCGTGCTGCGGCCCTCGGTGAACTCGGTGATCTGGTGGCACAGCAGGGCCGCGTCGCGCAGCGCGGTGTTGGCGCCGACGCCCTGGCCGGGCGTCATGGTGTGGATGGCGTCGCCGATCAGGGTGATGTTGCTGGACTTCCACTGCTCG
Source organism: Streptomyces sp. NPDC006733 (assembly GCF_040636125.1). Classification (NCBI taxonomy): domain Bacteria; kingdom Bacillati; phylum Actinomycetota; class Actinomycetes; order Kitasatosporales; family Streptomycetaceae; genus Streptomyces; species Streptomyces sp. NPDC006733. Next base: position 14,100 of record NZ_JBEYJD010000082.1, on the reverse strand, counting down.
ATCGGCACCGAGGTGCGGATGTTGATGACGAAGGTGGTGCTGGGCTCCCCCATGCGAAAGAGCTTGCGCAGGTCCGGACTCCAGTCCTTCGTCATGTCCAGGGTCAGCTGGATGAGGTCCTCGCGGCTGCGCGTGAGCACGTCGGAGGGGAACTTGTCCGTGGAGGCCCAGAAACCCCAGTTGATGTAGTCCCGGGTGTTGTCGAAAAGCATGCCGGGCCAGTGGTCGAGCAGGTCGGCGTCATTGCCGCCGATCCCGTTCTTGATCTTGCCGTCGCGGTCCCACTTGAACTCCATCGTGTGCAGGATGCAGCTGTAGCCCTTGGGCGCGACCACCAGCCCGATGCCCTCGAAGACCTCCTTCGGGAGCAGCGCCTTGCTCTCCTCGGTGAGCGGGACCTTCGACGAGATCGAGATGATCTTCGCGTCCTCGACCTTGGCCTGCGGCAGGTACTGCTCGCGCACCGCGGAGTTGGCGCCGTCGGCGGCGACCAGCAGGTTGCCGGTGGCCTGGGTGCCGTCGGCGAAGAACGCGGTGACGGTGTCGTCGTCGTTCTTCTCGTAGTGCGTGAACTTCTTGTCGAAGTGCACGAGGTCCTCGACCCCGGTGAACAGCACCTGACGCAACGTCATGCGACTGACGGACTTCTCGCTGTTGACCGGGTCCTCGTCGACGACCAGCGGCAGGACGATGTTGGGCTTCAGGTCCTCGCGCAGGAAGCTGAAGTACTTCGGCGAACGCGCGCAGGTGCTGACGAAGACCTCGAACAGGTCCGGCGGCAGGAGCCGCTTGAGCGCCCGGCTGCCGTCCGGGTCGATGCCGACCCGGTAGCCGTGCAGACCGCTGGTCCTGGTGCGGTCGCGCTCGTACACCGCCACGCTGATCCCGGCCCGTTTCAGACCATGGGCCAACGCCATCCCACCGGTGCCGCCGCCGATGATCATCACGTGGAACGGTTGTGTCGTCATTCCTGGTGCATCCTTTCGAGACGCCGTGCGTCAGGCCCAGACCGTGTTCATCTGCTCGTCCCGGATGGCGAACACCTGCCGTTCCAGGAGCGAGTTGACGATCACGGCGGACCGGACGGCGAGCAGGCTCAGATTGGGGTCGGCGAGTCCGTGACCCACCCGGCTGCGGTTCTGCACGTACATCCGGCAGTTTTCCGAGAACTTCCACCGTATCGAGTAGTCGGCGTCCACCACCGGCTCTCCGCTCGAGTCCGTCTCGAGAAGGCCCAGCAACCGCTCGGACAGGGGCAGGGACGCGGCCCTGCGCCCGGTGGCGAGCACGACGGTGCGCGCGGAGTGCCGCTCCCGGCCGCCCCAGTCGCGCTCGCACCACAGGGCGATGGTGCCGTGCCGCTGGGAGGCCTCGACGACGCTGCGGCCGGGCAGCATCATCACCGGTGACCGGCCCTCGCGCAGGAACGCCTCGTAGTTCGCCTGGTAGAGCACCTGCAGCGTGGTCATGGAGACGCCGTCGCTGGTGAGGGTCTGCTCGGCGACGTACCGCTCCCGGACGGTCTCCGGCAGCCCCTGGAAGAAGCGCAGGTACGTCGGGCGGTAGAAGTCGTTGGCCGACGGCGACTCGTCCATCGGCGCGAACCACTGCCGGCGCCCGATCCAGCGGATGTCCCGGAAGCCGCGCTGCACGAGGTTGAGCACGCACTCGGCGCCGGTCTGCCCGCCGCCGACGACGATGGCCTGCTCGTACGGCACGCTCGGAACGGACGCCAGATGGGTCTCCAACTGCTCGGCCTGCACCACGCCCTCGATCTGCTGGCCGGCGAAGCAGGCCGGCACGTCGGCGTGGGTGCCGAGGCCGAAGACGATGTGGGTGGCGGTCGCCACCGGGCCGTCCGCACCGCGCAGGACGAACCTCCCGTCCGCGAAGTCGACCTCGGTGATCTCCGTGCCGTAGCGCACCGTGCCGAGCCGGCCCGAGGCCCAGGCCAGGTAGCGGGCGTACTCCAGGCGCGGGATGGACTCGTACTGGGCGTTGAGGAACGCGTAGATCCGGCCGGTGGTGACCATGTAGTTCAGGAACGACAGCCGGTTGCGCGGGTCGGCCAGCGAGACCAGGTCCTTGATCCAGGACGTCTGCAGCTGGGTGCCGGAGCCGAGCAGTCCGGGGTGCCATGCGGGCCCCTCCCGACGTTCGAAGAGAACGACGCCCCCGGGTACCACGTCCTCCCCCAACGCGGCGAGGCTGAGGTTGGCGGGTCCCGCTCCAAGGCCCGCCACATGGTGGTGCGGCACGACGTCTTCCCGACGAACTGAGGTCCGCATGGCATCTCCCATCACGACCGATGGTGATCGCACCCCGTGGAGCAAACCTTGAGCGGCGCTTGATCGTGCCGCGCGCGGTCCGCCCGCCCAGGGCGGCGAGCGCCTCGATCACGTTTGACTGTGGAATGGCGAGGATCGGGAGGGGTTCGGAGGTGACCCGGCAGGGATCGGGGAATCGGCGGCGATCGGGAGGCGGCGCGGGCGGATCAGACGGACTTGAGCATGCCCGCGTCGATCAGCCAGTCGCCGCCGGTGGCGCCGGGCAGCCGGTCCGAGGCCAGCAGGGCGACGATCGCGGCCACCTCCTCCGGCTCGATGATCTTCCCGGTGGTGAGCCCCATCCACTTCGGCACCGCGGCCACCAGCTCCTCGGCCGAGGCCAGGCCCATCCGCTGGGCGCGCTGCGGGCTGTCCCAGGTGTCGGTGCGCACCGGGCCGGGGGACACGGTGTTGACCCGTACGCCCTGCGGGCCGAACTCCTCCGACAGGGACTTGGTGAGGTTGGTCAGCGCCGCCTTGGCGGCGGAGTACTCCACCAGGCGCGGCGCGGCGAGCCGGCCGTTGACCGACCCGATGTTGACGATCGCGCCCCGGGACTCGATGAGGCTGGGCAGCGCGGCGCGGATGGTCCGGACGGCGCTGAAGAAGTTCAGGTCGAACCCCTTGGCCCAGCCCTCGTCGTCCAGGTCCAGGAAGCCCTGCGCCGACACGGTACGGCCGCCGATGTTGTTCACCAGGATGTCCAGGCCGCCGAAGGTCTCCACGGCGTGTTCGACCAGCCGGGCCGGGCCGTCCGTGGTGGTCAGGTCGACCTCCAGGGTGTGGGCGGCGACCTCGGACAGCTCGGGACCGACGGTCCGCGCGCCGCCGAACACCTCCACGCCCTCGGCGGCCAGGGCCCGGGCGATGGCGAGGCCGATGCCCCGGCTGGCGCCGGTGACGACGGCCCGCTTCCCCTTCAGCTGCAGATCCATGACGACTCCTCACTCGTAGAACACTCTGGCGTACGGAAGTCCGGTCGGTGCGCGGGCGCCCGCGGACGGTGCGGGCGGTCAGGCGTCCCACGTGACGGGCAGGGTGTGCGGGCCGCGCACCAGGCCGCCCGTGCACCAGGTGATCTCCTCCGCGCCGACCGCCAGCCGCAGCCCGGGGAAGCGGGCCAGCAGCGCCTGCATGGCCTCCTGCAGCTCCAGCCGGGCGAGCGCGGAGCCCAGGCAGCGGTGCACGCCGAAGCCGAACCCGAGGTGCTGGTTGTGCGGGCGGTCGAAGTCGACCTCGTCGGCGGCCTCGAAGACCGTCCCGTCGCGGTTGGCGGCGGTCATGACGGGCAGCACGTACTCCCCCGACCGCACCACGGTGCCGCCCAGCTCGACGTCCTCGGTCGCCCGCCGGGGCGAGCCGGTGCTCACGCCCAGCGGCGTGTACCGCAGCATCTCCTCGACCGCGGCGGGGATCAGCCCCGGGTCGTCCAGCAGCTGCCGGTGGTGGCCGGGGTGGGTGAGCAGGAAGTACGTGAAGTTCGCGAGCTGGTCGGCGAGCACCTCGTGGCCGGCGATCAGGATGGTGACCGCGATCCCGACCAGTTCCTCGTCGGTGAGGTCGCCCTCGGCGACGAGCGATCCGAGCAGGTCGTCGGTGGGCTCGTCGTGCCGGCCCGCGACCAGGTCCGTCAGGTAGCGGCGCAGCTCCTGCCCCGCCGCCCCGATCTGCTCGGCCGTCAGCTGGTGCAGCTTGGCGGCGAGGAAGGACTCCGCGAGCGCGCGGAAGCGGGCGCGGTCGGGCTCGGGCACCCCGAGCAGCTCGCAGATCATCAGGATCGGCACCGGCAGCGCGAACAGCTCCATCAGGTCGGCGGGGCCGCCCTGCTTCTCGACGGTGTCCAGCAGGTCCGCGATGATCGTCCGGGCGCGCGGCCGCAGCCGTTCGACGCCCCGCACCGTGAAGGCCGCCGCGAGCAGCCGGCGCAGCCGGTCGTGCACCGGGCCGTCCGAGGCGATCAGCAGGTTGGCCTTCTGCACGATCGGCAGCAGCCGCGGCTCGTCGGGCCCCACCGAGGCCGCCCGGCTGAACCGCCGGTCGGACAGCAGGGACTTGACGTCGTGGTGGCGCACCGCCAGGTAGCCGGGGCCGCCGTAGGGCAGCTGGACCGGGCACAGGCCGGGGCCCTCGCGCAGCCGGGCGAGCTCCGGCTCCACGTCCAGGCCCGCGGGGTCGCCGAAGGGGAAGGCCACAGGCTCGGTCGGTGTGGGCATCTCGCAGAACCTCTTCCCGGTCGCGTCGGGGCCCCACGCTGGCGGGACGCCCTCGACAACGGCTCGAACGGTCGGACGGCGGAACGGGCGGGCGGGGCCGGGCTCAGTGCCCGGCGGCCAGCTCCTCCAGTTGCGCGGCCACCTCGCTGGGCGTGGGCTGCGCGAGCATCTCGGCGCGCAGCGCGGCGGCCGCGGCGCGCTCGGGTCCGTCCGCGACGAGCCTGCTCACCTCGGACCTGATCCGCTCGGCGGTCGCCTCGTCGCGGGTGAGCACCTCGCCCGCCCCGGCCGCCAGGACCCGCGCGGCGTGGCCCGCGTGGTCCGGCAGCTGCGGGATCAGCAGCATCGGCACGCCGTGCAGCAGCGAGGTCAGGACGGTGCCGGCGCCGCCGTGCGCGACCACCAGGTCGCACTCCGGGAGCAGCTGGTGCAGCGGCGCGTCGACCTCGATGCGGACACCGGGCGCCAGCGGGCCCAGCAGCGTGCGCTGCTCCCCCGCGACGGCGAGCACGACCTCGACGTCCAGCCCGGCGAGCGCCCGGGCCACCTCGCCGGCCAGGAACCGGCGGGGGTCGAGCCGGGCCATCGTGTGGCCCCAGGTCACCAGCACCCGCGGCCGGTCGCGGCGCTCCGGCAGCGGCTCGGGCCGCTCGCCGGGGCCGTTGAACGGCACGTAGCGCAGCGGCAGCCGGCGGTACTCCCCCGGCACCTGCAGCCCGGTCGGCGTCGGGTCGACGGTGACGGCGCCGAACGGGTCGGGCCCGGCCACCCCGAAGCGGGCGGCGAGCGGGGCGATGGCGTCCGGCAGCATCTGCTGGGCGCGCAGCATCAGGTCGGTGCCGTACAGCAGCCGGACGGCCGGCACGCCCACGGAGGCCGCGGCGATGGGTCCGGCCAGCGCCGTCGGCTCGAAGACCACGAGGTCGGGCCGCCACTCCTTGGCCAGCCCCACCAGGTCCTCGGTCATCGACTCGGCGTGCGCGAGGAACATCTGCAGGGCGCGCGGGCCGCGCGACGCGTGCGGCGCGCTGCTGATCGGCGGCCCGTCGGTCTCCGACGGCAGGATGTAACCGCGCACCATCCCCACGCCGTCGACGTCGTACCCCACGGAGGTCCCCTGCAGCCCGGTCCGCACCACTTCCTCGCGCAGCCCCGGCTGGGTGGCCACGAGCACCTCGTGGCCCGCCGAGCGGAAGGCCCACGCCATCGGTACGAGTGCGTACAGATGTGACGGCCAGGCCCAGGTGGTGAACAGCACCCGCATGTCTCGTCCCAACCCTTCACCGATGTATGACGTGTGACGGACGGCCGGCGCCCGCACCGGCGCGCGCTGTCGCACACCTTGTCGCCCCGGCCCCGTGGGCCGCTCGAGCGGCGATTGAGCCGAGGTGCGCAGGCTGCCCCGCATGTCGACGCGAACCTCAGTCCGGGCCGAACTCGCCGGCACCGTCACCGACGGCGCCCGGCGGATCAGTGAGCACCCCTACTACCGGGGTCTGCGGGACGGCACCCTGCCGGGGGCGGCGCTCGTCCACTTCACCCTGCAGGACTCCTGCCACCTGCTCCCGTCGTACGGCCGGGCGCACGCGCGGTGCGCGGCGCTGGCCGGGCCGAGCCGGCGGGCGGCGCTGCTGAGCCGGATGGCGGCCGGCTCGCTGGAGGACTGCACGGCGCGGCTGGCCGGTTTCGGCGAGACCGCCGAGCGGCTGGGGCTGCCGTACGCGGCGGACGACGGGCCGCCGCCGGCGGCCCCGGCGACGCTGAGCTACGCGAGCTTCCTCGGTGACTCCTGCACGGCCTCGCTCGCGGCCGGGATCGGCGCGCTGATCCCGTCGGCGTGGCTGTACCTGCTGGTCACGGACGACCTGCTGGACCACCACGACCCCGCCTCGCGCTACGCGCCCGAGGTCCGCAAGGCCCACCCCGGCGACTTCTACCGGGGCATGCTCGACGAGTTCCTCGACCTGGCCGACGAGATCGCGGCCGAGTCCTCCGCCGCCGACCGCCGGGAGCTGGTGCGCCGGGCCGGGCACGCGGTGCGCTACGAGTGGGCGTTCGTCGACGCGGCCTGGCGGCAGGAGGCCTGGCCCTTCTGACCCCTGACCTTTCCGACCCTCTCGACCCTCAGGTCCCGGCCGGTTCCGGCCGGGCTTGAGCCCCCGTCCAGGCAGTGGGAAGACGATGGCTGCCGGGATGCCCCGAAACCGAGAAGAGCAAGGGAGTTTCCGCATGTGCGGTATTGCCGGCTGGGTGGATTTCGGGCGCGACCTCACCGAGGAGCGGCCGACCGTTGACGCGATGACCGACACGCTCGGCAAGCGCGGCCCCGACGCCCGCGGCGTGTGGATCGCGCCGCACGCGGCGCTCGGCCACACCCGCAACTCGATCATCGACCTGGCCGGCGGCGTGCAGCCGATGTCGGCGGAGGAGGACGGGCGCGAACTCGCCGTCCTCGCCTACACCGGCGAGGTGTACAACTTCAAGCAGCTGCGCACCGAGCTGGAGGGCCGCGGCCACCGCTTCCGCACCCGCAGCGACACCGAGGTGGTGCTGCGCTCGTACGTGGAGTGGGGCACCGCCTGCGCCCACCACCTGGAGGGCATGTTCGCCTTCGCGGTGTGGGACGTGCGGCGCGAGGAACTGGTGCTGATCCGCGACCGGATGGGCATCAAGCCGCTGTTCTACAAGACGCTGCCGGAGGGCGTGCTCTTCGGCTCCGAGCCCAAGGCGCTGTTCGCCAACCCGCTGGTCCGCCCCACCGTGGACGCCGACGGGCTGCGCGAGCTGTTCTCGACGGCGAAGGTCCCCGGGCAGAGCGTCTTCAAGGAGCTGCGCGAGCTGCCGCCCGGCCACACCCTGACCGTCAGCCGCCGCGGCGCGGTGCTGAACCGGTACTGGGCGCTGGAGGCGAAGCCGCACACCGACGACCTCGACACCACCATCGCCACCGTCCGGTCGATGCTGGAGGAGATCGTCACCCGCGAGCTGGTCGCCGACGTCCCGCTGTGCACCGCGCTGTCCGGCGGCATCGACTCCAGCGCCATCACCGCGCTGGCCGCGATCGCCCGCGCCCAGGCCGGGGACGACGCGGTACGCACCATCACCGCCACCTTCGTCGGCTACAGCGAGAACTTCACCCCCGACGACCAGCGCGACACCCCGGACGCCCCGTACGCGGCGGAGCTGGCGCGGCACGTCGGCGCCGACCACACCGACATCGTGCTCGGCACCGCAGACCTGATCGACCCGGCGGCCCGCCAGGCGGCGATCATCGCGCAGGACATGCCGACGATGCTCGGCGACATGGACACCTCGCTGTACCTGATGCTGCGCGCCACCCGCGAGCACTCCACGGTCGCGCTGACCGGCGAGACCGCCGACGAGATCTTCGGCGGCTTCAAGTGGCTGCACGACGAGGAACTGGTCGGCATGGAGACCTTTCCCTGGGTCGCCGCCGAGAAGCGCCAGCAGGGCAGCAGCAACGGGCAGGGCCGCGGGCTGTTCTCCGCCGGCCTGCTGGGCAAACTCGACATGTACGGGTACTACGCCGACAACTACCGCACCACGCAGGCCGAGACCCCGCACCAGGAGGGCGAGAGCGCCCGCGAGCACCGGATGCGCGAGCTGAGCTACGCGCACCTGGCGCGCTGGCTGCCGATGCTGCTCGACCGGGGCGACCGCCTCGCGATGGCCTCCAGCCTGGAGACCCGCGTGCCGTTCTGCGACCACCGGCTCGTCGAGTACGTCTACAACACCCCGTGGGAGTTCAAGATCTTCGACGGGCGGGAGAAGAGCCTGCTGCGCGCGGCCACCCGCGACCTGCTGCCCAAGTCGGTCATCGAGCGGCCGAAGAGCCCGTACCCCGTCACGCAGGACCCGACGTACACCCAGGCCCTGCACCGGGAGTTCAGCGCCGTCCTCGACGACCCGAACTCGCCGGTCCTGCCGTACCTGGACGTGGACGCGGCCCGGCAGGCCGTCAAGGACCCGTCGGGCGTCGCCCACGAGTGGCACAGCCGGTCGAACATCGAGATGGCACTCGGCTTCGACTTCTGGCTGCGGACCTACGGCGTACAGATCGACGTCTGACAGCCGTGACGCAACCGGTCCGGCGCCCCTGGCCCTGCCTGCTGGTCGTCCTGTTCGCCGCGTTCATGGACATGATGGACCTGGGGATCGTGAGCGTCGCGGCCCCCTCCATCCAGCGTGACCTGCACAGCGACTACGCCTCGGCGCAGTGGTTCATGGCCTCGTACGCGCTCGCCTTCGCCGTCCTCCTGATCCCGGGAGGGCGGCTCGGCGACATCTACGGCCGCAAACGGGTCTTCATGACGGGGGTCGCCGGGTTCACCGTCGTCTCGGTGGTCTGCGCGCTCGCGCCGACGGCCGGGGTGCTGATCGGCGCCCGGTTCGTGCAGGGCGGGTTCGGGGCGCTGATGGTGCCCCAGGTGCTCGCGGTGCTCCAGGTCCTCTTCCCCGCCACCCGGCGCGGCATGGCGCTGGCGGCCTACGGCACCGTGATGAACCTGGCGCAGCTCAGCGGCCCGATCCTCGGCGGGATCATGGCCTCCGGCGATCTGCTCGGACTGGGCTGGCGGGCGATCTTCCTGGTGAACGTGCCGATCGGCGCCCTGGTGCTGGCCGGCACGGCGGTGCTGCTGCCCGAGTCGCGCTCCGACCGGCCGCTGCGGCTGGACGTCGTCGGCATCGTCCTGGTGGCGCTGCTGGCCGGGCTGGTCAGCTACCCGCTGCAGCAGGGGCGGGCCGCGGGCTGGCCGCCGTGGATGCTCGCGGCGCTCGCCGCCGCGCTGCCGGCCGGCCTGCTCTTCGCCCGGCACCAGAAGCGCCGCGGGCCGCAGGCGGCCCTGGTGCCCGTCGCGCTCTTTCGCCGCCGCTCCTTCGTTGCGGGGATCGTGCTGCTCCTGCTGGTCTACACCGCGCTGCTGGCGCAGCAGATGATCGTCGTCTGGCACACCCAGATCGGCCTGGGCTGGTCGCCGCTGCGCGCCGGCGCGGCCGGCGCCGGGTGGGTGCTCGGGCTGTTCCTGCTGGGCGGCTTCGCCGTCACGCTCGCCCCGCGCGTCGGGCGGGCGCTGCTGGTCTGCGGCTGCCTGGTCGTCGCGGCCGGCATCGCGGTGCTGAGCGAGGTCGTCGCGCACGACGCGCTCGGCTTCTGGCAGCTCTTCGGCTGCATGACGGCGCTGGGCTGCGGGCTGGGGCTGGTCGTGCCGATCCTGGTCGACCTGGTGCTCGCCGGCGTCCCCAAGCGGGACGCCGGCGGCGGTTCCGGCGTCGCCAACGCGGTGATCTACTTCGCGTCGGCGGTCGGTATCGGGCTGGGCGGGCTGGTCTTCTTCGGGCAGGTCGCCGCGGGCGGCGACGCGCACGCCCGCGCCGAGGAGTACCGGGTCGCGGGCGCGGGTCCCGGCGCGGCCGGGGCGCTGCGCGGCTGCGTGCACGACCGGTCGGCCGCGGCCGACCCGTACCGGATTCCGGCGAGCTGCCGCACCCCGCAGGCGCGGGAGCCGGCGGTGGCCGGGGCCGCCGCCGAGGCGCTGCGCCGCGACTTCGCGGACTCCGCCGCGCACAGCCTGTGGTACCCGGCCGGCGCGTTCCTCGCCGCCGTGGCGCTGGCTCCGCTGCTGCCGCGCGGCAGCGCCCTGGCCGGCGGCGACGGCGAGGAGGCGGCCGACGGCAGCGGGGCCCGGCCGGGGAATCCGGCCGGGCCCCGCGTGGACGTGCCCCTCAACTAGGTTCGGGCGCCGGGTCCTCGACCAGGACCCCGTCCAGCTCCACCTGGATGGAGCGCGTCGGACAGCCGCGCCGGGCCCGCAGCACCTCGTGCTGGAGCGCGACCGGCGGGTCGGCGTCCAGGACCACGACCCGCCCCTCCGCGTCCTGGTCGAACACGTCGGGGACCCGGTAGACGCACAGGCTGCTGGTGACGCAGGTGGTGCTGTCGGCGGTCACGTGCATCTCACCCATCGCGCTCACCACACGACCGGGATCTCGGCGTACCCGGCGAGGAAGCCGCCGACCGGGCGCACCAGCTTCTCCCCCGGGACCGCCAGCTGCAGGCCGGGGAAGCGGCGCAGCAGGCCCTCGGTGGCCTCCTGCAGCTCCATCCGGGCCAGCGCGGCCCCGGCGCAGAAGTGGATGCCGGCGCCGAACGTCATGTGGTGGTTGTCCTGGCGCCGGATGTCGAGGGCGCAGGCGTCGGGGAACGTCTCCTCGTCCATGTTGGACTCGACCGACAGCATCACCGTCGACCCCTGCGGGATGACGGCGCCGTCGCTCACCTCGATGTCCTCCAGCGCGTAGCGCAGCGAACCCAGCGAGGTGCCCATCATCTGGTAGCGGAGCAGCTCCTCGACCGCGGACGGCACCAGCGACAGGTCGGCCTTCAGGTCCGCGGCGGCCTCGGGGCGGTGCAGCAGGACGGCGGTGCCGGTGCCGATCTGCGAGGCGGTGGTGACGTAGCCGGCGATCAGCAGGGTCTTGACCCAGTGCTGGAGCTGATAGTCAGTCAGCTTCTCCGGGTCCTCCTCGCTGACCCGGATCAGCTCGCTGATCAGGTCGTCGCCGGGGTTGGCGCGCTTGTCGGCGATCAGCTCGCTGAGGTAGTTCCAGTAGTCGACGCGGCAGCGCTCCACCTCGTCGGCGGGCAGCGCCGTCACCGACAGGTAGCCGTCGATGAGCCGGCGGAACTTCGCCCGGTCCTTCGGTGGCACGCCCAGCATGTGGCAGATGACCAGGATGGGCAGCGGGTAGGCGAACGCCTCCATCAGCTCGGCCGGGCGCGGCCCGGCCTCCATGGCGTCCATCAGCTCCGCGGTGATCTCCCGCACGACCGGCCGCAGCGCCTCGATGCGGCGGGCGCTGAACGCGCGCATCACGACGGCGCGCTCCACCAGGTAGCGCGGCGGGTCGTTGTCGATCTCCGGGTCCCCGAACAGGTCGTTGTCCGCGGAGATGCGCGAGGCGGGGTAGCGCGACGTGTTGCGGCTCAGCCGCTCGTCCGCGAACAGCCGCCTGACGTCCTTGTACCGGGTCACCAGCACGGCCGGGTCACCGCTGGGCAGGGCGACGTGCAGCAGCGGTTCCTCCCGCATCGTCCGCCAGTCCTGGGGGATGTCCGGTGCCGGGGCCCAAGGGAAGGGGTAGTTGACCGGGCATGACGGGCTCGAGCTCACCTGGCACCTCTCTCGTCTCCGCGACAGGGCTGCGACAGCCCCCAGTGTCGGCAGGGGCACTGGGGACGGGCTCAACGGCGCCTCGAACGCGCCCGGCCGCGGGCGGTACCAGGGCGGGTCGAGTCATCCTCCATCCCGCGCTGGGAGATTCGCGGCCGACAGCGCGGTCAGGAGTGCGGCCGACAGCGCGGGCCCCACGAGCGCGCCGCGGAAGCGGCCAGGAACGGGAGACGCCCTATGCCATCCACCGCTGCGGACACCACGACGGCCGCGGGCCTCCTCCGGCTCGGCAACGGGTTCTGCGACGCCAAGGCGCTGCTCACCGCCGTCCGCCTCGACGTGTTCGGCACTCTCGCGGACGGGCCCGCCACCCTCGCGGAACTGCGCGGGCGGCTGGGGCTGCACGGCCGCGGCCTGGCCGACTTCCTGAACCTGCTGGCCGCGCTCGGGCTGCTGCGGCGCGACCCCGACGGGCGGTTCCGCAACGCCGAGGGCGCGGACCGCTACCTCGTTCCCGGCCGGGAGGGCTGCGTCGCGGGCTTCCTGACCGGCGCCGACGTCAACCTCTACCCGGTCTACGGGCGGCTGGCCGACGCGCTGCGCACCGGCAAGCCGCAGGCCGACGGCGACTTCACCGCGCTGCTCGACGACCCGCAGGCGCTGGGCGGCTTCGTCCGGATGATGGACGGCCTCACCCAGGGCCTGGGGCAGGAGCTGTCGGCGGCCCTGGAGGGCACGCCGTACCGCTCGGTGCTCGACGCGGGCGGCTGCCGCGGCCACCTGCTCGGCCAGTTGCTCGCGCACCGCGCGGACCTGACCGGCCAGGTCTTCGACCTGCCGCAGATGGAGCCGTTCTTCCACGCGTACATGGCCGAACTCGGCCTGGAGGGGCGCGCGTCCTTCCACCCCGGCGACTTCTTCCAGGACCCGCTGCCGCCGGCCGACGTGATCGTCCTGGGCCACATCCTGCACGACTGGGACGCCGCGCAGCGCCGCCTGATCCTGGAGAAGGCGTTCGCGGCGGTGAACCCCGGCGGGACCGTCCTGGTCTACGACCGCATGCTCGGCCGCCGCGCCGACGACACCGAGAACCTGGTGGCCAGCCTCAACATGCTGCTGGTCACCGAGGGCGGCGGCGAGTACAGCGCCGACGACGTGAGCGAGCAGGCGCGCCGCGCCGGGTTCGCCTCGGTCACCGACCGCCCGCTCGCCGACTTCGACACTCTCGTGATCTGCCGCAAAGGCTGAGGGGATTGCCATGACCGGTCCGACCACCGACCAGCCGACTCCGGCGGAGTACCTGCCGCTGCTCTTCGGATTCGCCGTCTACCAGATCGCCGGCGTCACCGCCCGGCTCGGGGTGCCCGACGCGCTCGGCGACGGGACCAGGACCGCCGCGCAGCTCGCGGAGAGCACCGGCACCCACGCCCCGTTCCTGGAGCGGCTGCTGCGCGCCGCCGTCTCGGCGGGCCTGCTCACCGCGGACGACGCCGGCGGGTTCACGCTGACCCGGCTCGGCTCGATGTACCGCAGCGAGTCCCCGGTGCAGGGCGCCCCGCTGGACGCGATGCACGCGGCGGCGCCGATCTGGCAGGCGTGGGGAGCGCTGGAGGAGTCCGTGCGCACCGGGCGGCCGGCGTTCGACCTGGTCCACGGCAAGGGGCTGTTCGACCACCTCCGGACGGACGACGAGCTCGCCGGGCACTTCCACGCCGCGATGGCGGCCGGCAGCGCGGTCCAGCTGCCCGCGATCACCGGCGGCTTCGACTTCAGCCGCTTCAAGTACGTGATGGACGTCGGCGGCGGCAACGGCACCCACCTCGCGGCCATCCTCGCCGCCAACCCCAACCTGATCGGCAGCGTCTTCGACACCGCCAACGGGGTGCTGGAGGCGCCGTCGGTGATCGAGGTGGCCGGGGTCGCGGACCGCTGCGAGATCGCCACCGGCTCGTTCTTCGACTCGGTGCCGGCCGGTCCCGACGCGTACCTGCTGAAGAACATCCTGCACGACTGGAACGACGACGAGTGCGTGCGGATCCTGGAGAACTGCCGCAAGGGCCTCGCGCCGGGCGGCCGCGTCGTGGTGTTCACCTCGGTGCTCTCCGAGGGGCGGCGCAACGAGGACCCCGTCGAGGCGCTCGGCGCCTCCATCTTCGACATCGAGATGATGGTCGTGACCACGGGCCGCGAGCGCACCCTCACCGAGTTCGAGGAGCTGTTCACCCGGGCGGGCCTGCAGCTGGACTCGCTGACCGCGCTGCCCTGCCCGTTCCTGTACTACGGCCTGGAGGCCGTCGCGATCTGACCGGGACGACGCCCGGGGGGCGGGGGCGGGGGCGGCGGCCCCGGGCCGAGGGGGGATAGGAC
>NZ_JBEYJD010000081.1:0-23448 GCF_040636125.1 Streptomyces sp. NPDC006733 | reverse complement strand
TGTCCGTCTCCGAGGGCTCCTCGATCGCCGTACTCGCCCACCCCGAGTGCGACATCGGCCTCGTCGGCTACGAGATGGCCCTGCTCGTCGACCGGACCGGGTCCGTCCTCACCCCCGACCTGCGCTCCGAACTCCAAGGCAGTCTGCTCAACTAGATGTCTTCCAAAATTAGGTGCCTGCTCAACTAACGGACAGGCGTGCGGGCGCGTCCCCGTACCCATAGGGTGCGGGAACGCAGCCCCCACAACCTTCAGCAGGAGGAGGAACCGTGACAACGCCACCAGGCGGAGATCCGTACGGCAGCCAGCAGCAGCAGCCGCCTCTGAACCGCTACAACTTCCCCTCGGCTCCTACTCCTGAGCCGGAGCCCCGCTACCGCCAGCCCCGGATCCAGCCGTACGACCCGCCGCAGGCGCCGCCGCGGCCCGCCGCGTCCGGCCGGCAGCGCGCCCAGGCGCCCTCCGGGCTGGTGCGGCCGTACGCCATGACCGGGGGCCGCACCCGGCCGCGCTACCAGCTCGCCATCGAGGCACTGGTCAGCACCACGGCCGACCCGGTGCAGCTGCGGGGGCAGCTGCCGGAGCACCAGCGGATCTGCATTCTCTGCCGCGAGATCAAGTCGGTGGCGGAGATCTCCGCTCTGCTCTCGATCCCTCTCGGCGTCGCCCGCATCCTCGTCGCCGACCTGGCCGAGGCCGGCCTGGTCGCCGTGCACCAGCCCGGTGGCGACGAGTCCGCGGGTGGTCAGCCCGAAGTGACATTGCTTGAAAGGGTGCTCAGTGGACTTCGCAAGCTCTAACGGGGCGACCCGCTCCACGACCTCCGCGAAGATCGTGGTGGCGGGCGGGTTCGGCGTGGGCAAGACCACGTTCGTCGGTGCCGTCTCGGAGATCAACCCGCTGCGCACCGAAGCTGTGATGACCTCCGCGTCGGCCGGGATCGACGACCTGACGCACGCTCCCGACAAGACCACGACCACCGTGGCGATGGACTTCGGCCGCATCACGCTGGACGAGGACCTGATCCTGTACCTGTTCGGCACCCCGGGCCAGGACCGCTTCTGGTTCATGTGGGACGACCTGGTGCGCGGCGCGATCGGCGCCGTGGTCCTGGTGGACACCAGACGGCTGGCGGACTGCTTCCCGGCCGTGGACTACTTCGAGAACAGCGGCCTGCCGTTCGTCATCGCGCTCAACGGATTCGACGGCCATCAGCCCTACGGCCCCGAGGAGGTGCGCGAGGCCCTGCAGATCGGGCCCGAGGCACCGATCATCACCACGGACGCCCGCAACCGCGGAGAGGCCAAGTCCGCGCTGATCACCCTCGTCGAGCACGCGCTGATGGCGCGGCTGCGCTGACGCTCCCCCAGACACCAGAACGCCGGGCGGCCCGCTGAGGGCCTGCCCGGCGTTCTGTCGTTCTGTGCCGCGTTCCGTCCGGTGTCCCGTACGGCGCGTGCTGCGGCGCTGAGGGGTCAGCCCTGCCAGCTGTGGGAGCTGCGGAAGCCCGGGGTGCGCTCCAGGCGGCGCCAGCCGGCCGTGGAGCGGGGCTGCTCGTAGCTGGTGGCGGCCTGGCCGTTGGCGGCGGCGCGGGCCAGCAGGACCGCGGTCAGGGCCGCGAGCTCCTCGGCGCTGGCGTGGCCCTTCTCGACGCGGACCAGGGTGTCGGCGGCCGGGGTGGCGGTGGGAGTACTCACGGTGGTCTCCATTACTGCGGCGGGTTGCCGTGCTTGCGCGACGGAAGGTCTGCGTGCTTGGTGCGGAGCATCGCCAGCGAGCGGATGAGGACCTCGCGGGTGTCGGCCGGGTCGATGACGTCGTCCACCAGGCCGCGCTCCGCGGCGTAGTAGGGGTGCATCAGCTCGGCCTTGTACTCCTTGACCATGCGGGTGCGCATGGCCTCGGGGTCGTCCGCCTCGGCGATCTGCTTGCGGAAGATGACGTTGGCGGCACCTTCGGCGCCCATCACCGCGATCTCGTTGGTGGGCCAGGCGTACGTGAGGTCGGCACCGATGGACTGGGAGTCCATGACGATGTAGGCGCCGCCGTAGGCCTTGCGCAGGATCAGGGAGATCCGCGGCACGGTGGCGTTGCAGTACGCGTAGAGCAGCTTCGCTCCGTGCCGGATGATCCCACCATGCTCCTGGTCGACGCCGGGCAGGAAGCCGGGTACGTCCAGAAGGGTGATGAGCGGGATGTTGAAGGCGTCGCACATCTGTACGAAGCGAGCCGCCTTCTCGGAGGCGGCGATGTCCAGGACGCCCGCCATGCTGTTGGGCTGGTTGGCGATGATGCCCACCACCTGGCCGTCGAGCCGGGAGAGCGCGACGATGATGTTGGTGGCCCACCGCTCGTGGATCTCCAGGTACTCGCCCTCGTCGACGAGCTCCTCGATGACCTTGCGCATGTCGTACGCGCGGTTGCCGTCGGCCGGCACGAGGTCCAGCAGGACGTCGCCGCGCCGGTCGGCCGGGTCGGAGGTCTCGCTGACCGGCGGGTTCTCCCGGTTGTTCTGCGGGAGCATCGACAGCAGGTAGCGGACCTCCTCGAGGCAGTGCTGCTCGTCGTCGTAGGCGAAGTGCGAGACGCCGGAGACCTCGGAGTGGACGTCGGCGCCGCCGAGCCCGTTCTGCGAGATCTTCTCGCCGGTCACGGCCTGGACGACGTCCGGGCCCGTGATGAACATCTGCGAGGTCTCGCGGACCATGAAGACGAAGTCGGTCAGCGCCGGGCTGTAGGCCGCGCCGCCCGCGCACGGGCCGAGCATCACCGAGATCTGCGGGATGACACCCGAGGCCCGGGTGTTGCGCTGGAAGATGCCGCCGTAGCCGGCGAGCGCCGAGACGCCCTCCTGGATACGGGCGCCGGCGCCGTCGTTCAGCGACACCAGCGGTGCGCCCGCGGAGATCGCCATGTCCATGATCTTGTGAATCTTCGTGGCGTGCGCCTCGCCGAGCGCGCCGCCGAAGATGCGGAAGTCGTGGGCGTACAGGAACACGGTCCGGCCGTGCACGGTGCCCCAGCCGGTGATGACACCGTCGGTGTAGGGCCGCTTGGCCTCCAGGCCGAAGCCCGTGGCCCGGTGCCGGCGCAGCGGCTCGACCTCGTTGAAGGAGCCCTCGTCCAGCAGCAGGGCGATCCGCTCGCGTGCGGTCAGCTTGCCCTTGGCGCGCTGCGCCTCGGTGGCCCGCTCGCTGGGTCCGGCAAGGACCTGCTCGCGGATCGCGCGGAGCTCGGCCACGCGCCCACGAGCGTCGTTCACCTCGGTGGGCGCCTCTTCCAGAAAGCTCATGTATCGACAGTACGAGCGGGACCCCCGTCACCGGGGGGTCGACTTCGTACAGTGTCCGCCGCGACTTCATGGCGGGTATCGACAGAACCACAGCGGAGCCGGGCCCCGCGCGGGGTGCGCGGGACCCGGCTCCTTGTCCGTTCCGGCCTACCGGCCGGCGACCGCCTCGGCCAGCGCGAGGATCCGGCGGGCGTCCTCGACGTGCAGGTTCTCGATCATCCGACCGTCGACCGTGACCACGCCGCGCCCCTCTGACGTGGCCTGATCGAAGGCCTCGATGATCCGGCGGGAGTGTTCGACCGCCGCGTCGGAGGGTGCGAAGAGCCGGTTGCAGGGCTCCAGCTGCTTGGGGTGGATGAGTGTCTTGCCGTCGAACCCGAACTGGCGTCCTTGTAGACATTCGGCTTCGAAGCCCGCCAGGTCCTGCACGTCGTTGTAGACACCGTCCAAGATGGTCTTGCCGGTGGCGCGGGCGGCGAGCAGCGCCAGGGAGAGGCCGGTGAGCAGCGGGGCCCGGCCGGGGACGTGCTCGGCGTGCAGTTCCTTGGCCAGGTCGTTGGTGCCCATCACCAGGACGGTCAGCCGCTCGCCGGCGGCGGCGATGGCGCGCGCGTCGAACATGGCCCGCGGCGTCTCGATCATGGCCCAGATCGCGGTGCGGTCGGGGGCGCCGGCCGCCTCCAGGGCGCGCTCGACGGCCCGGACGGTCTCCGGGGAGTCGACCTTCGGGACGACGACGGCGTCCGGGCCGGCCTCGGCGGCGGCGCGCAGGTCGTCGGCGTGCCAGGCGGTCTCCGGGGCGTTGACCCGGATCGTCACCTCGCGGTGGCCGTACTCCCCCGACGCGGCCGCGGCGGCGACGCGCTTGCGGGCGTCGGCCTTGGCGTCCGGGGCGACGGAGTCCTCCAGGTCGAGGATGAGCGCGTCGGTGGGGAGGGTCTTGGCCTTCTCCAGCGCCCGCTCGTTGGCGCCCGGCATGTAGAGCACGGAGCGGCGGGGGCGCAGCGTGGTGTCCGTCATGGTCGTCACTCCTTCTCTGCCGCGGCGTAGGCCTCGGCGAGCTCGGGGTCGCGGGCGGCGAGGGTGTCGGCGAGTTCGGAGACCACCAGGCACTGCTTGTACGTCGCGTCGTCCTGCATCTTGCCGTCGATCATGACGGCGCCGGTGCCGTCGCCCATCGCGTCGATCACCTTGCGGGCCCAGGCGACGTCGGCCGGGGAGGGCGAGAAGACCTTCTTGGCGATGGCGATCTGCACCGGGTGCAGGCTCCAGGCGCCGACGCAGCCGAGCAGGAAGGCGTTCCTGAACTGGTCCTCGCAGGCGAGGGTGTCGCGGATGTCGCCGAAGGGCCCGTAGTACGGCAGGATGCCGTGCGCGGCGCAGGCGTCGACCATGCGGGCGATCGTGTAGTGCCACAGGTCCTGCTGGAAGGTGGCGCGCGGCGCGTCGGCGTCCGACGTGCTCGGGTCCTCCCGGACCAGGTAGCCGGGGTGTCCGCCGCCGACCCGGGTGGTCTTCATGCGGCGGCTGGCGGCCAGGTCGGCCGGGCCCAGCGAGATGCCCTGCATGCGGGGGCTGGCGCCGGCGATCTCCTCGACGTTCGCGACGCCGGTCGCGGTCTCCAGGATGGCGTGCACCAGGATCGGCCGCGTCACTCCGGCCTTCGCCTCCAGCTGCGCCAGCAGCCGGTCGACGTAGTGGATGTCCTCGGCGCCCTCGACCTTGGGCACCATGATGACGTCGAGCTTGTCGCCGATCTCGGTGACCAGGGTCAGCAGGTCGTCCAGCGCCCACGGCGAGTCCAGGCTGTTGATCCGGGTCCACAGCTGGGTGTCGCCGAAGTCGGTCGCCTTGGCGATCGCCACGAGCCCGTTGCGGGCGGCCTCCTTGCGGTCGGCCTGGATGGCGTCCTCCAGGTTGCCCAGCAGCACGTCCACCTGGGGCGCGATGGTGGGGACCTTGGCGGCCATCTTCTCGTTGCCCGGGTCGAAGAAGTGGATCATCCGCGAGGGCCGGAACGGCACCTCCCGTACCGGGGCCGGAGCCCCTACGGCCAGCGGGCGGAAGAAGTCCTTCGCGGAACGCATGCGGTCTCCCGGATGTCGGTCGAGGGTGGGGAGGAGCGTACGGCGATCACCCTACGGCCCGACCGCCCTTACGTTACCGGCCAGTATGTGTGCCGTTGGTCACCGCGTGTCAGCGGCGCCGGGCCTGATGCCGCCCGGCGCTACTGCCTACGCGTACCCGTGGAGGAGCCCGGAATCCAGCGCATCGTCAGATCGGGCAGGTTCTCCATGTTGCGGCTGCCGTCGTTGGCGTCCAGGACGGTGAAGCCGTGCCGCTCGTAGAACGCGCGGGCGCCGGTGTTCGCCTGGAAGACGTGCAGCGACAGCCCGTCCGGGCTGTTGCGCCGCACCTCGCTCAGCAGCGCCGAGCCGACGCCCCGGCGCAGCGCCTCCGGCCGCAGGTAGAGCTGCTCCAGCATGTCGCCCTCCAGCGCGGCGTACCCCAGCACCTCGCCGGACTCGTCGAGGGCCACCCAGGCCTGGCCCTCGGTGAGCACGATGTTCTCCACCCACCACGCGACCTCCTCCAGGCTCCGCTGCTGCGGGGGGAGGTACGGCATCGTGACGGCCCGCGACGCCAGGTGGATCTCCGCGATGACCAGCGCGTCCGTGATGTCGGCGGGCCGGATCCGCGGCCTGCCGATCGGCCGGCCACCGGGCGCGCTGTCCTGCGTACTGTCATCCGTCACGCGGGCACCTTACGAGCATCCTGCCCGCGCGATCGAGTCAATAAGGCCGCGTGTCACGCCAGACTCACCGTCGCCCGGTGGGTGGCGCCCGCGGTGCCGGGCGCGACGGTGAGCCGCAGCGAGGCCCCGGTGCCGGTGACGGTCACCGTGGCGTCCTTGGCCGTGACCGCCGACACCGGCCGGTTCCAGGTGATGTCGAGCGAGGCGCCGGAGCGCGGCGGCTCCGACACGCAGACCGTGGCCGTGGAGCCGCTGACGCGGATCATGACGCAGGCCGGGAGCGAGGCGGTGACGTCGCCGACCGTGCCCGCCGACCAGAAGTTGATCCCGGTGAAGCCCAGCGAGGGCACCGAGACGCCCTGCTGCGCGGCGGTGTTGGCCAGGGTCGTCATCCAGCCGGTGGCTGCGGCGCGGGCCGCGGTGGCGGCGGCGGTCGCGCCGGGCATGACGAGGTAGGCGTAGGAGGCGTTGACGGGGTTCACGCCGTGGTCCAGCCAGAGGGTGAGGTAGCGGCGGGTCAGGGCGTCCGTGGTGCCGCCGGTGTTGATGGCGGCCCAGGTGCCGGTGCGCGCCTCGCGCAGCGCCTTGAGCGTCGCTCCCCCGCCGCCGGGGAAGACATAGCCGCCGAAGCCGGTGATCCGGGCCCACTGGGTGCCGGCCAGCGTCGCGGACCAGCCGAGCGCCGCGGACTGCGTGGTGCCGTTGACGGCGAGGCCGTGGGTGCCGGCCGGGCCGAGGTTGCGGTTCTCCACGACGGTCTCGACGGCCGTGCCGTCCGTGCTGGTGATGCCGGCGCCGAGGCAGACGACGGCGTCGTCGAGGCAGAACCACGACTTGCGCGCGCTCATCGTGCTCGACAGGCCCTTGAGGTGCTGGCCGACCGCCGCGAACACCCCGTCCGTGGCGCCGCCCACCCAGGTGGCGTCCGGCCGCGCCGCGCCCCACGTGCCGCCGGCCGCGTCCGCCAGCGCCTTCTTCGACACCGTCGTGCCGGGCAGCCGGTACGGGTCGACCGTGGGCCAGAACGCGTCGCTGTACTGGCCGTTGCCGTAGGTGGAGCCCCACCAGGAGAGCATGCCGGAGCCGGTGTGCCAGCCCCGCAGGTTCTCGCCGTTGCCCGTCTCGTAGTACGTGATCCGCTTCGAGGCCATGCCGATCACGGCGGCCCAGTCGGCGCGGCGGTGGACCGCCCGGTCCATGCCGGGGAAGAGCCGGTGCGCGACCGGTTCCGGCACCGCGGCCACCGCGCTGCCGGCGATGGCCTCCAGCCGGGCGAGGTCGGCTATGGCGAGCTTGGCGTCCGCCAGCACCGGGCTGTAGTAGTCGCGCTCGATCCACCCCTTCACCAGCCCCTGCCAGCGCGTCCGCTCGGCCGCGCTCGCGCCCTCGGCCAGCAGCGCGATGTGGGCCAGCAGCGGGTGGCCGCGCCGGTGGTCGTCGCCCTGGATGCGGGCGGGGTCGGTGGTGGCGATGCCGCGGCTGATGGCGCGCCCGCAGACCGCGTCCATGACCAGGCCGTTGTAGAGGAAGGGCGCGTACGCCTTCTCGACGGAGTCCAGGATGATCTGCCGATTCGGGTCGGTGACCGCCCAGGTGGAGCCGGCGAGCAGCGCGAACAGCCGCGCCAGCCCGTCGATCTGCACCTCGCCGTACGAGCCGGTGTAGGCGACGTAGGTGTGCTGGACGAACGAGCCGTCGGCGTAGAGCCCGTCGCCACTGGTCACGTAGGGGAAGACCGGCGAGAGCGCGTCGCGGGCCAGCGCCAGCTTCGCGGCGGACTTGCCGAGCACGCCCCGGACGGCGATGACCCGGCACAGGTCGACGCGGTTCGCGCCGGTGCTGGTGCCGGAGGACGAGCCGACGGCGGAGTCCGGCACGAAGTGGTCCACGGCCCGCAGGTAGGAGGCGGTCTGCGCGGCGCTGAGCGCGTCGTAGGCGATGGCCACCGTGTCGAGCAGCAGGCGGGGGCTGCCGATCTGCCAGTCCCACCAGTTGGGGAGGAACGCGGTGGTGTTCTCGTTGTAGACCTGGGTGTAGAGGTGGTCCAGGCCCTGGACGACGGCCGCGATCATCGCCGGGTCGGCGGTGGAGCCGGTGGCGGGCTGGGCCCAGGCCTGCGCCATCTCGTTGAGCCGGGCGTAGCTGCCGGTGATGGAGGCGGTGGCGGTCAGCGGCTGGTCCGGCCAGAGCGATCCGGTGGCGGGGGCCATCGAGGCCAGCGAGGTGCGCGCGGCGCTGCCGAGCGTGGCGAGCTTCGTGGCGTACGGCTCGGCGGCGGCGTCGAAACCGGTACCGAGGGCGAGGCCGCGCCAGCGCAGCCGCAGGGTGTCGAAGGCGTCGGAGGCGGCGGCCGCCCGCACGGCGGGCAGGCCCGCGGCGAAGGCCGCGGCACCGCTTCCGGCGAGGAACGTCCGGCGGGACCAGGGGGAGGACATGGCGGGGGAACCTCCGAGGGCGAAGACGGCGGTGTGCTTCACTGCTCTCTAGTAAGCGGTTTCTACCACGGGCGTTCCACCCGCCACAACGGATTGAACACTGTTTGATTTTTGGGATTGTGGCGACAAGAACGCCCACTTACGATCACGCAGACGCACCCGCAGCAGCACGTCACCGCACCGGAGAACCCTCATGCTCGAGATGTCACCCGAGGGCTTCTCCCTCGACGGCCGCCCCCTGCGCCTGCTGTCCGGCGCCCTGCACTACTTCCGCACCCTCCCCGAGCAGTGGCCGCACCGGCTGCGCACGCTGCGCGCGATGGGCCTGAACACCGTGGAGACGTACGTCCCGTGGAACCTCCACGAGCCGCGCCCCGGTGAGTACACCTTCGACGGCCTCGCCGATCTGGACGGCTTCCTGCGCGCCTCCGCCGAGGCCGGGCTGCACGCCATCGTCCGCCCCAGCCCGTACATCTGCGCGGAGTGGGAGAACGGCGGCCTGCCCTGGTGGCTGCTGGCGGACCGGAACCTGCGGCTGCGGGTGGCGGACCCGCGGTACCTGGAGGCCGTCGACCGCTGGTACGACCGGCTGATCCCGATGATCGCCGCGCACCAGACCACCCGCGGCGGCAACGTCCTGATGGTGCAGATCGAGAACGAGTACGGCTCGTTCGGCACGGACCGCGGCTACCTGCGGCACCTCGCCGACGGCCTGCGGTCGCGCGGCATCGACGTGCCGCTGTTCACCTCCGACGGCCCGGAGGACTTCTTCCTCACCGGCGGCGCCTTCCCCGGCCACCTCGCCACCGCCAACTTCGGCAGCCGCGCCGCCGAGGCCTTCGCCGAGCTGCGCCGCTTCCGGCCGCAGGACCCGCTGATGTGCATGGAGTTCTGGAACGGCTGGTTCGACCACTGGGGTGAGAAGCACACCGTCCGCTCCCCCGAGGACGCCGCGGCCGCCCTGCGCGAGATCCTTGAGAACGACGCCTCCGTCAACCTCTACATGGCGCACGGCGGCACCAACTTCGGCACCTGGGCGGGCGCCAACACCGCCGACCCGCGCACCGGCGAGGGGTACCAGCCGACGATCACGTCCTACGACTACGACGCCCCGATCGACGAGCGCGGTGCGCCCACCCCCAAGTTCTGGGCGTTCCGCGAGGTGCTGGCCGCGTACACCGACGGGCCGGCGCCCGACCCCGAGCCGATGCCGCCGCTGCTGCCGGCCGCCCGGATCGAGCTCACCGAGTCCGTACCGCTGCGCGACGCCGTCGAGCGGCTCTCCACCGGCACCGTCCACGCCCCGGTGCCGCCGTCCTTCGAGGAACTGGGCCTGGCGCACGGCCTGGTGCTGTACCGGACGGAGATCCCCGGCCCCCGCAGGGCGTACCCGCTGACCCTGGAGGGGCTCGCCGACCGGGCGCACGTCCTCGTGGACGGCACCCGGGTCGCCGTGCTGGAGCGCGACGGCGACGAGCGCCCCGAGATCGCGGTCGACGGGCCCGCCGCCCGCCTGGAACTGCTCGTCGAGTCCATGGGACGGGTCAACTACGGTGCCGCGATCGGCGACCGCAAGGGCGTGGCGGGGGTGCTGCACACCCAGCAGTACCTGCACGGCTGGACCGCGCAGCCGGTGCCGCTCGGCGACGGCACCCCGGACGGCCTGCCCTGGGCCGCCACCGCGCGGGACAGCCCGGCCGCCGGCTTCCACCGCGGGTTCTGGGACGTCGCCGAGCCCGCCGACGGCTACCTCGCGCTGCCCGGCTGGACCAAGGGGTACGTCTGGGTCAACGGCTTCTGCCTGGGCCGCTACTGGGACCGCGGCCCGCAGCGGACGCTCTACGTGCCCTGGCCGCTGCTGCGCCCCGGCCGCAACGAGATCGCCGTGCTCGAACTCGACGGGCACGCGGGCCCGGTCGTCGAGATCCGCACCGAGCCGGACCTCGGCTGAGGCGGCGCCGCGTCCCGGCACCCCGGATCCGGCCGGGAGATCAAGTACCGTCCGACCTGACGGACGGAACGACGAAGGGACGGCACCTCCATGTCGATCACCGCGGAAGAGATCGCCACCCAGCCCGAGTGCTGGGAGCGCGCCGCCGGGCTCGCCCCCCGGGTCGCGGGCTCGCTGCCCGCCGCCGGGGAGCGGGTCGCGGTCGTGGGCTGCGGCACTTCCTGGTTCATGGCCCAGGCCTACGCAGTGCTGCGCGAGCGCGCGGGACACGGCCTGACGGACGCCTTCGCCGCCTCGGAGTTCCCCTACGGCCGTGAGTACGACCGGATCGTGGCCATCACCCGCTCCGGAACCACCACGGAGGTGCTGGAGCTGCTGCGGAAGGTGCGGGGAACGGTCAGGACCACCGCGGTCATCGGGGATCCGGAGACCCCGATCGTGGACCTCGTGGACGAGCTGGTGGTGCTGGACTTCGCCGACGAGAGGTCCGTCGTCCAGACCCGCTTCGCGACCAGCGTGCTGGCGCTGCTCCGCACCCACCTGGGCGAGGACCTCGCGCCCGCCGTCGCCGACGCGCGCCGCGCGATCGCCGAGGTGCTCCCGCCCGACCTGCTGGGCGCCGAGCAGTTCAGCTTCCTGGGCACCGGCTGGTCCTACGGCATCGCGCTGGAGGCCGGCCTCAAGATGCGCGAGGCGGCGGGCGCCTGGACGGAGTCGTACCCGGCGATGGAGTACCGGCACGGCCCGATCGCGATCACCGGCCCGAACCGGGTCGCCTGGGTCTTCGGCGACCTGCCCGAAGGGCTCGACGGGGACGTGGCGCGCACCGGCGGCAGGCTGGAGGCGGCAGGCACCGACCCGCTGGCCGACCTGATCCGGGTGCAGCGCCTCGCGGTCGCCATCGCCGAGGCGCACGGCCTGGACCCCGACACCCCGCGCAACCTGACGCGTTCCGTCGTCCTGTCCTGACCGCGGGGCGGGGCCCGTTCGCCCACAGCGGCGAACGGGCCCCGCCCCTCACCCGGTCAGGCGGTGCACTGGAACAGGGCGTTCCCCCAGTCCGCGTGGTCGTTCCCGTTGTCGTCGCCGCCGTCGCCGACGACCAGGTCCACGTACCGCGCCCCGGTGACGTCGGCGGTCAGCGTGTAGGCGGTGTCGGAGAAGCGCAGCACGGGAGAGGCCGCCTTCCGGGTGCCGTCCGCGAGCACCGTGAACGTCACCGACCCCCGGGACGCCTGCTCGTCGTCCACGCCCACCTGCGCGGTGAACGAGGCGCAGCCCTTCCCGGCGAGGTCGTAGCGGATGGTGGAGGCCGCGTGCGTGCCCAGGCCCTTGGCGTAGACCGTGCCGCCCACCGTCAGCGCGCCGCCGTCACCGGCCGCCTGCTCG
Source organism: Streptomyces sp. NPDC006733 (assembly GCF_040636125.1). NCBI lineage: Bacteria > Bacillati > Actinomycetota > Actinomycetes > Kitasatosporales > Streptomycetaceae > Streptomyces > Streptomyces sp. NPDC006733. Next base: position 11,627 of record NZ_JBEYJD010000081.1, on the reverse strand, counting down.
CCGTTGGACCGGTCGCGCTCCGCGGGCCCCCAGCCGTTGGTCGCCGACACCCAGGTCAGGTCGCTGGCCCAGGTGCCGCTGGGCGGCGGGGTGCCGCCCAGGTCGGTGACGGTGAAGCCGTCGAGGGTCAGGTCGGCGTCGGCCGGTGCGCCGCCGAGCTTCTCCAGCCCGACCCAGCTCCCGGCGCCCGCGAGCACCTGCTCGCTGAAGTGGGTGGTGGTCCGCGCCTGGGGCAGGGCCGTCCGCCGGGACGCGGTGGTCCCGGTGCCGGTGTCCCAGGTGTACGCGCCCGCGTGGCTCGACTGGTAGTCGAACTCGACCTTGTACGTGTGCCCGGCGGTCATCGGGACGGTCCAGGGCGCGGTGCGGTACACGATCCCGCTGTTCTCGTCGTGCGACTTCAGCGACTCCGCGCCGCCGATGACGTCGTCGGTGAGCTTCCCGTTCCAGCCGGCCTGGGTGTAGGGCGCGTGCTTCTGCGCGATGTGCGTCCGCGGGTCGGTCACCCCGCCCGCGTTGCCCTTGAGGAACGGACCCCAGCCCTGGTCGACGGCCTCGAAGTCCTCGTAGGCGACGGTGCCGGCCTTCGTGGCGGGCGCGTTCGCCACCACCCGCACGTCGTCCACCCGGACCTTCGCCGCGCTCCCGGCCGCGGCGGCGACCTGGAACGTGACCGTGCCGCTCGCGGGCGCCGTGAAGTTCACCTTGGCCCGCTGCATGGCGGTGTCGTGCCAGTCGCTCGCCGCGACGGCGTTCTGCAGCGCCGAGCTGTCCACGGCGACCGACACCCCGCCCGCGGACAGCACGGTGTGCCGCGTCGCGCCCGGGGCGACCTCGATCCAGGCGGAGGCGCTGTAGACCGCGCCCGGGGTGAGGCCGGTGATCTGCTGGGAGAGCGACGCGGCGGCGGTGCCGGTGAGCGCGGCGCTGCGGCGGCCGAGGCCGTCGGTGTCGTTGGCGACGGTCCCGGCCTTCGTCCAGTCGCCGAGGCCGTTCGCGTTGAAGCCGGGGTCCTTGAGAAGCGTCCCCTCGCCCCACTGCGGGCCCTGCTGCGCGGGCGCAGCGTTCGGGTAGAGCGCGTACGCCTGGTTGGCGGCGGCGGTCAGCGTCACCTTGCCGCCCGACGGGGTGACGGTCCCGGCCGCGACCCGGCCGTTGTCGGTGAGCTTGTAGAGCGTGAACGAGGACGCGGACGCGAAGGCCGCGGGCAGCGTCCAGGTGGTCGTGCCGCCAGCCTTGTTGTAGTGGTAGAGCTTGTCCTGCTGCTCGGCCTCGCCCCAGCCGCTCATCCAGGGCAGGAGGTAGGTGTCACCGTCGAGCACCTTGGCGGTGCCCGCGTACAGGGCGCGCCTGCCGCTCTCGGTGGCCCCGTGGACGTTGCCGGTGAAGTCGATGCGGTCGGCGGACCACTTGGTGATGTCGTAGTGCTGGAGGAACTTGGCGGGCAGGTTCTTCTGCCAGACATTGGCGACCGTGGCGTTCCAGTCGTTCTCGCCGGTCCACCCCTCGAAGCCGACGAGCGAGGTCTGGCCGAGGATCGGGTCGCTGTTCCAGACGTCCTTCTGGCCGTTGCGGATGAACCGGATGATCTTCGAGTTGAGGCCCTTGTTCGTCGGGCCCCCGTAGTCCAGGTCGTTGGCCCAGTGCGACCACAGCGAGCCGCGCTCGAACTTGTCGGCCCATTCCGTGCCGACGTTCCACCCCTGCGCCCTGAGCGCGTTCAGGGTCGAGTCCGCGATCCAGCCGTGCGTGTAGTAGACGTCCAGGTAGAGCAGCGACAGGTTGGCGTCGGTCTCGTCGCGCAGCTGCTGGAAGCGCTGGGCGAGCGAGCCGCTGTTGATGTCCTTGCGCTGGTCGATGTAGTAGCTCTGGTCGAGCCAGTTCCAGCCCTTGGCGCCGGTGTCGACCAGGCCGTCGCTGAAGTGGTTCGCGACGGGGTACGCCTCGGTGGCGTTGACGTGCACTCCGAAGGTGGCGCCCCACTTCCTGCCGTCCTTGAGCAGCGCGTTCAGGTCGGTGAGCCCGCCCGCGCGCTTGTTGTAGTTGCCGCCGTAGTCGGGGTGCGCCGAGTCGTGGCCCTCCGACTGGTACCCCTTGAGGAGGGCGAGCTGCCCGAGGCCGTCGGTGGACAGGGACAGGCGTTTGACGTCGTCGAGGGTGCGCAGGAACGGGTGGGTGGCCTGGCTGGCGAAGTTGAACGGGATGTGGGTGATCACCCGGTTCGGCGTCTGGTCGCCGCCCTGCGGCTGGACCGCGATCGAGCGGAACGCGACGGCGCCGTCCTGCCAGTCCACCAGCCCGTCGCCGTTGGCGTCCGGGGTGACGACCACCTTCGCCCACGGCAGCCCGTCACCGGTCGCGGGCCGGTCGGAGCCCGCCCCCCGGTACGTCCACTGCCCCGACCGGACCCCGACCCGGACGGTGCCGTCGGAGCCCTTGACCGCCTGGTGCCAGAAGCGGGCGTCGTCCCCGTCGGTGGCGCCCGAGGGCTTGTCGTACGAGGAGTCGGACTCCACGGCCGCGGCGAGCCTGCCGGTGTTGACGATCGCGTACGTGGCTCCGACCGGCGAGCTCTGCGCGGCGGTGCCGGAGGTGACGGTGCCGAAGACGTCGGCCGTGCGGGTCGAGTCGGGGTCCAGGGTGGTGAAGGCGGTGGCGGCGCCGGTGTCCGTGCTCGCCACCGCGACCAGGTCGTGGCCGGGGATGTCGATCGTCCCGACGCGGAACGCGGTGGTGTCGCGGACCGCGTCGACCCGGAAGGTCGTCACCCGCCCCGACACCGACAGCGAGGCGTCCAGCTCGACCCCGGAGAGCGCGGGGAAGACCAGGGTGTAGCGGGCGGAGGCGGCGTCGAGGACCGCGGGCTGCTTGAGGGCCACCGGGTACGCGGTGCCGTTGAGCGTGACGGCGGTGACCGGAGCGCTGCTCGCACCGAGCACCGCCCCCGAGGCGGTGTCGGTGTACGAGATCACCCGGGGGAAGTCGGTGGCGACGGCCACCGACAGCTGCCCGGAGGCGATGGTCCCGGTGCCGGGTGCGGCGGCGGGAGCGAGGGCGGTGGCGGGAGCGGGGACGGCGGCGGCCGGCAGTGCGGGCCCCGCCAGGGCCAGGACGGCTGAGGAGACGGCGGCGAGCGCGCACGCCGTGCGGATTCTTCGCGACATGTGCCCTGAGTAGTGGCGCGCCGGAGCACCGGTCAACGGAGCTGCCACTTCCGGAAGCGGGAGTCCAACAACCCGCTTCCGGAAGTCCAACCCGCGGTAGACCTGTTCAGGTCTGTTTGGGTCTGTTCGCTACTGTTCAGCAGCCGCCGCAGTTGTAATAGAGGACGTCCCAGTGGCTGCCCTCGTCCGCGTAGATGTTCCCGGACCCCGACTTGTACTGCGGAGCGCCGTCGCCCCGCAGTCCGATGTAGGTGAAGCGGTGGACGTAGTTGGTCAGGCAGGTGCTCTTGCCCATGTCGAGCTTGTAGCCGTTCCAGTGGCTGTACGTGCCGCTCGCGTGGCCGGTCTCCGTGCCGCCGGTGATGTTGATGGCGCAGCCGCTCGCGTTCCGCAGCGTGACGGCGCCCTGGGCGGTGGCCAGGTTGAGCTGGTCGAAGGAGGTGCAGGTGGAGACGTTGCGGTTGGAACAGCCGCCCGAGGACGACCAGGTGATGCCGGCCGAGCTGAACATGGACGTGGCCTGCGCGTGCGTCAGCTTGCTGACGGCGTAGGCGTCGTGGGGGGCGGCGAGACCGACGCCCGGGGCGAAGAGCACGCCGAGGGCGAGAACCAGCGCGCTGAGGACGGTGCGGAGCGTGGGGGTGCTGCGGGACCTCATGGGTGGACCTCCTGCGGGATACGTGCGACCGGTGGGGCGGTTGGATGCAGGTGCCGCTGTTGGTGCGTGACGAGTGTGCCCGAGTTCTACGCGCGTCCGCCAGAGGGTGTGCGGGGGCGGCGCGGGGCGCGCACGCGCTCCCCCGCCGCCCGGACCCGTCTCATCCCGCTCAGCGCCGGGGCCGGTCCCACCGCGCTCCGGCCCGCCGGCGGCTCACTCCTGCGGGTCGACGCCCGCGCGCAGCAGCCCGTAGGCGTACGCGTCGTCCAGTGCCTGCCAGGAGGCGGCGATCACGTTCTCCGCGACGCCGACGGTGTTCCACTCGCCCTGGCGGTCGCTCGTGGTGATCAGGACGCGGGTCGTGGAGTCGGAGCCCTGGCGTCCTTCGAGGATGCGGACCTTGTAGTCGACGAGCTGCAGTTCGGCGAGCTGGGGGTAGATCCGCTCCAGGGCGACGCGCAGCGCGCGGTCCAGCGCGTTGACCGGGCCGTTGCCCTCGGCCGTGGCGACGATGCGCTCGCCCTTCGCCCACACCTTCACCGTCGCCTCGTTGGCGTGGATGCCGTCGGGGCGGTCCTCGACGATCGCCCGCCAGGACTCGACGCGGAAGTAGCGGCGGGGGCGGCCGTCGATCTCGTCGCGCAGCAGCAGCTCGAACGAGGCGTCGGCCGCCTCGTAGGTGTACCCCTGGAGCTCGCGCTCCTTGACGCGGGCGACGACCCGGCCGACGAGCTCGCGGTCGTCGCCGAGGTCGATGCCGAGCTCCTTGCCCTTGAGCTCGATGGAGGCGCGTCCCGCCATGTCGGAGACGAGCATCCGCATGGTGTTGCCGACCAGCTCGGGGTCGATGTGCTGGTAGAGGTCCGGGTCGACCTTGATGGCCGACGCGTGCAGGCCGGCCTTGTGGGCGAAGGCGGAGACGCCGACGTAGGGCTGGTGGGTGGAGGGCGCGAGGTTGACGACCTCGGCGATGGCGTGCGAGATGCGCGTCATCTCGGCCAGCGCGCCGTCGGGGAGTACCTTCTTGCCGTACTTGAGCTCCAGCGCGGCGACGACGGGGAACAGGTTGCTGTTGCCGACCCGCTCGCCGTAGCCGTTCGCCGTGCACTGCACGTGCGTTGCTCCGGCGTCGACGGCCGCGAGCGTGTTGGCGACCGCGCACCCGGTGTCGTCCTGGGCGTGGATGCCCAGGCGCGCGTTGGTGTCGGCCAGGACGAGGCCGACCACGGCCTGGACCTGCGCCGGCAGCATGCCGCCGTTGGTGTCGCAGAGCACGACGACGTCGGCGCCGGCCTCGTGCGCCGTCCGGACGACCTGCTTCGCGTACTCCGGGTTGGCCTTGTAGCCGTCGAAGAAGTGCTCGCAGTCGACGAAGACCCGCCGTCCCTGCTCGCGCAGGTAGGAGACGGTGTCGCGGACCATCTCCAGGTTCTCCTCCAGCGTGGTGCGCAGCGCCAGCTCGACGTGCCGGTCATGGGACTTGGCGACCAGCGTGATCACCGGGGCCTCGGAGTCCAGCAGCGCCTTGACCTGCATGTCCTCGGCGGCCTTGCCGCCCGGCCTGCGGGTCGCCCCGAAGGCGACCAGCGTGGCGTGCCGCAGCTCCAGCTCGGTGGCCGCCCGGGCGAAGAACTCGGTGTCCCGGGGGTTGGCGCCGGGCCAGCCGCCCTCGATGAAACCCACCCCGAAGTCGTCCAGGTGCCGGGCGATCGTCAGCTTGTCCGCGACGGTGAGGTTGATCCCCTCACGCTGCGCGCCGTCGCGCAACGTGGTGTCGAAGACATGGAAGCTGTCGTCCAATGCGGCTGTCATGGTGGTGAGGCTCCTGTCGGATGAGTGGTTACCGGAAGACCCGTCTCCACTTGTCCCCAATGATCCCTCGCGCTTCGCGCCCGGCGTGGGTGGGCCGGGAAACGAAAAAACCTCTCGCGGATGCGAGAGGTCTGCACGCGGGTCTGGGACACGGTAATCGCGGCCGTACGTTTTCTACGGGGCGCTCACTGCGGACCGGCGTGCGCTGTCCATAATGATGACGTTGGAGAGCACGGCAGCAGTCTGGCACAGACCCGCCCCCGTGCTCGTCCCCGTCTCAGGATGCGAGCGCTCGTTCGCGATCCGGCGTGTCGCGTCCCACCCGGTGCAGGTCGATCTCCCGCGTCTCGCGCATCGACAGGTACACCACGAGCGAGACGGCCGCGCAGCCCGCCACGTACCAGGAGAAGCCGGACTCGACGCCGGCCTTCTTGAACCACAGGGCGACGTATTCCGCGGTGCCGCCGAAGAGGGCGTTGGCGAGGGCGTAGGGCAGGGCGACGCCCAGGGCGCGGATGTGGGTCGGGAAGAGCTCGGCCTTCACGCACGCGTTGATCGACGTGTAGCCGGTGACGACCACCAGCGCGAGCAGCGCGAGCCCCAGGGCCGACCAGAAGCCGCTGACGTGCCGGAGCATCGTCATGACCGGGACGGTGAGGAACGTCGAGCCGACGGCGAAGGTGATCAGCAGGGGCCGGCGGCCGATGCGGTCCGACAGCGCTCCCGCGAGCGGCTGCAGGCAGGCGAAGACCGTCAGCGCGCAGAAGCTGACCAGGGTCGCCGTCTGCTTGGGCAGCCCCGCGCTGCTGGACAGGTACTTCGTAAGGTAGACGGTGTACGTGTAGTAGGCGACCGTGCCGCCCATCGTGAGCGCCATGACGAGGAACGCCTCGCGCCGGTGCTTCCACAGCGTCCCCAGCGTGCCGCGGTCCTCCCCCGTCCCGCCCGCGTCCGCTCCGGCCTCCTCGTAGACCTCCGTCTCCAGCATGTTGCGCCGCAGGTAGAAGACGATCGCCGCGCCCAGGGCGCCGACGATGAACGGGATCCGCCAGCCCCAGCTGTGCAGCGCGCCGTCCGACATCGTGTGCTGGAGGACGAGCTGCAGCCCGAGCCCGATGATCTGCCCGACCGTCATGGACACGTACTGGAAGCTGGAGGCGAATCCCCGGCGGCCCGGCGCCGACGCCTCCGTCAGATACGTGGCGCTCGCCGCGTACTCACCGCCCACCGACAGGCCCTGCAGCAGCCGCGCGACCAGCAGCACGGCCGCGCCGCCGTACCCGGCGACCGCGTACGTCGGGGCGGCGGCGATCAGCACCGCGCTCGCCGACATCAAGGTGACCGAGAGCGTCAGCGCGGCCTTGCGGCCCTTGCGGTCACCGATCCGGCCGAGCAGCCAGCCGCCCACCGGCCGCATGAAGAAGCCGACCGCGAAGATGCCCATCGTGTTCAGCATCTGGGCGGTCTCGTCCCCCTTGGGGAAGAACGAGGAGGCGAAGTACGTGGCGAACGTCGAGTACACGAACCAGTCGAACCACTCGACCATGTTGCCGGCCGAGCCGACCCAGATCTTCTTCCAGTGCTGCTGTCCGTCGGCGCGCCCCGTGGTGCTCTCGGTGCTCATGGTCAACGACCGTGCCGGAACGCACCGTTCCCCCGCAAGGGCGCCTCCTGCCGTGCCGGCTCACGCGGGGGGCGCGTACAGCCCGTCCTGGAGGAACTCCCGGACGTGGCCGAGGACCGCTTCGCGGTCGGTGCCGGGCAGGCCGACGACGAGGTGCGTACCGAAGCCGTCCAGCAGGGCGCGCAGCCGGACGGAGAACCGCTCGGGGTCGGTGGCGCGGAACTCGCCGCGCGAGACGCCCTCGGCGAGCAGCGCCACCAGGTCACGGTGCCAGGCCAGCTCCAAGGCGAGCTGCCGCCGCAGACCCTCCTCGCCCAACTGCGAGCGGGTCCAGACCTCGGACCACAGCACCCAGTGCGGATCGCGGTGGCCGTCGGCGAGGTAGTGGTCGACGACCAGGTCGAGCCGTTCGCGGGCGGGCAGCGGCCGGGACAGCAGGGCCCGGCGCTGGGCGCCGAGCTGCTCCTCGCTCCACTCCAGGGTCTGCAGCAGCAACTCGTCCTTGCTGCCGAAGTAGTAGAGGACGTGGCCGCTGCTCATCCCGACCTCGCGGCCGAGGCCGACGAGGGTGAGCTCGGCCAGGCCGCGCTCGGCGATGGCCGTCATCGCGGCGGCCATCACCAGCTCGCGGGGCTGCTTGAGCCGCCGCCTGGCGCGGGGCTGTCCGGTCACCGCGTCCTCCGACGATGTCATCCCCGTGTCACACCCGGGGCTGCTGCTGCGTGATGCAGTGGATGCCGCCGCCGTGCGCGAAGATCGTGCGGGCCTCGACGAGGACCACTTCGCGCTCGGGGAAGAGACGGCCGAAGATCTCCGCGTTGACCCGGTCGGCCGGGTCGTCGAAGGAGCACAGCACGACGGCGCCGTTGCACAGGTAGTGGTTGACGTAAGAGTAGTCGACCGGTTCGCCGTCCTCCCGGGTGACCGAGGGGGCGGGCAGCTCGACCACCTCCAGGGCGCGCCCGCGCGCGTCGGTGGCGGATCCGAGCAGCTCGATCGCCTCCCGCGACACCGCGTGGTCCGGGTGCGACGGGTCCTGCTGGCTGTGGACGACGACCGTTCCCGGCCGGACGAAGGCGGCCAGAATGTCGATATGTCCACGGGTGCCGAAGCGCCCGTAGTCGGCGGTCAGCCCGCGCGGCAGCCAGATCGCCTTCGTCGTGCCGAGGTGCGCGTGCAGCTCCTCCTCGACGCGCTCCTTCGTCCACCCCGGGTTGCGGCCCGGGTCCAACTGGACGGTCTCGGTGAGCAGCACCGTGCCCTCGCCGTCGACGTGGATGCCGCCGCCCTCGTTGACCAGCGGCGAGGCGTAGCCGCGCGCCCCGGCCAGCTCGGCGACCCGCGCGCCGACCTGCGAGTCCAGGTCCCACCGCGCCCACTCCTGGCCGCCCCACCCGTTGAACACCCACTTCGCGGCGGCCAGCTCGCCGTCGCGGACCAGGAACGTCGGGCCCATGTCGCGCATCCACGCGTCGTTGAGCGGCTGCTCCACGACGTCGACACCGGAGCCCAGCAGTGCGCGGGCCGCGTCGCCGTCACCGGGTGTGGTGAGGACGGTGACCGGCTCGTAGCGGCTGATGGTGCGGGCGACCTCGGCCCAGGCGCGGCGGGAGACGTCGAGGTCCTCGTCGTCCGCGAAGGTGGTGCTGGGGGACGGCAGTGCCATCCAGGTGCGGGCGTGCGGGGCCCACTCGGCCGGCATCCGGAAGCCGTCGGCGGCGGGGGTGTTCATCATGGTGCGGGTCCTTGTCACAAGAAGTACAGGCGGTTGAGGGAGACCCGGTCGGCGGCCTCCGAGCGCAGCGGATCGCCGTCGAGGGTCACCAGGCCGGTGCCGCCGTCCACGTCGACCTGGCCGGTGCGGGAGTTGAACCGCAGGTCCGCCGGCCCGATGCCGCGCGTGCCGCGCACCGCGACCCGGCGGCGCCGGGTGGGCATCCGGTCGTTCTCGGACTCGACCGCCGCGCGGGCGACGAACGCGACGGACAGGTCGGCCGCGGTCGCGCCGTGCGCGCCGAAGAGCGGTCCGATGACGAGGGGTTCGCAGGTGTCGGTGGCGGCGTTGGGGTCGCCGGTGACGCCGTAGGCGGGGAAGCCCGACTTGAGGACCATCTGCGGTTTGGCGCCGAAGTACTGCGGCTTCCACAGCACGATGTCGGCGAGTTTGCCGGCCTCCAGGGAGCCGACCTCGTGGGCCAGGCCGTGCGCGATCGCCGGGTTGATCGTGAGCTTGGCGATGTAGCGCAGCACGCGCCCGTTGTCGTCGGCGGGTCCGTCGCCCTCCATCGGCCCCCGCTCGGCCTTCATCTTCCTGGCCATCTGGAAGGTGCGGCGCACGGTCTCGCCCGCCCGCCCCATGCCCTGGGCGTCGGAGGAGGTGATGCCGATGGCGCCCAGGTCGTGCAGCACGTCCTCGGCGCCCATCGTCCCGGCGCGGATCCGGTCGCGGGCCATCGCCGCGTCGCCCGGCAGGTCGGTCTTGAGGTCGTGGACCGAGACGATCATGCCGTAGTGCTCGGCGACCGCGTCCCGCCCGAAGGGCAGCGTGGGGTTGGTCGACGAGCCGATGACGTTCCGCACCCCCGCCATCTTCAGCACGTTCGGCACATGGCCGCCACCGCACCCCTCGATGTGGAAGGCGTGGATGGTGCGGCCGTCGAGCACGGAGAGGGTGTCCTCCACCGACAGGCACTCGTTCAGCCCGTCGCTGTGCAGCGCGACCTGCACGTCGTGCTCCTCCGCGACCCGCAGCGCGGTGTCCAGCGCCCGGGTGTGCGCGCCCATGTCCTCGTGCACCTTGAAGCCCGACGCCCCGCCCTCCGCCAGCGCCTCCACCAACGGCGCCGGATCGGAGGAGGAACCACGGGCCAGGAAGCCGATGTTGACCGGCCACGCGTCGAACGCGTTGAAGGCGTGGCGCAGCGCCCACGGGGAGTTGACGCCGACGCCCCACACCGGGCCGAACTCCTGGCCGATGATGGTGGTGACGCCGGAGGCGAGGGAGGCCTCCATGATGCGGGGGGAGAGCAGGTGGACGTGGGTGTCCACCGAGCCCGCCGTCGCGATCAGACCCTCTCCCGAGACGATGGTCGTGCCGGTGCCGACGACGACATCGACCCCGTCGAGCGTGTCGGGGTTGCCCGCCCGGCCCACCGAGCAGATCCGCCCCTCCCGGATGCCGATCGACACCTTGCGGATGCCCAGCACCGCGTCGATCACCACCACGTTGCTGATCACCACGTCACAGGTGTCCCGAACGGCCGCGGCCTTGAGGTGCATCCCGTCGCGGGCCGTCTTGCCGAACCCCGCCAGGAACTCGTCCCCCGGCAACTGCGCGTCGGACTCCACCCGCACGACGAGCCCCGAATCGCCCAGCCGCACCCGGTCCCCGGCCCGCGGGCCGTGCACCGCCACGTACTCGCGCGGATCGATCCCGGTCATGAGCCCTCCTCCGGAGTGCGGACGCCGAGGTAGCCGCAGGCGGCGGCCCTGCGCAGGGCCTCCTGCCGCGCGCCGGGAGCGTCCAGCGGGCCGTCCACCAGCCCGGCGAAGCCGATCGCGACCCGGTCGCCGCCGATCGGCACCAGGCCCACCTGCGCGGACTCCCCCGGGCCGAAGCGCACCGACGAGCCCGCCGGGACGGCGAGCCGCATGCCGTAGGCGGCGGAGCGGTCGAAGTCCAACCGCGGGTTGGCCTCGAAGAAGTGGAAGTGCGAGGTCACGCTGACCGGCACGGTCGCGGTGTTGTGCACGGTCACCGTCACCGAGGGGGCCCGGTCCGGGACGGCCGGGCCGGTCAGTACGGCGCCGGGGGCGTCGTCGCCGAGGGCGCCGCCGCCGATCGGGTCGGTGACCACCGCGAGCCGGGAGCCGTCGTCGAAGACCGCCTCGACGTGCACCTCCCTGACCACGTCGGCCACGCCCGGCAGCACGTCCTCGGGCCCGAGGACGGCTTGCCCGGCCGCGATGGCCTCGGCCAGCCGGCGGCCGTCCCTGGCCGCCTCGCAGACGGCGTCGGCGATCAGCGCGGTCGCCTCGGGCACGTTCAGCCGCAGGCCGCGCGCCCGGCGGGCGCGCGCCAGCTCGGCGGCGCCGAACAGCAGCAGGCGGTCCCGTTCGGTCGGGGTCAGTCGCATGGCGCGCCTCCCGGCATGCACGAAGAATTAGAACGTCACTCTAACTGTGACGACCTCACCAGGGAAGCATCGCTCCTTCCAGGTGCCGAAATATATTGAGCAGCGCTCTAAGCGAATCACCGCAGGGAACGCGGAAGCGCCCGCGTCCGGTTCCTGGACCGAGCTGGCGCAGTTCAATATCGAAGTGAACATCGCCCCGCACCATCTTTCCGGGCGGGTACTCGACCGGCTCG
>NZ_JBEYJD010000080.1:0-23513 GCF_040636125.1 Streptomyces sp. NPDC006733 | reverse complement strand
GGCCCGCGCGTGCAGCCTGACCCCCCGCCCCGCCCTGGCCCCGGCGGACCCGGCCCCCCCCCCCCCCCCCCCCCCCCCCCCCCCCCCCCCGGGGGGGGGGGGGCGGCCCCGCCCCCCCCGCCGCGGCGGGGTCATCGCGATCGGCGTCGTCGCGGTCCTGGTGCTGATCGGCGGTGTGGTCGGCGGCGTCGTCATGCTCAAGGACAGCGGCGGGGACAAGGGCGCGGAGCAGGCGGCCCCGTCCGCGAGCGCGCCGCGCACCCCGGGCGACAAGCCCAGCGGCACGCCCGGCGACCCGTCGCAGGGCCCCGAGGACGCGCCGAAGACCAGTGGCGCCGTCGTGGACGCCCTGGACAGGATCAGCCTGCCGATCCTGCCGGGGTGGCAGGGCAAGACGGGCGCCAGCGGCGCGGGGCTGACCATCGGCGGCTACCCGTGCGTCGCCGACCCGACGCAGAACTGCGTGCGCGGCGGGGTGTTCTCGGTGCCCGCCGCGGCGGCCAAGCTCAAGGGCACGACGCCCGAGGCGGCCGCCAAGGAGGACATCGCGACCAACGCGGAGCAGTCCTACGCGGGCGGTCTCACCTCCCACAAGGAGCTGCTGTCGCAGCCGGTCACCGTCGCCGGGCAGCAGGGGTACCTGGTGCGCTGGCAGGTCGTGACGAAGGTCGGCGACGACGGCTACGTCCAGTCGCTCGTCTTCCCGTCACCGTCCGACCCCAAGCAGCTCGTCCTGGTCCGCTACGGCTTCGACATCAACGCCCAGGCGCCCGGCCTCGCCGACATGGACCGGATCACCCAGGGCATCAAGGCCGCGAGCGGCTCCGGCGGCACGGGCGGCACCGGCGTCTGACCGGGGCCGCCCGCCGCCGGCGGCGGGGGCGGACGTTCAGAGGAACGTCTTGCCCTCGCCGCGGTAGGTCGGCACCGCCGAAGTGACCCGGTCGCCCTCCACCAGGTGCAGTTCCGCGAAGCGCTCGCACAGCTCACCGGCCTTGGCGTGCCGGAACCACACCTTGTCGCCGATCAGCAGATCGTCCGCGGGCGAGCCGATCAGCGGCGTCTGCACCTCGCCGGGGCCCTCCTGCGGGTCGTAGCGCAGCCCCTGCGGCAGGTACGGCACGGGCAGCCGGTCGGCGCCCGCGGCGCCCGACGCCGGATAGCCGCCGCCCAGCACGGTCACGACGCCCACGCCGGGACGGCGCACCACCGGCTGCGCGAACAGCGCCGCCGGACGCCCCCGGAACGACGTGTAGTTGTCGAAGAGCCGCGGCACGAACAGCCCGGACCCGGCCGCGATCTCGGTGACCGCGTCCTCCGCCGCCGTGTGCTGCACGCTGCCGGTCCCGCCGCCGTTGACGAACTCCAGGTCGGGGGCGACCGCGCGCACCGCCCGCACCACCTCGGCCCGCCGGGCCGCCAGTTCCCTGCGCGCGGCCGACTGCATCAGCCGGATCACCCGCGAGCGCACCGGCCGGCCGGCCAGCGCGTCGCCGACGCCGGCCACATGGCCCTCGTACGCCATGATCCCGACCAGCGAGAAGCCGGGCCGGCGGGCGATGGCACGGGCCAGCTCGGCCAGTTGCGCGGGCTCGCGCAGCGGGGAGCGCAGCGCGCCGATCCGCACCCGGCCGCCGAGCATCCGCAGCGAGGTGTCCAGCTCCAGGCAGACCCTGACCCGCTCCGAGCCGCCGCGCCGGGCCGCGTCGATCAGGTCCAGCTGGGCGGGGTCGTCGACCATCACCGTCACGGCGGCGGCCAGCTTCGGATCCCCGGCCAGCGCCGCGAAACCGTCGCGGTCGGCGGACGGGTACGCCAGCAGCACGTCCTCGAAGCCCGCCCGCGCCAGCCACAGCGACTCGTCCAGGGTGAACGACATGATGCCCGCGAACCCGTCGCGGGCCAGCACCCGTTCCAGCAGCGCCCGGCACCGCACCGACTTGGACGCCACCCTGATCGGCTTCCCGCCGGCCCGGCGGGTCAGGTCGGCGGCGTTGGCGTCGAACGCCTCCAGGTCGACGATGGCGACCGGGGCGTCGAGGTGGGCGGTGGCCCGGTCGTACCGGACGCGGTCGGCTGCGGGATCAGACATGCGCGCAGCTTGCCAGACGGCGACTACCGAGCGGTAGGGGTCCCGGGACACCCACAGGTTCCGGGCGGTACGGGCGGGCCGGCGGCGCGCCGGGGGAGCGGCCGCACAGGCGGCGGGGAAGCGGCCGGGGCCGCTCCGGGCGGAACATCCCGGTACCGCCGGTTCTGCGCGGCCCGGCCGCGACGCGCGTCCCGCGCTACCCCCGCGACCTGCGCCGCCCCCGATCCACCGCAGGGCCGGAGCCCGTAGAGTGGCGCCCTGACCGTTTCCGACGCGGGGGCGGAGCCCGTGGCGCGGGCGGAACCCGGCGTCCTGGGCGGGCCACCTCCCGGCGGCAGCCCGGCAGAGACGGTCCGGGCGACGTACGGACATCACGAGGGGGCGCCGGTGAGCACGGGGGTCGAGAACGGACCGGGGCAGCCGTCCCCTCCGCAGCCGCCCGCGTTCCCCCCGCTCTACCCGACGACCCCGCCCCGGCCCGTGCACCGCCCGGCCGCCCGCGAGCAGATCGCCCCCCGCCGCCCGCAGGAGCGCCCGCAGCACCCGCCGCCCGCACCGCCGACGGTCCCGCCGCCGCCCGCCACCCCGCCCCCGCCGGCCGCGGCCCCGTCACCGTTCCTGTCGCGGCACCCCGAACCCCCGCACCCCGAACCCCCGCACCCCGAACCCCCGCACCCCACCGTGCCACCGCCGCCGCAGCGGCACACCTGGGACGGCCCGACGCCGCAACCGGCCCCCGCGACCGGGCCGTTCGGGGTTCCCGCGCCGCCCGCGCGACCGCCCCGCACGGCCGCGACCCGGACCGCGTCGGCGCTCTGCCTCGTCCTGGGCCTCGGCCTGTTCACCGGAGCCGCCACCGGCGCGCTGATCAACCACGACCCCGCCGCCGTCGGGAGCACGCAGAGCGCCTACGCCCGCGCGGGCGAATTGTGGCACAGCGTCCCGGTCGACACGCTCCTGCCGCCCGTCGTGCGCCGGCCGGGCGCGGGGCCCGGCGGCGCCGACCGCACCTACACCCGCGTCGGGGTCGCCCCGGCCGCCGGCTGCGCGGGCGCCTTCGACCCGCTGCTGACGAAGGTGCTGGCCCCGGTGGGCTGCGTCCAGGTGGTGCGCGCCACCTACGTCGACGCCACCTCCAGCCGCGTCACCACCGTCGGCCTGCTCGTCACCGGCGGCGACCCCGCCGGGATGACCGCGCTGAACCACCGCTGGAGCAGCGAACGCCTCGGCTCCCGCACCGACCTGATGCCCCGTCCGGTCGCCTTCCCCGGCACCGCTGCGGCCTCGTTCGGCGACGCGCAGCGGGCCAGCTGGACGGTGAACGTCTCCGCCACCCTCCCCGTCGTGGTCTACGCGGTGAGCGGCTTCGCGGACGGCCGCCCGGTCGCCGAACCCCAGCCCGCCGCCGCGGCCACCGCGCCCGGCGCCACCTCCGCCCCGGCCCAGGCCGGCCTCGGCACCGACGCCCTCGTCCTCGCCGCGGACCTCGACAGCCGGCTGCGCAGGAGCGTCACGGCCGACACGTCCTCCCGGGGGGCGTCATGAGGAGGTCCGCCGCCCTCGGGCGCACCGCCGCCGTCGCGCTGGCCGCGCTCCTCGCCGTGCTGCCGGCCACGTCCGCCCGCGCCGACTCGATCCGCGACGCGGAGTGGACGCTGGACGCGATGCACGCCCACGAGGCCTGGCGCACCAGCCAGGGCGCGGGCGTCACCGTCGCCGTGCTGGACACCGGCGTCGACGCCACCCACCCCGACCTCGCCGGTCAGGTGCTGCCGGGCAACGACCTCATCGGCTTCGGCGCCGGACCCGGCGACAGCACCTGGGCCAAGCACGGCACCGGCATGGCCGCGATCATCGCCGGCCACGGGCACGGCCCGGGGTACACGCAGGGCGTCCTCGGCATCGCGCCCCGCTCCAGGATCCTGCCGGTGCGGGTGATCCTGGAGGAGAAGGACCCCCGGCGCGACGAGGCCCGCGCGAGCAAGGGCAAGGCCGTGCCGGAGGGGATCCGCTGGGCCGCCGACCACGGGGCCGGGGTGATCAACCTGTCGCTCGGCGACGACAGCGCGACCGCCGCGCCGACGGCGGAGTACGACAACGCGATCCAGTACGCGCTGGGCAAGGGCGTGGTCGTCGTGGCGTCGGCGGGCAACGGCGGCGAGCAGGCGGACCGGGCCTCGTACCCGGCCGCCTACCCCGGGGTGATCGCCGTCGGGGCCGTGGACCGGGTCGGCGCGCACGCCTCGTTCTCCACCCGGCGCTGGTACGCGTCCGTCTCGGCGCCCGGCGTCAACGTGATCCTGGCCGACCCCAACCGCAAGTACTACGAGGGCTGGGGGACCAGCCCCGCGTCCGCGTACGTCTCCGGCGCGGTGGCCCTGATCCGCTCGGCGTACCCGAAGCTGAGCCCCGCGCAGATCAAGCAGCTCCTGGAGAGCACCACCCGCGAGCGGCCGGCCGGCGGCCGCAACGACGCGGTCGGCACCGGCCTGGTGGACCCGGCCGCGGCGCTCAAGGCGGCGGCGCGGCTGGAGCCCCGGGCCGAGGCGCCGACCCCGGCGCCGTCCGCCCGCCGGTACTTCGGCTCCGGCCCGACGGTCACGCTCGCACCGCCCGCGGACGGCGGCGGCCTCGGCGACGGGGTGGCGATCACCTGCGCGGTGCTGGGCGGCGTCCTGGTCGGCGCGGCGGCGCTGCTCTGGTTCCGCCCGGCCCTCGGCCGGCCCCGGCGCCGCGGGAGCCACGGCATCCCCACCTGAGCGCCGGACCCCGGCACCGTACGGAGGCGCCCTACCGGAACGCTCCGACCGCCGCCCGCGCGACGTCCTCGGCCAGGGCGATCCCAGCGGCCTGCGTGAGGTGCCCGCCGGAGAGGACCGCGACGAGGTAGGTGGTCCCGTCCGCGGTGACCTGCCCGATGCTGTTGATGTCCCACAGCCCCGTCGTGCTGCGCCGCAGCCAGCCGTTCTTCAGCGCGCTGTCGGACGCCGACGCCGCGGCGGCCGTCACGCCCCAGTCCTGGCCGGCGGATATCCGCCCCATCAGCTCCCGCAGGTACGTCCGCGAGGCGGCGTCCAGCGGGGAGTCGTCTCCGAACACCGCGCGCAGCAGGCGCAGCTGGTCCGCGGCGGTGGTCCTGGTCAGCCCCCACAGGTCGCCGTCACCGCCCACGGTCCCGGTCAGACCGAGGCGCTCGTTGGCCTCGGCCAGGCCCTGCGCGCCGTCCACGGCGTGCCACAGGACCGTGGCGGCGTCGTTGTCGCTCTGCTCGATCATGACGGCGGCGTACGCCTTCTCCTGGGCGGTCAGCTCCCGCCCGGCGTCCTGCGCCCGCAGCAGCAGCGCCGCGAGGATGTCGACCTTGACGATGCTCGCCGTGTCGTACGTCCCGTCCCCGTACACCGCCTGCGCGCCGGACGCGGTGTCCAGCACGGCGACGGAGAAGTCGGCGCCGGCCGCCCCGGCCACGGTGCCGAGCGCGTCGCTCAGCTCCTGGTCCCGGTCCGCCGCGGATGCCTCGGGTTCCACGCTCTCCACCCCCTCCGCGGCCGGCTGCGCCGCACCCGTCGAGGATGCCGCGGGGGCGGCCGGGCGCACCACCGCCCCGGCCGGAGTCCGCGCCAGCGCGTGGACGCCCGCTATGGCGCCGCCGCCCGCCAGGACGACGGCCGCGGCGGTCGCGATGACGACGGTGCGGCCGGTACGACGGGTCCGGTGCCGATTCTGAGCTCGCATTCCTTCGAGCATGGGGATCGAATCTGCGCGCACGCTGAGACGCGAATGAACAAACGTTGAGAAAACGGTCGGGTCGGCGGGGGGACGGCCGTCGCCGGGTGCCGGCCGGGGCCCGATACGCTGCCCAGCGTGTCACTCAAGAATATCCCCGACCCGGGCTTCGCCGACGACGACGGTTCCGCCGACGCGGCGCTGGCCGCAGCCCTCACCGCCTACGCCGCGGACGGCCGGGCCGAGCCCGGCGTGCTCGCCGCGCTGCCCGGCGCCCGCCTGCTGGTGCCCGTGGTGGCGGTCCTGGGGGAGGTCGAGACCGGACCCGACGGCCTGCGCCGCGAGAAGACCAGCGACATGGCGGTGCCCACCATCCAGGCCGCCGACGGCCGCCGGGCACTGCCCGCCTTCACCTCCGTCGCGTCCCTGGCCCGCTGGCGCGCCGACGCCCGCCCGGTCGCCGTCCCGCTGCACCAGGCGCTGCAGGCCCTCGCGCACGAGAAGGCCGACACCCTGCTGATCGACCTGGCCGGGCCCGCCCCGTACGCCCTCACCGGCCCGGCGCTGCGCGCCGTCGCCGAGGGCCGCGCGCAGGCGGACCCGCTCGCCGACCCGGAGGTGCTGGGCGCGCTGCGCGCGGCCGTCGCCGCGGAGTCCGGCGTGCTGCGCGCCTACGTGTCCCCGGCGGGCGACTCGGACGGCACCCTCGGCCTGGTCCTCGCCCGGGGCGCGGCCGTCGCCGAGGTGGCCCGGCGGCTCGCGACCGCGCTCGCCGCCGACGAGGTGCTGCGCTCCCGGCTGGTGCGCGGGCTGGACCTCGCGCTGCTGGGCGCGGACGCCGAGGTGTCGGGCACGCCGCTGTTCGCCCGCTGAGCGCGCCCGGCCCCCGCCGCACCCCGAGGTGTGCGATGCACCCGAACGGCAGACAATGCGATAGCGGGCAAAAGCGCGCATATGGGTGATAACGGATAGCGGGAGGCCCCATGGACAAGCCAACAGTGACCTGCGAGTTCCTGGGCACGCTGCTGCTCGTCTTCTTCGCCGTCGGGTCCGCGGTGCTGGCCGGCGAGTACATCGGCACCCTCGGCATCGCCCTCGCCTTCGGCTTCACGCTGCTGGCGCTGGCCTACACGTTCGGCCCGATCTCCGGCTGCCACGTCAATCCGGCCGTCACCCTCGGCATGCTGGTCGCCGGCCGCATCAACGTCAGGACGGCCGTCGAGTACTGGGTCGCCCAGCTGCTGGGCGGCATCGCGGGCGCGGCGCTGCTCTTCCTGGTGGCCAAGCAGGTGCCGGGGCTGAAGACGAGCGGCGCCTTCGGCACCAACGGCTACGGCAGCCGGTCGGCGGTCGGCATCAACATCGGGGGCGCGTTCGTCGTCGAGGTGGTGCTGACGTTCCTGCTGGTCTTCGTGGTGCTCGCCGTGACGAGCAAGGTCGCGGTGCTCGGCTTCGACGGCCTGCCCATCGGCCTGGCGCTGGCCGCGATCCACCTGGTCGGCATCCCGCTGACCGGCACGTCGGTGAATCCGGCGCGCAGCCTCGGCCCGGCCCTGTTCGCGGGCGGGGCGGCGCTGTCGCAGCTCTGGCTGTTCATCGTGGCGCCGCTGATCGGCGGCGCGCTGGCGGCGCTGGCACACCACGTGACCCACCCGCCGCTGCGGGCCCGCCACGGCGGCCTGCCGGTCGACCGGCAGGACGACGAGCCGGCCGGGGGCCGCCGGGCGGAACGGCCGGAGACGACCTGACGCGCTCGCGTCCGGCCGCCCCGGCCCGCAGGCCCGGTTCCCCGCCTCAGCCGTAGACGGGTCCGGTGAACTTCTCGCCGGGGCCGTGACCGGGCTCGTCCGGCACCAGGGAGGCCTCGCGGAAGGCCAGCTGCAGCGACTTCAGGCCGTCCTTGAGCGGGGCGGCGTGGTAGGTGCTGATCTCGGGGGCGCCCGCGGCGACCAGGCCGGCCAGCGCGGTGATCAGCTTCCGGGCCTCGTCCAGGTCCTTGTGCTCCGGGCCCTCCTCGGCGAGGCCCAGGTTGACGGCCGCGGCGCTCATCAGGTGGACGGCCACCGTCGTGATGACCTCGACCGCGGGGACGTCCGCGATGTCGCGCGTCATCGCGTCGAAGTCGGGGCTCTCGTTCTCGTCACTCATGGGCCTCACGATAGGCGACGGTGCGGGCGGCCTGCGCAAACGGGTGCGGGCGGGGGCGGGCGCGGTGCGGACGGGCGCGGTCCCGCCGATTACGGGCTTCCCCAGGTCACTGGTATGCTTGCAAATCGACCGGTCGGACACACCTGTGCCCGGCCCACAAGTGGAGGCTCCGATCTCCCACCCGACCGACCGAGAGGTTGGCGGGTCCGGTCAGGCAGTGTGCTTCGGCGGATGGTTTCCGGATGCCGAGCGTGCTGCCCGATGCGCCCCGCGGGCTTCCGTGGCGGTGCTCCCGGTTTCGCGGAGCTCTGCCTGTGACCTGTATGGGGCGTTTTTTGCGTTCCGCGTACAGGGGTCGGACGACACAGACGTTACGCGGCTGTCCGCCAGGCGGCCGCGTGGTGCAACCGAGGAGGCCCCATCAGCGCCGAGCCCCGCATCGTCGAGCCTCGCATCAACGACCGCATTCGCGTCCCCGAGGTGCGACTCGTCGGTCCCAGTGGCGAGCAGGTCGGCATCGTGCCGCTTGCCAAGGCCCTGGAGCTTGCGCAGGAATACGACCTCGACCTGGTCGAGGTCGCAGCGACCGCACGTCCGCCCGTGTGCAAGCTCATGGACTACGGGAAGTTCAAGTACGAATCGGCCATGAAGGCCCGTGAGGCGCGCAAGAACCAGGCGCACACGGTCATCAAGGAGATGAAACTCCGGCCGAAGATCGACCCGCACGACTACGACACCAAGAAGGGCCACGTCGTCCGCTTCCTGAAGCAGGGCGACAAGGTCAAGATCACGATCATGTTCCGTGGTCGCGAGCAGTCCCGCCCCGAGCTGGGCTTCCGACTGCTGCAGCGACTGGCGTCCGACGTGGAGGAACTCGGCTTCATCGAGTCGAACCCGAAGCAGGACGGCCGAAACATGATCATGGTTCTCGGTCCTCACAAGAAGAAGACCGAAGCGATGGCCGAAGCCCGCGAGGCAGCGGCCGTCCGCAAGGCCGAGCGTCAGGGTTACGGCTCGGACGACGACTCCGAGGAGCAGGAGGAGCTCGACGGCAGCGTCGAGAACTCCGAGGGTTCCGACGAGTCCGCCGAGGCGCCGGTCGTCGAAGCGGCTGAGAAGCCGGCCGACAAGCCGGTCGAGGGCAACTGAGACCGGTCAGGGCCCCGGGGCACCGTTCCGGGATGTAAGAACAGTACTGACGCTCTCCGTCCGCACCTGTGGCGGACGGGAGGGCCAGCGACGAGGAGACTACGGCGACATGCCGAAGAACAAGACGCACAGCGGTGCGAGCAAGCGCTTCAAGGTCACCGGCAGCGGCAAGATCATGCGTGAGCGCGCCGGCCGTCGTCACCTGCTCGAGCACAAGCCCTCGAGCAAGACGCGCCGCCTCGCCGGCACGGTCGTGCTGGCCAAGGCCGACACCAAGAAGATCAAGAAGCTTCTCGGTCTGTGACGGCCGCGCCCCCTCGTCCGTGAGGACACCGAGGGGCGCGACGTCCAACCGGGATCCCATCGCTTTCGGGCCGCGTGAGTCCCCCCGCGGTCCCCTACAAGGAGTCATCAAGTGGCACGCGTCAAGCGGGCGGTAAACGCCCACAAGAAGCGCAGGGCAGTCCTCGAGGCGGCCAAGGGTTACCGCGGCCAGCGGTCGCGCCTGTACCGCAAGGCCAAGGAGCAGGTCACCCACTCCCTGGTCTACAACTTCAACGACCGCAAGAAGCGCAAGGGCGACTTCCGTCAGCTGTGGATCCAGCGCATCAACGCCGCTGCCCGTCAGAACGACATGACGTACAACCGCCTCATCCAGGGTCTGAAGGCCGCCAACATCGAGGTGGACCGCAAGATCCTCGCCGAGCTGGCCGTCAACGACGCCAACGCCTTCGCCGCGCTGGTCGAGGTTGCCAAGAAGGCGCTGCCGACGGACGTCAACGCGCCCAAGGCCGCCTGAGAACGACGCGACGGGGTACTGCCGGGGTTGCCCCGAGTGATCCCCCCGCAGTCCCCGGACCCGCAGGCTGAGCCTGCGGGTCCGTGTGCTGTCCCGGCGCCCCGGGTCGTGCCCTCACCTCCTCGTCCGGCCGGTGTGAGGGACGCTCCCCACGCCATCTCCCGGATCCACCCAGAAGCGAGCACTCCCATGGCGAGCCCCGAGCCCGAGCTGACCTCCTTGCGATCCCCGCGCGTCACCGCGGCCCACCGGCTGGCCAAGCGCAGCTTCCGCGGCAAGGAGCGACGGTTCATCGCGGAGGGCCCGCAGGCGGTCAGGGAGGCCATCGGCCACCCCGGCGGTACCGCCGGGCGCACGCTCGTGGAGCTGTACGCGACCCCCGAGGCCGCCGAGCGGCACGCCGACATCGTCGCCGCCGCCCGCGCGATCGGGGCCCCGGTGCTCACCGCCACCGACGAGGTCGTCGCCGAGATCTCCGACACCGTCACCCCGCAGGGCATCGTCGGCATCTGCCGCTTCCTGGACTCGCCCTTCGAAGAGATCCTGCGGTCCGCCCCGAAGCTCGTCGCGGTCCTCGCGCACGTCCGCGACCCCGGCAACGCCGGGACGGTGCTGCGCTGCGCGGACGCGGCCGGCGCCGACGCGGTGATCCTCACCGACGCCTCCGTCGACCTGTACAACCCCAAGTGCGTGCGCGCCTCGGTCGGCAGCCTGTTCCACCTGCCGGTCGCCGTCGGGGTGCCCGTGGAGAAGGCCGTCGCGGGCCTGCGCGCGGCCGGCGTGCGGCTGGTCGCCGCCGACGGCGCCGGGGTGCGCGACCTGGACGCGGAGCTGGACGAGGGCACCATGGGCGGCCCCACCGGGTGGATCTTCGGCAACGAGGCCTGGGGGCTGCCGGAGGAGACCCGCGCGCTCGCCGACGAGGTGGTGCGCGTCCCGATCCACGGCAAGGCCGAGAGCCTGAACCTCGCCACGGCCGCCGCGGTGTGCCTCTACGCCTCCGCCCGGGCGCAGCGTGCGCCCGGAGGGTGCCGCTCCGTCACCTCCAGCTAGTAGGGTTGCGGCCCGGGGGAGCCCTGAGAAGGGGGGTGCGGAGATGGATGTCGCGGCTACCGGGAGCGCCATGCCTGCCGCGCTCGCGGGCTGGGAGACCGGCCTGGGCGAGTACGGACTGACGCCCGACGACCTGCCCGACGGCCTCGTCGTCGCGGACGAGGACGGCCGGGTCATCTGTTTCAACTCCGCCGCCGCCCGCATCACCGCGCTGCGGCCGGCGGACGTGCTGGGCCTGCCCATCGAGCGGGCGCTGCCGCTGGAGGACCTCGAAGGCCGCCGCTGGTGGTCGCTGACCGACCCGTACCGGGGGCTCGCGACCCGGCGCGGCCAGCCGGAGCGGAACCTGCTGCTGCCCGGCGGGCGCGAGGTGCTGGTCTCCGCGCGCTACGTGCGCACCCACCCGACCGGGCCGGTCCGCCGGCTCGTCGTGGCCCTGCGCGGCACGGAGGCGCGCCGCCGCACCGAGCGCAGCCACGCCGAGCTGATCGCCACCGTCGCGCACGAGCTGCGCTCGCCGCTGACCTCGGTCAAGGGCTTCACCGCGACCCTGCTGGCGAAGTGGGAGCGGTTCACCGACGACCAGAAGAAACTGATGCTGGAGACCGTCGACCAGGACGCCAACCGCGTCACCCGGCTCATCGCCGAGCTGCTCGACATCTCCCGGATCGACTCCGGGCGCCTGGAAGTGCGCCGGCAGCCGATCGACATCGCCGCGATGGTGCTGCGGCACGTGGACGCGCACGTGGCCGCCGGGCAGGCCAGGGAGCGCTTCCGGATCGACGTCACGCAGCCGCTGCCCGCCCTGTGGGCGGATCCCGACAAGATCGACCAGATCCTCGGCAACCTGCTGGAAAACGCGGTGCGGCACGGCGACGGACAGGTCACCATCGAGGTGGCGCCCTCGTTCCTGGGCACCCCCGACAAGGACCGCGCGGAAGGTACGGCACTGACGGTGAGCGACGAGGGCCCCGGCATCCCCGAGGAGTCGATGAGCCGCGTCTTCACCCGCTTCTGGCGGGGGAGCAAGCGCGGCGGCACCGGCCTGGGCCTCTACATCGTCAAGGGCATCGTCGAGGCGCACGGCGGGACGATCGCGGTCGGCCGGGCGCCCGGCGGCGGCGCCCAGTTCCGATTTATCCTGCCCGTCGGGGCGCCGGCGTTCATGGCCTGAGAGCCGTGTTCCAGCCGGTCCGGCGGGCGTGACCGGCCCATCAGCGCGGCCCCAGTAGACTCGGACCCTTGGCTTGTGTCCGGTCGGGCAGGCCGCTCACAGCACCCAATTCGGAACGGGAAGAGATGTCGGCACCGAACAAGTCGTACGACCCTGTCGAGGTCGAGGCACTGAAACCCGAAGAGATCGAGCGCATGCGGGACGAGGCGCTCGCCGCCATCACCGCCGCCGCCGGCCTCGACGAGCTGCGCGAGGTCAAGGTGGCGCACACCGGCGACCGCTCGCCGCTCGCGCTCGCCAACCGCGAGATCGGCGCGCTGCCGCCGCAGGCGAAGGCCGAGGCCGGCAAGCGCGTCGGCCAGGCGCGCGGCGCGGTGAACAAGGCGCTGGCCGGCCGCCAGGCCGAGCTGGAGGCCGAGCGCGACGCCCGGGTGCTCGTCGAGGAGGCCGTGGACGTCACACTGCCCTACGACCGCGTCCCGGCCGGTGCCCGGCACCCGCTCACCACGCTCTCGGAGCGCATCGAGGACGTCTTCGTGGCCATGGGCTACGAGGTCGCCGAGGGCCCCGAGATCGAGGCCGAGTGGTTCAACTTCGACGCCCTGAACTTCCCGCCGGACCACCCGGCCCGCGAGATGCAGGACACCTTCTTCGTCAAGCCGCTGTCCGGCGGCTCCGACGGCGAGTCCGCGGAGTCCGGCGTCGTGCTGCGCACGCACACCTCCCCGGTGCAGATCCGGTCGATGATCGACCGCGAGCCGCCGGTCTACGTGATCTGCCCCGGCCGGGTCTACCGGACCGACGAGCTGGACGCCACGCACACCCCGGTCTTCGCGCAGGTCGAGCTGCTCGCCGTCGACGAGGGCCTGACCATGGCGGACCTCAAGGGCACGCTGGACCACATGGTCCGGGCGCTGTTCGGCGGCGACCTCACCACCCGGCTGCGGCCCGCCTACTTCCCGTTCACCGAGCCGTCCGCCGAGATGGACATGCAGTGCTTCGCGTGCCGCGGCGAGTCGGCCGTCAACCCGGACCGCCCCTGCCGGACCTGCTCCTCCGAGGGCTGGATCGAGCTCGGCGGCTGCGGCATGGTCAACCCGCGGGTGCTCACCGCGTGCGGTGTCGACCCCGCCAAGTACAGCGGTTTCGCCTTCGGTTTCGGCATCGAGCGGTTGCTGATGTTCCGTCACAACATCGAGGACATGCGAGACATCATCGAGGGTGACGTGCGTTTCACCCTTCCGTTCGGGATGGAGATCTGATGCGGATCCCGCTTTCTTGGCTGCGGGAGTACGTCGACCTGCCCGCCGGCGAAACCGGCCGTGACGTCCAGGCCAAGCTCATTTCCTCCGGCCTCGAGGTCGAGACCGTCGAGCAGCTCGGCGCCGGCCTGACCGGCCCGCTGGTGGTCGGCAAGGTCCTCACCATCGAGGAGCTGGAGGGCTTCAAGAAGCCGATCCGCTTCTGCACGGTCGACGTCGGCTCCGCCAACGGCACCGGCGAGCCCCAGGAGATCGTCTGCGGCGCCCGGAACTTCGCCGTCGGCGACAAGGTCGTCGTCGTCCTGCCCGGTGCGACGCTGCCCGGCGACTTCAAGATCGCCGCGCGCAAGACCTACGGCCACACCTCGCACGGCATGATCTGCTCGGCCGCCGAGCTGGGCATGGGCGACGACCACGACGGCATCATCGTGCTGCCGCCGGAGCACGAGGCCGGCACCGACGCGATCGCGCTGCTGGAGCTCGTCGACGAGGTGCTCGACATCGCCGTCACCCCGGACCGGGGCTACTGCCTGTCGATGCGCGGTGTCGCCCGCGAGACCGCCATCGCGTACGGGATCTCGCTGAGCGACCCCGCGCTGCTCGACGTGCCGCCGCCCAACGCGCACGGCTACCCCGTCAAGGTCGCCGACCCCATCGGCTGCGACCGCTTCACCGCGCGCACCGTGACCGGCCTGGACCCCGAGGCCCGCTCGCCGATCTGGCTGCAGCGCCGGCTGCAGAAGGCCGGCATGCGCCCGATCAGCCTGGCCGTGGACGTCACCAACTACGTGATGCTGGAGCTCGGCCAGCCGCTGCACGCCTACGACCGGTCCCGGGTGGACGGGCCGATCGGCGTGCGCCGCGCGCAGCCCGGCGAGAAGCTCACCACGCTCGACGGCGCCAAGCGGGTGCTCGACGCCGAGGACCTGGTGATCACCGACAACAGCGGTGTGATCGGCCTGGCCGGCGTCATGGGCGGCGCCGACACCGAGATCGCGGACGCCGTCCAGGACGCGACGACGGGCGAGGTGCGCGGCACCACCGACGTCGTCATCGAGGCCGCGCACTTCGCGCCGGTCGCCATCGCCCGCACCGCCCGCCGGCACAAGCTCTCCTCCGAGGCGTCCAAGCGCTTCGAGCGCGGCACCGACCCGCACACCACGTCCGCGGCCGCGCAGCGCACCGTCGACCTGCTGGTGCTGCTCGCGGGCGGCACCGCGGAGCCGGGCGTCACGGAGATCATCTCCCCGTCCGCCCCGCGGTCGATCTCCATCCCGGCCGACCACCCGGACCGCGTCGCGGGCACGGAGTACGGCCGCGAGACCGTGGTGCGCCGCCTGCAGGAGGTGGGCTGCGACGTCTACGGCTCCGACGAGCTCGTCGTCACCGTGCCGAGCTGGCGCCCGGACCTCACCGACCCGAACGACCTCGCGGAAGAGGTCATCCGGCTTGAGGGGTACGAGAACCTGCCGTCCACGCTGCCCAAGCTGCCCTCGGGCCGCGGACTGACCGCGTCGCAGCAGCTGCGCCGCCGCGTCGGCCGCGCGCTGGCCGGCGCCGGGTACGTCGAGGTGCAGAACACGCCGTTCCTCGGCGACGCGGCCTTCGACCAGCTCGGCCTGGAGGCGGACGACCCGCGCCGCCGCACCGTGCAGCTCGTCAACCCGCTCTCCGACGAGGAGCCGGCGATGCGCACGACGCTGCTGCCGGGGCTGCTGGGCACGCTGCGCCGCAACATCGGACGGGGCGCGCACGACCTGGCCCTGTTCGAGACCGGCCTGGTCTTCCGGCCCACCGGCACCGAGCCGGCGCCGCCGCGGCTGCCGGTCGACCGCCGGCCCACCGACGAGGAGATCGCGGCCCTGAACGCCGCACTGCCCGAGCAGCCGCGCCGGGTCGCCGTCGCGCTGTCCGGCGCGCGCGAGCAGGTCGGCGTGTGGGGCAAGGGGTACGCGGCGAGCTGGGCGGACGCCGTCGAGGCGGCCCGCACCGTCGCCCGCGAGGCCGGGGTCGAGCTGATCGTCCGCCAGGACCAGCACGCCCCGTTCCACCCGGGCCGCTGCGCGGCGCTGCTCGCCGTCGTGGAGGGCGAGGAACTCCTCGTCGGCCACGCCGGTGAACTGCACCCGCGGGTCCTGAAGGCCATGCACCTGCCGGACCGGACCTCCGCGATGGAGCTGGACCTGGACCGGGTGGAGCGCGCCTGTGCCGGGCCGGTCCCGGCACCCCGGGTCTCCACCTTCCCGGTGGCCACCCAGGACGTCGCCCTGATCATCGACGCGTCCGTGCCGGCCGCCGAGGTGGAGGCCGCACTGCGCTCCGGCGCCGGCGCGCTGCTGGAGTCGCTGCGGCTGTTCGACATCTACACCGGCGAGCAGGTCGGCGAGGGCCGCAAGTCCCTCGCCTACGCGCTGCGCTTCCGGGCCGCCGACCGCACGCTGACGGCCGAGGAGACGACCGCCGCCCGTGACGCGGCCGTCGCCGCGGCCACCGCGGCCACCGGCGCGGTGCTGCGCGGCGCGTGAGCGCGGACCGTCACGTGTGACCGAACGCCGATGGGGCGCACCCGGATCTCCGGGTGCGCCCCATCCGTCGCTCCGGGCCCGGTGCCGGGCGCGGACCTGCGGCTACCGCTCACGGGATTCCGGCCGGTCCAGGATGCGCAGCCAACTGCCGTCCGGCTGGCGGCGGGCGACCTGGGCGCGGCCGCCGGTGCCGTCGGCGGACCGGGTCGCGGTCAGCGCCAGATCGCCGTTGATCAGCGTGGGCAGCGGCTCCTCCAGGGTGAAGCGCGGCGCGTGCTCGATGAGCTGCTCGATGACGCCGCGGATCGCCTCCCGGCCGACCGTCTCGCTGCCGAGCGGGAACCCCAGCACGGCGTCGGGCTCGTAGAGCGCGGCGACCCCCTCGGCGTCGCCCGCGTTCGCCCGTTCCACGAACAGCCGGGCCAGGTCCTCGGGGTGTGCGGCGGCTTCTCGGGTGCTGGTCATGCGGGTTCGCCCTCCTCGGATGGTGCGCTGGATCGTTCCTCCTTCCCATGGTGCGGCGGCGTGGTCCAGAAGTCGAAGAGATGGATCGTCTGCGAGGCAGAAGCATGAGTTATGCGTCAACGCCTGAGGCCACCCCAAGGTTTCTTCGCTCGATCGGGTGATTCCACCGGGCGAAGCGTCGTGGTTGCGGTGTGCGTCGACAGAATCGGTCCCGACGCGGGGCCCGTTCCCGGTGGGGACGCACCGTCGCCGACCGCGCCAACGGCTGCGAGGGGGAGCCGGCGGATGATCCGTATCAGAGCAGTTTCCGGGGCGGCCGGCCTCGCCGACCTCCTGCTGTACGTGCTGCCCGGGATCTGGTGCGCGCTGGTGCTGGCGGCCGCGTCGGTGACGCCCGCCGGGGTCAACCTGCTGCCCGCGCTGGCGGTCGCGCCCGCCATCGCCTGCCTGTGCAGCGGCCGGCAGCAGTGCGTGCTGGCCGGCGGCGGCGCCGCGCTCGCGGCGCTGGTGTCCGGGGTGGTGGGGCAGGACGGCCGCGAGGTGCGGGGGAGCCTGGGCACGGCGGTGGCGGTCCTCGCGGTGGTGGCCCTGTGCTTCCGGATGGCCGGCCGCCGACTCGGGATGGCCGCGGAGCTGGAACGCACCCGGGAGATCGCCGCGGCCACCCAGCGGGTGCTGCTGCGGCCGCTGCCGGCGCGGGTGAACGGCTACGCGGTGGCGGGCGGCTATCTGTCGGCCAGCGAGGGCGCGCGGGTCGGCGGCGACCTGTACGAGGTGCTGGCGACGCCGTACGGGGTGCGCGCGGTGCTCGGCGACGTCCGCGGCCACGGCCTGACCGCGATCGACTCGGTCGCCGCCCTGCTCGGCAGCTTCCGCGAGGCCGCGCACGACGAACCGGAGCTGACCGGGGTGCTGGCCCGGCTGGACCGTTCCTTCCACCGCCACCTGCGGCAGCGCGCGTGTGCCGAGCACCCGGCCGCGGCGGACGCCGAGGCGCGCGACCCCGTCGCCGAGGAGTTCGCCACCCTGCTGCTGGTGCAGCTGGCCGACGACGGCACGCTGGAGAGCGTCAACTGCGGTCATCCGCAGCCCTTCACGGCCGGACCGCACGCGGACGGCGAGCGGCCGCGGCCGCTCGCGCTGGGGGAGCCGCTGCCGCCGCTGGGCCTGCTGGACGACGCCGACCGGGCGGCGCCGGCGCAGCTCGGGGTTCTGCCGCCCGGCCACGCCCTGGTGCTCTACACCGACGGAGTGCAGGACGCCCGCAACGCGTCCGGGACGTTCTTCCCGCTCCCGGAGGCCGTCGCGTCCGCGGCCGCCGCCGCCCGGACCGGCGGCGCGCTGGCCGCCGCCCCCCTCGCCCGCGCGCTGAGCTCCGCGGCCCTGCGGCATTCCGGCGGCAGGCCGGCGGACGACATGGCGCTGCTCGTCCTGCTCCGCGAGGCGGCCCGCCTCCCGGCGCTGCCCCGTCGCGCCGCCCTGTCGGGCCCGCGGCTGTCCTGACGCCGGGGCGTCCTACCAGGACAGGCCCGCCAGGTGCGGGCTCCGGCGCGCGGCGGGCGGCGGCGCGACCGCCGTCACCGGCGCCGCGCACAGGTCCGGGTCCAGCACGGTGAACGGAGCGGACTCCGTCAGCCGCAGCGTGGGTGACCCCGGGGGCCGGGACGCCGCGGGGACGAAGAAGCAGTGGTCGGGGTCCGGAGCGGCGGGCAGGCAGGCGTCGCAGGACCAGACGGCGAAGTCGCCGCCGTCGCGCGGGCTCAGCGTGCCGACCCGTGTCGTCCCGGCGCCGCTCGCCGCGCAGCGGAAGCATGTACCGGTCACGGTCGGGCCTCCAGGGGGGTGGTGTCGCGGACCGCACCACCCGCCCTGCCGCGGTGTGCCTGGCAACGCAGGACGAGTGGTGCGGGGTGGGGCCGCCGCCAATGCACGAGGGGGAGTCGGCGGCCTGGGTCACAGTCAATCCCTCGGCCCATCCCCGGGGGAGGGTGTGCGACCGGCATATGCGGGTGCTCCGCTCACACCCCGTGTGAACGGGGTGGGACTACGCTGCGCGCAAGTGGGCGAAACCAGGGGGCCGGATGGAACCCAACACGTTGTTCGACGCCGTTCTCGACGAGGCGGGAGCCTCGCACGCGGGGCTGGCCGCCCGGATCAACGCCCTGGGCCGGGCCCGGGGGGTGCCGCTCCGCTACGACCGCACGGCGGTGACCCGCTGGATCAAGGGCCAGCGCCCGCGCGGCGAGGTGCCCGACCTGATCCGCGAGGTCCTCGGCGGCCTGGTGCAGCGCCCGCTGACCCTGGCCGACATCGGGATGGACCGCGGAGCGGTGGCCCAGACCGCCGGCTCCCCGCTGACCGGATTCGTGGAGCGGGCCACGGCACTGTGGCGCGCCGACGAGCAGCAGCGCTCCCACGTGCGCACCGCGCCCGTACTGACCGGGCCCAAGGCGGTCATGCCGCTGTGGGAGTGGGAGAACCCGCCGGAGGACATGGACGTCTCCCGGACCGGGGTGCAGCGGGTGACCGGCGCCGACGTGGCCATGCTGCTCGCCGCCCGCGCGCACTACGAGGAGCTGTACCGGGGCGCGGGCGGGGTGGCGACCCGCGACCGCGTCGTCGGCTTCCTCAACGTCCAGGCCGCGCCGCTGCTGCGTGGCCGCTACTCCGACCCGCTGGGCCGGCAGCTGCACCGCGCGGTCGGGGCGCTCGTCGGGATCGCCGGGATCTGCGCCTACGACACGGACGCGCACGGGCTCGCGCAGCGCTACTTCCACCAGTCGCTGCGGCTGGCCAAGGCGTCCGGGGACCGCGGCCTGGGCGCCTGCGTGGTCGGGATGCTCGTCTACCAGTCGCTCCATCTGCGCGACTACCGGCAGGCCGTGGCGTTCGCCGAGGCGGCGCTGCGCACGGCGGGCCACAACGTCACCCCGGCGCTGGCCGCCGACCTGTACGCGATGCAGGCCAAGGCGTACGGGCGGCTCGGCGACCGGTCCAGCGCCCACCGCTGCGCCGGACTCGCGGAGACCGCCGAGCAGCGCATCCGGGTCGAGGAGGAGCCCGCGGAGACCGCCTACGTGCAACCGGGCCTGGTGGACGTGCAGCTGGCCGAGACCTACATGAGCCTCGGTGAGCTGCGGCCCGCCCTGGAGCACGCGGTCCACGCGGTGAGCTCCCCCTCGCACGCGCGCGGCCGGGTGCACCGGCTGGCCGTGCTGACCCATGTGGAGCTGCGCCGGGGCGAGGCCGACCACGCCGCGACCTTGGCGGTCCGGATGGTGGAGCAGGGGCGGGGTATGGAGTCGCAGCGTCTGCGCGACCGGTTCGCGGCGGTCCGCCGCCACCTGGCCGAGTACGACAGCGTGCTGGCGGTCCAGGCCGCGGGGCTCATCGACGAGCTGCTCCGCGTTCCACTGTGACGCTGAGACGAGCTGCGATGTTGTCACCATCCGAAAGGAAGGTGACGGAATCGTGCAATGGAAGAACCTTAGTGAGCGAACTGTGTACAAAAACCGCTGGATGCGCGTCAATCTCGCCGATGTCGAACTGCCCGACGGGCGGCATCTCGACCACTACCTGATCCGGCTGCGTCCCGTCGCGCTGGCCACCGCCGTCAACGAGGCGAACGAGGTGCTGCTGCTGTGGCGGCACCGCTTCATCACCGACAGCTGGGGATGGGAGCTGGCGGCCGGAGTCGTCGAGGACGGCGAGGACATCGAGACCGCGGCGGCCCGGGAGATGCTGGAGGAGACCGGGTGGCGCCCGGGTCGGCTGCGCCACCTGCTGACGGTCGAGCCCTCGAACGGGCTGACCGACGCACGCCACTTCGTGTACTGGTCGGATGAGGCGGAGTACATCGGCCACCCGGAGGACGACTTCGAGTCGGACCGGCGGGAGTGGGTGCCGCTCAAGACCGTGCCCGACATGGTCGCGCGGGGAGAGGTCCCCGCGTCGAACATGGCAGCCGCGCTACTGATGCTGCATCACCTGCGTCTTGGCTGATGCTCGCGGCCGAGCAGGCTGTTCAGGACGTGCAGTGCGGCGGCCCGCCGTGCGGGCCTGCGGGACCACACGGCGGGTGCGGCGGCGCCGATCAGCAGCAGGAGGGAGAGGACGGCGACGACGACCGCGGGCAGCAGCGCGCGGCGTCCACCGACGATCATGGTGAGGGTGCTGAGAGGGAGGCTGAGGATCACGGGGGAGAGTGCTCTATGGGGATGGTCCGGTCTCATGCAAAAATAGTGAAGCACGTGAGAGACGTTTCGTCTACGAATTGGGACGGTGGGCATGGTGGGCAGTGAGCGCCGCGATCAGCTGTCCCGGTTGGTCCTGGAGGCCCAGACGGCGGGGGACTCGTACCAGGACCTGGCCGACCGCGCCATCGACCCGGTGACCGGGGCCACCGTCTCCAAGCCGTATCTGCACAAGCTCGCCCGCGGCCAGGTCGCCACCGCGCCGGGGCCCGTCCAGCTGCGCGCGATCGCCGCCGCCCTGCGCCGGCCGGCCGCGTTCGTGCAGCGGGCCGCCGCCGAGCAGTTCCTCGGCTGGGTCTCGGACGAGGTGCAGGGCTACGACGACGACATGCGCGTCATCGTCACGTACGCCGAGGCGATGCCGCCGGCGGAGCGCCGGCAGCTGCGCGCGACGGTCGAGGCGTGGGAGCGGGCGCGGGCCGAGGAGCCGTAGCCGTTGTTGGCCGGTTGGGCTGTTGTGGGGGTGCGGACCCGGCGGTACGTTGCCGGGTGACGCGCATCCGGTGCCTGGATCCGCCGGTAGCGCGTGCCACCGATGGGGAAACACCGTGATCCGGATCGTCTATCTCCTGGCCCCTCTCGAGCCCGATGTCGGCGCGGTCGTCCGCGAACGGCGCGGCCGGGTCGAGGTCTACCTCTCCGACCGCCACCACACCCGCGACGGGGTCGCGGCACTCAACAGCGCCTGCGAGGAGCTGCTCGCGGCGGGGCACTGGTTCCAGCTCTGGAAGGGCGAGATCGTCTCGATCCGGTCGCCCGAGCACTGACCCGTGCACTGACCCGAGCGCTGCCGCGTACGCCGGCCGGTCGGCGGAGCTGTCAGCGGGCCGGGCCGGCCGCTTTCAGCGCCGTCACGGTGGCCGCCGCGAGGCTGTCGAGGTAGCCGGCGGGCAGGGCGGAGCGGATCACGGCCAGCCGCCAGTAGAGCGGGCCCGCGATCAGGTCGAGCGACAGGTCCGCGTCCGTCCCCGCCGCCAGCTCCCCGCGCTCGACCGCCTTGCGCACCACGGCGGCGGAGATGCCGCGCTGGGTGTCGCGCAGCGCCGTCTGCAGCGCCGCCGCGATCTCCGGGTTGCGCGCCGCCTCGGCGAGCAGGTCCGGGATGATCTGCGACGCGACCGGATGCCGCAGGGCGCGCGAGGTGACCTCCAGCAGTAACCGGACGTCACCGAGGAGCGAGCCGGTGTCCGGCGCGGGCATCCCCTGGACCGCCACGGCGGAGACCGTGTCGAGGACCAGCGGCAGCTTGGAGCGCCAGCGCCGGTAGACCGCCGCCTTGCCGACGCCGGCCCGGCGGGCGATCCCCTCGATCGACATCCGGCCGTAGCCGACCGCCGCCAGCTCGTCGAAGACGGCGCTGCGGATGGCGTCCGTCACGTCCTCCCGGAGCACGGCGGCTCCCGCGGGGGCGCGACGAGGGGTTCGGGGCTCCGTAGGCATGCCGCCGAGCCTAGCGCGACGAGGCGACGGAACGGTTGCGTTCCATTCGAGAGATGCAATACGGTCGTGTCACACGACGAGACGGATCCGTTCCGTCGTGTCGCGTTCACCCCCCGTTCTCGCCTCGAACGAAAGCGCGTCACATGACCTTGCACACCCACGCCTCCGCGGCGGCGCAGGACCTGGACCGGCCGGACGGCGGGCTGTCCGCCGCTGACCTGGCGGCGAAGTACGGGCTGTCGGTCAGCGGTGCCCGGCCGGGCCTTGTGGAGTACACCCGGCAGTTGTGGGGCCGGCGGCACTTCATCAACGAGTTCGCGAAGGCGCGGACGCAGGCGCAGTACACCGATGCGCGGTTGGGTCAGTTGTGGCAGGTGATGACGCCGTTGCTGAACGCGGCGGTGTATTACCTGATCTTCGGGTTGCTGCTGGGCACGGACCGCGGTGTGGACAACTTCATCGCGTTCCTGGTGACGGGCATCTTCATCTTCACGTTCACCCAGTCCTCGATCATGTCGGGGGTGAAGGCGGTGGCGGGGAACCTGGGGTTGATCCGGGCGCTGCACTTCCCGCGGGCGTCGATGCCGATCGCGTTCACGCTGATGCAGTTGCAGCAGTTGCTGATGTCGATGCTGGTGCTGTTCTCGATCGTGCTGATGACCGGTGAGGTGCCGACCTGGTCGTGGCTGCTGGCGATTCCGGCGCTGTTCATCCAGTCGGTGTTCAACGCCGGTCTGGCGTTGGTGGTGGCGCGGCTGGGCAGCAAGATGACGGACCTGGCGCAGCTGATGCCGTTCATCCTGCGCACCTGGATGTACACCTCCGGCGTGATGTACAGCATCGCCAACTTCACCAAGGACGCCCCGTACCTCGTGCGGATCCTGCTCGACATCAACCCCATCGCGGTGTACATCGACCTGATGCGCTTCGCGCTGATCGACAGCGTGACCTCCGAGCAGATGCCGCCGCACGTGTGGGCGGTCGCGGTGGGCTGGGCACTCGTGGCGGGTATCGGCGGGTACGTGTATTTCTGGAAGGCTGAGGAGAAGTACGGCCGTGGCTGAGACAGCGGAGATCGAGAAGAGCGCCACCGGCCACGCGGCTCCCGCCCCGGCCCCGGCCGAGAGCCGGATCCCGACGGTCATCGTGGACGACGTGCACATCGTCTACCGGGTGCACGGCGCGGGGAACAGCAAGGGCAGCGCGACGGCCGCCCTGGGGCGGATCATCTCCCGCAAGTCGTCACCGAACGTGCGACTGGTGCACGCCGTGCGCGGAGTGAGCTTCACCGCGTACCGGGGCGAGGCCATCGGCCTGATCGGGTCGAACGGGTCGGGCAAGTCGACGATGCTGCGGGCGATCGCGGGGCTGCTGCCGCCGGAGAGCGGCCGGGTCTACACCGACGGCCAGCCCTCGCTGCTGGGCGT
>NZ_JBEYJD010000079.1:0-24096 GCF_040636125.1 Streptomyces sp. NPDC006733 | reverse complement strand
ATTCCGAAAACGCACACGAAAACAAAACGACAGCACGTCGCTCGTTCGAGTGGATGTTGTGATCGGAGTGGCTGCCTCGGGACCGACTCGCGTCGACGTTCACCGGCGGGCAACTCGGAGAACATTACCTACGACTCCGGCGGCTGTCAACCCCCGCCCTCGCACCACGCTCCCACTGCCACCGCGACCCACCTGGAGGAGGTCGGACGGCGTCAGTCCAGATCCTCGAGCCGCCCGCCGGCGTCCGGCTGGGCGACCTCCACGCGGCGCAGCAGCCGCTGGAGCACGTCGCCCAGGACCGCGCGTTCGTCCGTGGACAGGTCCTGGAGCAGATCGGCCTCGAAGGCGGCGGCCATGCGCATGGTCTCGAGCCACTTCCCGCGGCCCTCGTCCGTCAGCTCGACGATGACCCGCACTCGGTTGGACTCGTCGCGGTCCCGGGTGACCAGGCCCTCCGTGACCATGCGGTCGATGCGGTGGGTCATGGCGGCCGGGGTGAGGCCGAGGCGCTTGGCGAGGTCACCGGGCCCGAGGCGGTAGGGCTTGCCCACGACCACGAGCGCCTTGAGGACCTCCCACTCGGCGTTGCTGATGCCGAGGGCGGAGAGGTGTCGGCCGTAGCCGACGTTCATGCGGCGGTTGAGCCGGCCCAGGGCCGTGACGACCTTCTCGACCTGGGGGTCCACCTCGGGAAATTCGCGCTGGTACGCCGCGATCTGCTCGTCGAGGTCCAGCTCTTGCGGGGGACTCGCGGGGCCGTCTGCTGCTGGCATGCGCCGAGTATGGCACGTAACCGCTTGGCGCTAAAGCCCTTCTCTGTGTACTCTTTAGCTTCTAACTTTAACTCTGAAGTCTTCAGGACTCAACGACAACCTAGGTAGGTGAGTGTGACCACCGAGATGGGCGCGGCTCTGCGCCGGATCCAGCTGGGCAACGCGCTGAGCGCGTTCGGCAACGGCTTCACGGTCCCGTACCTGTTCATATACGTGGCACAGGTACGGGACCTCGGCGCGACGACGGCCGGGGTGGTGCTGGCCGCGTACGCCGTGGCCGCGCTCTGCGTGCTGCCGTTCACCGGCCGGGCCATCGACCAGCGGGGGCCGCTGCCCGTGGCCATGACCGGTGCCGTGCTCGCCGCCGTCGGCGCGATGGGGTTCGGGCTCGCCTCGACCGAGGTCACCGTGGTCGCGGCGTCCGCCGTCATGGGCGCCGGCGTCGCGATCATCTCGCCGTCGCTCGCCACGCTCATCGTGTGGTGCTCCACCACGAAGACCCGCTCACGGGCCTTCGCGACGCAGTTCTTCCTGGCCAACCTCGGTCTGGGCATCGGCGGCCTCATCGGCGGGCTGATGGTCGACACCGCGCGGCCCGGCAGCTTCACGCTGCTGTTCTCCATCGAGGCCGTGATGTTCCTGGTGCTCGGCGCGGTGGTCTGCACCGTGCGGCTGCCGCGGACGTCCCGGATCGAGTGCGCGCCCTCGGACAAGTCCGCGGGCGGGTGGCGGCTGCTGCTCAAGGACCGCTCCATGGTCCAGCTGTGCGTGCTCGGCGGCGTGATGTTCTTCGCCTGCTACGGACAGTTCGAGTCGGGCCTCGCGGCCTTCGCGACCGAGGTCACCCACGTCCAGCCCTCGACGCTCGGCATCGCCCTCGCGGCGAACACCGCCGTGATCGTCGCGGCGCAGTTCCTGGTGCTGAAGACGGTCGAGCGGCGGCGGCGCAGCCGGGTGATCGCGGCGGTCGGGCTGATCTGGGCGGTGGCCTGGGTCGCGGCCGGTGTCTCCGGTCTCATCCACGGCAGCCAGGCGGTGGCGACGGTGACGCTGATCTCCACGTACGCGCTGTTCGGCCTCGGTGAGGCGATGCTGTCGCCGACCATCGCTCCGCTCGTCGCCGATCTGGCGCCGCAGCGGATGATCGGCCAGTACAACTCGGCGTTCGCGCTTGTGAAGCAGCTCGCGCTCGCCATCGGGCCCGCGGTGGGCGGTGTGATGGCCGGCGCCGGGATGTGGGGCGCCTACATCGGGATGCTGATCGCGTTCTCGCTCGGCATCACCGTCCTCGCGCTCCGGATGGGCCGCGGGCTCACCCCCGCCCAGGACAACCCGCACGCGGTCGTCCCGGCGCCGCGCGAGCCGCTGGCGGCCGAGCGCCCGCCGGTGGCCGGCCGGCCGCTCGAAGCCTCCATCGGGGGCTGAGCAGCACCCCAGCTGCCCCGGCGCTCAGGCGCCACACCGCCACGCCGCCCCGCCGCTCAGGTGCGCGGGAGGGCGAACTCGCACCAGACGGCCTTGCCGCCGCCCGGCGTGCGGCGGGAGCCCCAGCTGGAGGCGATCGTGGCGATGATCGAGATGCCGCGGCCCGCCTCGTCGGCGGGCTCCGCCCGGCGGCGCCGCGGCAGGTGGTCGTCGCCGTCGGTGACCTCGATGATCAGCCGGCGGTCGGTGCGGCGCAGCCGCAGCCGCATCGGCGGGGTGCCGTGCTGCAGTGAGTTCGCGACGAGCTCGCTGGCGGCCAGAACGCCGAGGTCGCGCAGCTCCGCGGGGAACCGCCAGCTGGACAGGACGCCGGTGGCGAAGGCGCGGGCGCGCGGGGCCGCCTCGATGCCGCCGAGGAGGTCCAGCGAGGCGTTGCGGAAGAGCTCGGCGTCGGCCCCGGTGTGGTCCGGGTACTGCAGGACCAGGACGGCGACGTCGTCGTCGTGCTCGGAGGTGACGCCCAGGGCGCGCAGCAGCCGGTCGCAGATGACCTGCGGGGTGCCGGTCGCGCCGGCGAAGGCGCTCATCAGGGAGTCGATCCCGACATCGATGTCCTCGCCGCGCCGCTCGACCAGGCCGTCGGTGTAGAGCACCGCCATGGAGCCGGGGCCGAGCGGGATGGATCCGGAGCTGTGGACCCAGCCGCCGGTGCCCAGGGGCGGGCCGTTCGGCTCGTCGGTGCGGTGCACCCGGCCGTCGGGGTCGCGGACCAGGATCGGCAGATGGCCGGCGGTGGCGTACGACAGCCGGCCCTCGCTGGGGTCGTGGACGGCGTAGACGCAGGTGGCGATCTGGGTGGCGTCGATCTCGGAGGCGAGGCCGTCGAGCAGCTGGATGACCTCGTGCGGCGGGAGGTCGAGCCGGGCGTACGCGCGGACCGCGGTGCGGAGCTGGCCCATGACGGCCGCGGCGCGCACCCCGCGGCCCATCACGTCGCCGATGACGAGGGCGGTGCGGCCGGCGCCGAGGGTGATCACGTCGTACCAGTCGCCGCCGACGGCGGCGTCCGTGCCGCCCGGCTGGTACGTGGCGGCGACCCGCAGGTCGTCGGGTTGCTCCAGCTCCTGCGGGAGCAGGCTGCGCTGGAGCGTGACGGCGGTGGCGTGCAGCCGGCGTTCGCTCTCCCGGAGCCGCTCGGCCGCCTGGACCTGGTCCGTGACGTCGGCCGCGAAGACCAGGACGCCGCGCTCGGCCTCCGCCGCGGCCCGGTTGCCGTCGTGGTGCGCCCCGGTGCGGACCGGGGTGCAGGTGAAGGTGAAGTACCGGTCACGGTCCCGGTCGGGGAGCGTGACCTTGCGCGCCTTGACGGTGCGCGGGGTGCCGCTGCGGTGCACCTGGTCCATGAGCGGCAGCAGGCCGAGCTCGTCGAGCTCGGGGAGGCCTTCGCGGGCGGGTTCGCCCGCTCTGCGCGGACCGAAGACGTCGGCGTAGGCCTCGTTGACGTAGGCGATGCGGTGCGCGGCGCCGTACGTGATGGCGATGAGCGCCGGGACCTGGCTGAGGACGTCGTAGACCGAGAGCGCGTCGACGGCGCACGCCGGAGCTTCCGGGTGTTCGGCGCGGGCTGCGGGGACGGCTCCGCCGGCCGTCGGCGCGCCGGGTGCGGCGGGCGGAGCGTCGGGCGTGCGGCCGGCCGCCGCGCGGCGCTGCGTGCCGGGGAGCCGGGCGCTCCAGCGAGTGAGGTTCACCGGGTTCCACCTCGTGGTGTCGCGTGGGGCAGCCCGGACCGCCTGGCTCTGCGCGGGGGTACGGGGGGTCGCTCCCCGGGGGAATTCAGCAAACGTCCGATTCCTCGTGTTTGTCACTCTTTGCACGTGCTGGCGCACACATGGTCACACGCCCAGTGTGGCCGACCGCGGGCCCGGACGGAATCGCGTGGCTCAGGGCGCGTCCGGTTTGGGCAGCCCTCCCGCGGCCAGTTCGAACTCGGCGCGCGGGTGCTCCAGGGAGCCCAGGGAAACGATTTCCCTCTTGAACAGACCGGACAGTGTCCACTCCGCGAGCACCCGTGCCTTGCGGTTGAACGTGGGCACCCGGCTGAGGTGGTAGGCGCGGTGCATGAACCACGCGGGATACCCCTTGAGCTTGCGTCCGTAGACGTGGGCGACGCCCTTGTGCAGGCCCAGGGAGGCGACCGACCCGGCGTACTTGTGCCGGTACTCCTTCAGCGGCTCGCCGCGCAGCGACGCGAGGATGTTCTCGGCGAGCACCTTGGTCTGGCGGACGGCGTGCTGGGCGTTGGGGGCGCACTCCTTGCCGGGCTCCTCCGCCGTCAGGTCCGGAACGGCCGCGGCGTCGCCGGCCGCCCAGGCGTTCTCGACCCCGTCGACCATCAGCGTGGCGGTGCCCCTGAGCCGGCCGCGCTCGTTCAGCGGCAGGTCGCTGGCGGCGAGGATCGGGTGCGGCTTGACGCCCGCGGTCCAGACGACGGTGCGGGTGGGCAGGCGCGTGCCGTCGGAGAGGACCGCGACCCGCTTCTCGCACGACTCCAGCCGGGTGCCGAGCCGCAGGTCGATGTTGCGGGCGCGCAGCTCCCGGAT
Organism: Streptomyces sp. NPDC006733; assembly: GCF_040636125.1. Lineage (NCBI taxonomy): Bacteria > Bacillati > Actinomycetota > Actinomycetes > Kitasatosporales > Streptomycetaceae > Streptomyces > Streptomyces sp. NPDC006733. Next base: position 19,298 of record NZ_JBEYJD010000079.1, on the reverse strand, counting down.
GGCGTACTTGCCCATCTCCTCGCCGACCTCGGGGAGGATCTTCTCGGTGGCCTCGACCAGCACCCACTTCATGTCCTCGGGGCGCAGGTTGTGGTAGTACCGCGACGCGTAGCGGGCCATGTCCTCCAGCTCGGCGAGCGCCTCGACGCCCGCGTAGCCGCCGCCGACGAAGACGAAGGTGAGCGCGGCGTCCCGCACCTCGACGTCACGGGTGGAGGAGGCGATGTCGAGCTGCTCCAGGACGTGGTTGCGCAGGCCGATGGCCTCCTCCACGGTCTTGAAGCCGATCGCGAACTCCGCGAGGCCCGGGATGGGCAGTGTGCGCGAGACGGAACCCGGGGCGAGGACGAGGTGGTCGTACGGGATCTCGACCCCCGGTCCGTCCTCCTCCTCGGTGGCCAGGGTCGCCACGGTCGCCACGCGCTTGGCGTGGTCGATGTGCGTCGCCTCGCCCACCACCAGGCGGCATCCGCTGAGCACCCGCCGCAGCGGGACCACGACGTGCCGGGGCGAGATCGACCCGGCGGCCGCCTCGGGGAGGAAGGGCTGGTACGTCATATAGGGCTGGGGGTCGACGACGATCACTTCCGCCTCACCGCGCCTCAGCTTCCGCTGCAGACGCAGGGCGGTGTACATACCGACGTATCCTCCACCGATCACGAGAATGCGCGGGATGCTGCTGGCTCTTGCCTGGGCTGCCGACTCCGTCATTGCTCCATGACGCAATGGATGGCGGACGTTTGTCCACAGGGCGAACCGCAGTGATTCACTTGGTACACGGATCAGGCAGGTCAGGGATGTGTCGTTGACCGGGCAAAGCCTATGAAAGAAGAACACCCGGGCCCGCTACTCCGATCGGGGACGCGCCGGGCGGAACGGACCCCCTTCTTTCTTGACCTGGGCTCAACTATGTTCGTACTCCATCGGGGTTCGTTCGTCGTGCGCCGATGATCATTACGGGTGGGGAGTCTCCGGGGGGAGACGTCATAACCGGGGGATACACATATGCACATTCAGGACTCTCAATGGACGGTAGCGGCAGGCGCGGAGGGTAACGGCGGCAGCAGCCGCGCGACCCCGCTGCGGGTGGACGCCCAGCGCAATCTGGAACATGTGCTGAGGGCCGCGCGTGAGGTGTTCGGGGAGCTGGGCTACGGGGCGCCGATGGAGGACGTGGCACGCCGTGCGCGCGTCGGCGTCGGCACCGTGTACCGGCGGTTCCCGAGCAAGGACGTACTGGTGCGGCGGATCGCCGAGGAGGAGACCTCCCGGCTGACCGAGCAGGCGAAGACGGCCCTCGGACAGGAGAACGAGGCGTGGTCGGCGCTGGCGCGCTTCCTGCGCACGTCGGTGGCCTCGGGTGCCGGGCGGCTGCTGCCGCCGCAGGTCCTGCGGGTCAGGCCGGGGCTGTCGGAGGAGGCGGCGCGGGTTCCGCAGCAGCGGGCGCCGCTGAGCGTGGCGGCGGAGCCGGGCGAGCTGTCGATCGGCGGCCCGGGACCGGTGGCCGCGGCGGGTGCCGCGCTGCCGCTGTCCGACGTGCCGGACGACACGGCTCCGGTGCGCGACGCCGCCGCTGCCGAGGGCGGCGCGGAGTCGGACGACGCCGGGATCCCGGCGCTGCTGGAGGTCGTCGGCCAGCTCGTCGACCGGGCGCGGGCGGCGGGCGAGCTGCGGGGCGACATCTCGGTGGCCGACGTGCTGCTGGTGATAGCCACCCCGGCGCCCTCGCTGCCCGATCCCGTACAGCAGGCGGCGGCGTCGGCCCGGCTGCTCGACATCCTGCTGGACGGGCTGCGCTCGCGGCCGGCGGCCGTGGCCGCGGAGGCCGCCCCTGCTCCGTCCGCGCTCAGTTGGAGCGCCGCCCCGGCCGAATAGGCCGGGCGGCGAGGCCGATCGGCGGGGGGCCGGCGGAACCGGTGAGCGAAAGCTCCCCGGACGAGTGGTTCCCCGTCGCGGCATATTGCGGGATGCACCAGGTGTGACACCCTGGCGCGGTGGACGAGGCAAACGGCGAGTCGAGCGCTGCTGTGAGTGCGGGAGCGGACGGCGGACTGCCATCGCGCCGGGTTCCCGAACAGCGCGAACCGGAGTCCCAAGTACCGTTCTCCGACGCCGATCTGGTCGCCCGGGTCCGCGGCGGCGACGACAGCGCCTACGAGGAGTTGTACCGGCGGCACGCCGAATCGGTCCGCCGGTACGCCCGCAGCTGCTGCCGTGACGCGCACACCGCCGAGGACCTGACCGGCGAGGTCTTCGCGCGCACGCTCCAGGCGGTGCGCGGCGGCAGCGGGCCCGACTCGGCGGTGCGCGCCTACCTGTTGACGACGGTCCGGCGCGTCGCCGCGTCCTGGGGCAACACCGCCCGGCGGGAGCAACTCGTCGAGGACTTCGCGGTGTTCGCGGTGTCGGCGGCGGGCTCGTCCACGAACGAGGACACGCTGGACCTGGGCGCGGACGTCCGCGCCATGCACGACGCCGAGCAGTCGCTGGCCATCCGGGCCTTCCGCACGCTGCCGGAGCGGTGGCAGACGGTGCTGTGGCACACCGCCGTCGAGGAGGAGTCGCCGAGCGAGATCGCGCCGCTGCTCGGTCTGACGGCCAACGCGACGGCGGTGCTGGCGCATCGGGCCCGCGAGGGCCTGCGGCAGGCGTATCTGCAGGCGCACGTCAGCTCGACGCTCACCACCGGCAGCAGTTGCTCCCGCTACGCCGACCGGCTCGGGGCGCACGCCCGCGGCGGCCTGCGGATGCGCGCGGACCGGGAGTTGAGCAAGCACCTCAAGGAGTGCGAACGGTGCCGGGCGGCGGCGCTGGAGCTGGCCGACGTCAACTCGGCGCTCAAGGGCCTGCTGCCGGTCGCGGTCATCGGCTGGTTCGCCGCCGCGTACGCGGCGAAGGTGGCCGGCATCGTGGCGGGTGTCGGAGTGGCGAGCGCCGCCGGAGGCGCGGCGGCGGCCGCGACGGGTGCCGCCTCGGGCGGCGCCGCGTCCAGTGGCGGCGCGGGGGCCGGAGCGGCTGCGGCCGAGGGTCTCGGCGTGCCCGCGAAGGCCGGGATCGTGGCGGCCGTGGTGGTCGCGGCGGCCGGGATCGCGTTCGCCGCGATGAACACCGGCCATGACGCGCCCGCGCCGAAGCCGCGGGCCAAGCCGCCGGTGGCGGCGCCCGTCACCTCGTCGCCGCCCGCGCCGCCGAGCCCGAAACCGAAGCCGAAGCCGAGCCCCGAACCGCCGAAGGCGGCGTCCGAGCCGCCGGCGCCGAAGCCGAAGACCGAACCCGCCGCCGCCGTCACGCCACCGCCGCCCGTGGTGACGCCCTCCCCCACGCCCACACCGGCCCCGAAGCCCTCGCCCACCCCGACGGCCGAGCCGGCCCCGACGCCCACGCCGACCCCGTCACCCGCGCCCGCGGTCTTCCAGGTCAACCAGCTGGGGTGGAGCGGCGGCGGTGACAACACGGAGCCGACGGTGCGGTTCGGGCGGAGCAGCTGGATCTGGAAGCGCTGGGGCCTGAGCGTCGGCGGTGAGCGGTACCCGTACGGCATCACCGTCGGCTCGCCGTCGTCGGTGCTCATCGACCTCAACCGCGGCTGCACCACGTACGACGCGCTGGCCGGGGTCGACGACCTGACGATGGGGCTCGGCGCGGTCCGCTTCTCCGTCTACGGGGACAGCGGCCGGCTGTGGCGCTCGCAGGTGGTGCACGGCGGCGACCCGGCGGTGCCGGTGAACGTCGACATCACGGGGCAGCGCACGATCCGGCTGGTCGTGGAGTCCGCCGAGCACTTCTCGTTCGTGAACGTGGCGGACTGGGCGCGGTCCAGGATCAGCTGCACGTAGGGCCCGGAGGGTTCTCGGGGCCCTACGGCTCAGTGCGCGTGGCCGGTCGGCGGGACCTCGCAGGCCCCGTCGGCGCACGCGCCGCCGTCCTGGTCGGTCTCGATCACCGTTCCGGTCTCCTTGGCGACCTGCTCCAGGGCACGGAGGAACGTCGACGTCTCCTGGCCGCCCTGCACCATCCACTTGCCCTCGAAGACGAAGGTCGGGACGGCCGTGATGCCGAGCTGCCGGGCCTGGTCGATCTCCCCCGCCACCTCGTCGGCGAGGTCGTCCCCCGCGAGGAACGCGGCGACCGGCTCGCGGTCCAGGCCGACCGCGACGGCGGCGTCCGCGAGGCGGTCGCGGTCGCCGATGTCCAGGCCCTCGGCGAAGTGGGCTTCCAGCAGCCTGCCCTTGAGGCGGGCCTGCGCGGCGTGGCCCCAGGTGTCGAGCACGAAGCGCAGCAGGCGGTGGGCGAGCAGCGAGTTGTTCTCGACGACGGTGTCGAAGTCGAAGGTCAGGCCTTCGGCCGCGCCGAGCTGCGTGATCCGCTCGTCCATGGCGAGGGCCTGCGGCCCGTACTTGGCCGCCAGCACCTCGCGGTGCGGCCGCGGAGCCTCGGAAGCGGTCGGGTCGAGCTGGAACGGCCGGTAGACCACCTCGACGGACCCGGCCCCCGGGAAGGCGGCGAGGGCGCGCTCGAAGCGCGCCTTGCCGACGTGGCACCACGGGCAGGCGATGTCGCTGTAGATCTCGACCTTCACGGAGACTCCCCAATTGCTTGAATGATCAATATTCAACAACGGGGACGGATCCGGAGCTATTCCCCGACCGGGGCCGGCGCGGCCGCCGCTTCGAGCACCGCCGCCGCGGCCCCCAGGTCCAGCCCGGCACCGTCCGCGCACGCGGCCTCGTACCCGGCGTCCCCCAGCGCGGCCCGCGCGCGCCCCTCCGCCGCGCGGAAGCTCGCCGTCTCCGGCACCGTGCGCGGCAGCAGCGACCCGCGCACCGCCGAGGAGGCACCGTGCAGCCGGGCTGCGGTGCGCGGCTCGCCCAGCGCGACGAGGAGCTCGGCGGCGAACTCCAGCAGGCCCGCGACCATCGACTCCGTGCAGCGCGACTCCACGCCCAGCCGGACCGCACCAGCGGTCCGGGCCAGCGCCTCCCGCGGATCGCCCTCCGCAGCCGCGATCCGGGCGAAGAGGCCGGCGAGCACCACCCCGAAGACCGGCGGCGGGGTGCCCTGGCTCGCCTGGTCGCGGGCGAGCGCGCACAGCTCGCGGGCCCGCTCCACGTCACCGCGGCGCAGCGCCAGCTGGGCGGACAGCGCGCGGACGTAGTTCCTGGCGTCCATCACCCCGAACCGCTCCGCGCCCTCCTCGGCCCGGCGGCAGAGCCTCTCGGCCTCCTCGTCGTCACCCGATCGGATGGCGAGCTCCGCCATCCTTCCGACGAGGAACGGCCCCTCCGCGATGGCGCCCAGCTCCTCGCCGAGCCGCAGCGCCGCCTCGAAGTCCGCGCGGGCGGCCGCGTACTCGCCCCACATGACCTCCATCTCGGCGCGCGCTCCGTGCACCTGCGCGAGCATCCAGCGGTCACCGACGCGGGTGCTGAGCGCCGCCAGCTCGTCCCAGTCGTCGGTGGCGCGGGTCAGCCCGCCGGGCTGGTCGATGGTGACGTGTGTGCGGAACATCAGCGCGGCCGCGAGCGCCCAGTCGTCGCCGTGCGCACGGCAGTTGCGGACCACCGCCTCCGTGAGGTCGCGGATCGCCGTGTGGCCGCCGCCGACGTAGGTCGCGATCGGCCACAGCAGGCCGGGGAAGCGGGCCGAGGCCCGCTTCGTGTCCTGGTACGTCGCGGCGATCAGCGCGGCCGTCCGCTGCACCGGAGGGGTGCTCAGGAACTCCTCCGACGCATGGTCCGTGCTCACGAAGAACAGCAGCAGCCGGGCGTCCATCCGCGGCCAGAAGGACGGTCCGTCGGACGCGCCGGGTTCACTCATTCCGGTGACCCGCGTCAGCCAGCCCGCCCCCTCCTCCCGGTAGTTGCGCAGCCACCAGAACCAGCCCATGTCCAGGGCCAGCGGCAGCGCGTCCGCCTCGTCTCCGGCCGTGATCGCGCGTTGCAGCGCCGCGCGGATGTTGTCCAGTTCGGCCTCCACCCGGCGCAGCCAGACCAGTTGCCGGGCGGTGCGCAGCTGCGGGTCGGCGGTCCGTACGAGGCTCCGCACCCAGCGGGTGTGGCGGCGGGCGGCCGCCGCCAGCTCCTGCGGCCGCTCCCGGGCCCTTTCCGCCGCGTACTCGTGGATCGTCTCCAGGAAGCGGTAGCGGACGCCGTCCTCGGCGGGGGCGGCCCCCGGGCCGTCCGCGCCCGAGGCCTCGCCCGGCTGGGTCGCCACCACCAGGGACTTGTCGACGAGCTGCCCGATCAGCTCGATGACGTCGTCCCCGCCGACCACCTCCTCGGCGGCGGCCAGCGTCCAGCCGCCCGCGAACACGCTCAGGCTGCGCAGCGCCGCGTGCTCGTCCTCCGACAGCAGGTCCCAGCTCCAGTCCACGACCGCGCGCAGTGTCTGCTGGCGGGGCAGGAGCGTGCGGCTGCCGCTGGTGAGCAGGCGGAACCGGTTGTCGAGGCGGTCGGCGATCTGCCGCGGGGAGAGCATGCGCAGCCGGGCCGCGGCGAGTTCGATCGCCAGCGGCAGACCGTCCAGCCGGCGGCAGATCTCGTCGACGGCCGCCGTGTCCCGCTCCACGTCGAACCCCGGGCGGACGGCCGCGGCCCGCTCGGCGAACAGCCGGTGCGCGGTCGTCGGCGGCAGCGGCTCCACCGGGCGCACCGTCTCGCCGGGCACGCCCAGCGGCTCCCTGCTCGTCGCCAGCACCGTGACGCCGGGGCAGGCGCCGAGGAGTTCGGCCGCCAACTCGGCGGCGGCGCCGATCACATGCTCGCAGTTGTCCAGGACGAGCAGCAGCCGGCGGTGGGCGCAGTGCTCCAGCAGGCGCGCGGTCGCGTCGCCCGCGTCGGTTCCCGCGCCGCCGCCCGAACCCTTGATGCCCTCGCGGGCCACGCCGAAGATCGTCGTGTCCCGGCGGCCGAGGGCGCTCAGGACCGCCTGCGGCACCGCTTCGGGGTGGTCGAGCGGGGCCAGCTCCGCGATCCAGACCCCGTCCGGGTACCCGGGACCGGCCAGCGCCCCGCCCGCCTCCTCGGAGAGCCGCGTCTTGCCGGAACCGCCGGGTCCGGTGAGCGTCACGAGCCGCGACCGCGCCACGTCGGCGCGGATCTCGCGGAGTTCGCTCTCGCGGCCGACGAAGCTGGTGAGCCGCGGGCGCAGGTTGCCCTGCGGGGCTGCGGGAGCGGGGGCCGGTGCCGCCCTGGGTCCGGGTGGCTCCTCGGTGCTGAGCAGTTGGGCGTGGAGTGCGCGCAGCTCCGGGCCCGGGTCCGCGCCCAGCCGGTCCGCGAGCGTCCTGCGGGCCCGCTCGTACGCCACGAGCGCGTCCGCGGAGCGGTGCGCGGCGCGCAGCGCGCGGATCAGCTGCACGTGGAACGGCTCGTCCAGCGGGTGGTCCGCGACCAGCTCCCGCAGCTGCGGGAGCGTCTCGGCCGCGCGTCCGCAGGCGAGGTCCGCGTCGATCCTGCGGTGCAGCACCGTGAGCCGCAGCGCCTCCGGGCGGGCCGCCGCCGACCTGCGGTCCGGCAGGTCCGCGTACGCCGGTCCGCGCCACAGCGCGAGCGCTTCGCGCAGGATGCGGGCGGCGCTCTCCGGGTCCCCCGCGTCGAGGGCGGCGGCGCCGTCCGCCGCGCACCGCTCGAAGACGTGCAGGTCCACGTCGTCGGGGCCGGTCAGGAGGCGGTAGCCGCCGGGGCCGGACGTGACGACGTCCTTGCCGAGGGCGCGCCGCAGCCGGGAGACGAGCGCTTGCAGCGCGCCGCTCGCGTCGTGCGGGAGGTCGGCGTCGGACCCCCACACCTCGCCGATCAGGACGTCGGCGGAGACGGGCCGGTCGGCGTGCAGTGCCAGGGCGGCGAGCAGCGCTCGCAGCCGGCTCCCACCGAGAGGAACGGGGACGCCGGAGGAATCGCGCGCTTCGGTGGTGCCGAGGATCAGGTACCGCACGGGAACCATTCTGCCGGGTGGGCGGGCGCGGCTGCCTCGGCCTTTCGGGGCGCGGGTCCGCTCCCGGCCGGTGGGGGCCGCGGTGCGCGGGCTCTCCGGGGTGCGGAGAGCCCGCCGCGGGGCGGCCCCACCGGCCGCCGTCTACCGGCGCCGCTTCGGGCCCTTCGGGCCCTCGTCCTCGTCGTCGTGGGAGCCCAGGAGTTCGTCCGCCAGGGTGGGGAGGTCGTCCAGGGGGGTCTCCTCGGCCCAGTCGGAGCGGCGGCGGGCCGGCGGGGCCGCGTCGGGGTTGACGGCGGGCAGTTCGCGGGTGCGCTCGTTGTCCGGGGTCTCCGGGCGGAAGAAGGACGGCGGCACGCGGTCGACCGGGCTGCTGTCCCGGTCGGCGGCCTCCTGGCGCACCGGCGGCAGGACCGCGGTCTCGTCAGCGGCGGGAGGCGGGGTCGCTGCCGGGGCCTGGGCCCGGGTCGCCGGCTTCCGCGCGGCCGTGGGCGGGACCGACGACAGGACCGCCGTCTCGTCCGCGGCCGAGGCCGCCGGCTTCTTCGCCGCCGCGGGCGGGACCGCGGGCAGGACGGCTGTCTCGTCGGCAGCGGAAACCGGAGCGGCAGGCTTCTTCGCCGCCGTCGGCGGGACCGCGGGCAGCACCGCCGTCTCGTCGGCGGCCGAAACCGGAGCGGCCGGCTTCTTCGCCGCGGGGGCCGGGGCCGGGACCGACGGCAGGACCGCCGTCTCGTCCGCGGCGGAGGCGGCCGGAGTCGGGGCCGGGGAGGCCGGAGCCGGGTCCTTGGGGACCGTCGGCATCACGGTGGTTTCCGCGTCCGGGGTCTGCGCGGCCGGCTTCGGGGTCTCCACGGTCTGCGTCGTGCTGGCGGCGGCCGCAGCCGCGGCTGCGGCGGCTGCCGCGGCGGCCGCGCGGGCCTGCTCGGCGCGGCGCAGCGCGTCTTCCGCCTTGCGCTGCTTCTCCAGGCGGCGGGCCTCCGCCTCGGCGCGGAGGCGGGCCTCCTCCTCAGCCTGGCGGCGCAGCCGGTCCTGCTCGGCGGCGTGGGCGGCGGCCTCGGCGGCGAGCCGGAGCCGTTCCTCCTCGGCGCGGCGCGCGGCTTCCTCCTCGCGGAGGCGAGCCGCCTCGGCCTCCCGCTCGGCGGCCTCACGGCGGGCGGCCTCCTCGGCCTCCCGCCGGCGCTCGGCCTCCTCCTCGCGGAGGCGGGCGAGCTGCGCCTGGCGTTCCGCTTCGAGGCGGGCCTCCTCGGCGATCCGGGCGGCCTCCTCCTCGGCGCGCAGGCGGGCGGCCTCCTCGGCCTGGCGGCGGGCCTCCTCGCGGGCCTCGATCTCCTGCTGGGAGAGCGGCAGCGCCTGGTCGAGACGGTGCCGCACGACGGTGGTGACCGCCTCCGGCTCCTGCGCCGCGTCGATGACGAGGTAGCGGGAGGGGTCGGCGGCGGCCAGGGTCAGGAAGCCCGCGCGGACCCGCTGGTGGAACTCGGCGGGCTCCGACTCGAGCCGGTCGGGGGCCTCGGTGAAGCGCTCGCGGGCGGCCTCGGGCGAGACGTCCAGGAGCACCGTCAGGTTCGGGACGAGTCCGGCGGTGGCCCAGCGCGAGATGCGGGCGATCTCCGTCGGGGCCAGGTCGCGGCCGGCGCCCTGGTAGGCGACGGACGAGTCGATGTAGCGGTCGGAGATGACCACGGCGCCGCGCTCCAGGGCGGGACGCACGACGGAGTCGACGTGCTCCGCGCGGTCGGCCGCGTACAGCAGCGCCTCGGCGCGGTGGGACAGTCCGGCGGACGAGACGTCCAGCAGGATCGAGCGCAGCCGCTTGCCGACGGCGGTCGCACCCGGCTCGCGGGTGACGACGACCTCGTGGCCCTTGGCGCGGATCCACTCGGAGAGCGCCTCCACCTGGGTGGACTTCCCGGCGCCGTCGCCGCCCTCTATGGCGATGAAGAAGCCGGTCGGGTGCGGAGCGGCGGCGGGCTCGCCGCCGCGCAGGGCCTCGCGCAGGTCGCGGCGGAGCGGTACGCCCTGGCGGTCGTCGGTCTTGCCCAGGACGAGCGCGGCGACCGGCAGCAGGAGGGCGCCGATCAGCATCAGCGTGTACGCCGCGCCGCCGTGCTGGAAGGTGAAGTGGCCGTTGGCGAGGCGGTGCGGGCCGATGAGGCCGGCGAGCACCGGGGCGCCGATCGCGGCGACGGAGACCGCGACGCGGACGACGGCGTGCAGGTGGTCGGTGGTGCGCGCGCGGCGCTGCTCCTCGGCCTCCTGCTCGATCAGCAGGTGGCCGGTGTTGGCGGTGACGCCCGCGGCCGTGCCGGCGAGGCCCGCCAGCAGCAGCACGGTGGTCTGGTCCGGGACCAGGCCGGTGAGCAGCAGCGCGAGGCCGGTGACGGCGATGGCGATGGCGAGCAGCCGGCGGCGCGACAGGGCCGGCAGGACGCTCGGGCCGACCCGGATGCCGAGGACGGTGCCGGCCGTCAGCGCCAGCACGAGGAGGCCGAAGCCGACCGGGCCGAAGCCGAGGTCGAGCGCGTGCAGCACCGCCAGGGCGACGGCGGCGGCGATCGAGCCGGCCACGCCGGCGGTGGCCAGGACGAGGAGCGGGAGGGCGCCCGTACGGCCGCGCTCCGAGCCGTCCGGGCCCTTCGGCAGCCGCAGACCCTCGAGCGGGGAGTGCGGGCGGACCGTCGTGGTGTCCGGCAGTTCGAGGAAGTACAGGACGGCGATGGAGGCGGAGAACAGCCCGGCGGCGACGTAGGAGGAGAGCGCGACCTGGTGCAGGTCGAACCACTTCACCCCGAGCGCGAGCAGGCTGTTCAGCAGGGTCACGACCAGGAGCGCCGCCGCGGCGAGCGGCAGGGCGACGAAGCCGGTGCGCAGGTCCAGCCGGCGCAGCGTCGCGAGGTGGTCGGGGGCGGGCCGCACGGCCGTGTCACCGGGGGTGGGCACCGGGAGCAGGCCGGGGGCGGCGCCGTCCTTGGCGACCGTCCAGAGGCGTTCGGCGATGCCGGTCACGAAGGCGGTGACGAGCAGCCAGACGACGGCGGAGGACGGGACCCAGGTGATCCACAGCGGGGCGACGATGAACAGCGCCAACCGTGCCCCGTCCGCGCCGATCATGGTCCAGCGGCGGTCCAGGGCGCCGGCGGTCGCGGTGAGCGCCGTCAGCGGGCCGAGCAGCACGGCGCCGAAGATCAGGGTGGAGACCAGCCGGGCCCCGAGCACGGCGGCGACGGTGAGGGACGCACCCCGGTACCCACCGCCGAACGACCCGTCGAGCACGGCTGCCTGCACCGTGAGCCAGATCAGCACGAGCATGCCGAGCCGGTCGGCGATGCCGCCCGTGAGCTGGGCACTCCACAGTTTCCGCAGTTGCGGGATCTTCAGCAGGGCACCCACCGCCCGCTCGCGCGAGTCCGCCGCGAGGTCTCCGGCGAAAGCGTCGGTCACGTCCCTTGGCCGCTCGATTCGCGTCATTCGGACAGCCTATCCGGAGCACGGAAATCCATGACCCCCCGCCCGAACAAACAGGCGGAGGGTCAGGGATGCGTCCGGGAATCGACGGATTACTCGGCGGTCTGCGCCGCCGCTGTCTTCTTCGCCGGGGCCTTCTTGGCCGTCGTCTTCTTCGCCGCCGTCTTCTTTGCGGCCGTGGCGGTGGTGGCCTTCTTCGCCGCGGCCTTCTTGGCGGGAGCCTTCTTGGCCGGGGCCTTCTTCGCCGTCTTCTTCTTCGCCGGACCCTTGGCCCGCTTGTCGGCGAGCAGCTCGTAGCCGCGCTCCGGCGTGATGGTCTCGACGTCGTCGTCGGTCCGCAGGGTCGCGTTCGTCTCGCCGTCGGTGACGTACGGGCCGAAGCGACCGTCCTTGACGACGACCGGGCGCTCGCTGACCGGGTCGGTGCCCAGTTCCTTGAGCGGCGGCTTGGCGGCGGCGCGGCCACGCTGCTTGGGCTGCGCGTAGATCGCCAGTGCCTCGTCGAGGGTGATGTCGAAGAGCTGGTCCTCGGTCTCCAGGGAGCGCGAGTCCGTGCCCTTCTTCAGGTACGGGCCGTAGCGGCCGTTCTGCGCGGTGATCTCGACGCCCTCGGCGTCCGTGCCGACGACGCGCGGCAGCGACATCAGCTTGAGGGCGTCGGCCAGCGTCACCGTGTCGAGCTGCATGGACTTGAAGAGCGACGCGGTCCGCGGCTTGACCGCGTTCTTGCCGGTCTTCGGGGTGTCCTCGGGCAGCACCTCGGTGACGTAGGGGCCGTAGCGGCCGTCACGGGCGATGATCGGGCGGCCGGTCTCCGGGTCGTTGCCCAGCTCGAAGTCGCCGCTCGGCTTGGCGAACAGCTCCTCGGCGTACGCGACGGACAGCTCGTCCGGCGGCAGCTCCTCGTGGACGTCGGCGCGCTGGTGGTTCTCCTCGCCCTTCTCGCCCCGCTCGATGTACGGGCCGTAGCGGCCGACCCGCAGCACGATGCCGTCACCGATGGGGAAGGACGAGATCTCGCGGGCGTCGATCGCGCCGAGGTCCTCGACGAGCTCCTTGAGGCCGCCGAGGTGGTCGCCGTCGCCGTTGCCGGCGTCCGCGGCCGAGCCCTTGGCCGCCGAGTCGGTGCCGCCGAAGTAGAAGTGCCGCAGCCACGGCACGGCCTGGGCCTCACCGCGGGCGATGCGGTCCAGGTCCTCCTCCATGGAGGCGGTGAAGTCGTAGTCGACGAGCCGGCCGAAGTGCTTCTCCAGCAGGTTGACCACGGCGAAGGAGAGGAAGGACGGCACCAGGGCCGTGCCCTTCTTGAAGACGTAGCCGCGGTCCAGGATCGTGCCGATGATCGACGCGTACGTCGACGGGCGGCCGATCTCGCGCTCTTCGAGCTCCTTGATCAGCGAGGCCTCGGTGTAGCGGGCCGGCGGCTTGGTGGCGTGGCCGTCGACGGTCAGCTCCTCCGCCGTCAGGCCGTCACCCTCGCTGACCTGCGGCAGCCGGCGCTCGCGGTCGTCCAGCTCGGCGTTCGGGTCGTCCGCGCCCTCGACGTAGGCCTTCATGAAGCCGTGGAACGTGATGATCTTGCCGGAGGCGGAGAACTCCGCCGCGCGGCCGTCGCTCGACGTGCCGCCGATCTTGACGGTGACGGAGTTGCCGACCGCATCCTTCATCTGGGACGCGACCGTACGCATCCAGATCAGCTCGTAGAGCCGGAACTGGTCGCCGGTCAGACCGGTCTCCGCGGGGGTGCGGAAGCGGTCGCCGGAGGGGCGGATCGCCTCGTGCGCCTCCTGCGCGTTCTTCACCTTGCCGGTGTAGACGCGCGGCTTCTCCGGGAGGTACTCGGCTCCGTAGAGCTGCGTGACCTGCGCGCGGGCGGCCTTGATCGCGGTCTCCGACAGCGTCGTGGAGTCCGTACGCATATAGGTGATGAAGCCGTTCTCGTACAGCTTCTGCGCCACCTGCATCGTCGCCTTGGCACCGAAGCCCAGCTTGCGCGAGGCCTCCTGCTGCAGGGTCGTCGTGCGGAAGGGGGCGTACGGGGAGCGGCGGTACGGCTTGGACTCGACGCTGCGGACGGCGAAGGCGCTGTCGGCGAGCGAGGCGGCCAGCGCGCGGGCGTTGGCCTCGTCCAGGTGCAGGACGGTCGCGTTGTCCTTGAGCTGCCCGGTCGACGCGTCGAAGTCGCGGCCCTGGGCGATACGGCGGCCGTCGACGCTGGTCAGACGGGCGGAGACGGTCGACGGGTCGGAGGCGTCACCCGTGCGGCCGGTGGCGAAGGTGCCGCTGAGGTCCCAGTACTCGGCGGTGCGGAAGGCGATGCGCTCGCGCTCCCGCTCGACGACGAGGCGGGTGGCGACGGACTGGACACGGCCGGCCGACAGGCGCGGCATGACCTTCTTCCACAGGACCGGCGAGACCTCGTAGCCGTAGAGGCGGTCGAGGATGCGGCGGGTCTCCTGCGCGTCGACCAGCGGCTTGTTCAGCTCGCGCGGGCTCGCGACCGCCGCCTGGATGGCTTCCTTGGTGATCTCGTGGAAGACCATCCGGCGGACCGGGACCTTGGGCTTGAGGACTTCCTGCAGGTGCCAGGCGATGGCCTCGCCCTCGCGGTCCTCATCGGTGGCGAGGAAGAGTTCGTCGGAATCCTTGAGCAGGTCCTTGAGCTTCTTGACCTGCGCCTTCTTGTCGGCGTTGACGACGTAGATCGGCTCGAAGTCGCTGTCGACGTTGACGCCGAGGCGCGCCCACGGCTGGCCCTTGAACTCCGCCGGCACTTCGGCGGCCCCGTTGGGGAGGTCGCGGATGTGCCCGACGCTGGCCTCGACCACGTAGCCCGGGCCGAGGTAGCTCTTGATCGTCTTCGCCTTGGCAGGCGACTCGACGATGACGAGTCGGCGGCCGCTCTTTGCGGTCTCGCGGGTCGGGGACAACTTCGCTCTTCTCTCCGGGTCGAAGGGGGTTCGCTGCGGAGTGTGACCGTACATCCCGGTCCCATGTCAAACGCGAAAAGTCCGCAACGCCACTCGAACGGTAACCCGACAACCGTCATTCCTGCCGCACGGCCCGACCGCTCTGTCCGTTTCCAGGCCGCGTGACATGCGCTTATACCTGTACGAGACACCAGACGCCGGCGAGCAGCGAGGCCGCCCCGAAAAGAACGGTCAGAACCGCCCCCGCCGGGCTGCCGCCGCCGGTCACCGGCGCCCGTCCCGCCGTGCGCGCCCCCGCCCAGACCAGGAGCGCCGCCCCGAACAGGGCGAAGACCATTCCGGCGAACAGCGCGGGTGTGCTCTCCATGCCCGTCCCTTTCCCCACGACCTTGATCACCGCTGTATTACGGCTCGCGCCGGAGACTCGCACCCCGGTACGGCGTTCGGGCGAACCCCGGGTGAATGGCGGGCGGCGGGCGAGCGCTGCATCACATCGAGCGTGGCTCGTTTGCGACTCCCGCGCTCGAAGATCCGCAGCAGGACGACGGCCGGCGCCCTATACCCGGCGGCCACCACCAGCTCCGCCCCGACACCGGGCAGCGCGGAGCGCCGGGCTCCGCCCGCGGCGAGTGCGCGGGCGGCGCGGGTCAGCGGCAGCAGGTCGCCGGCCGTCCGCACCCAGCCGGGCAGCGTCCCGCGCGGCACGTTCGCGCCGGGGGCAGGAACAGGACGGCGCCGGGCGTGCCGCGGCGGCGCTCGTTGGCGACGGCCATGGTGCCGCCGTGGACGCAGGCGTTCGAAGGGCCGTCCAGCAGGGCACGGAGCGGGCGCGTCCGGTCGTCGGTCGCCAGGACGTGCCGGGCGCGGCCGACCCGGGTGCGGTACGGCCTGGACGGCTGCCGGCCAGGCTGCGCCAGGTGCCGACTGCGGAACGCGTCCCGCAGCGGACTCATGGCGATGCGCGTGCGGCCGAGCGACGTCTCGTCGAGTTCTCCGCGGATCGCCCCCGCATTCTGCCCCGGGCGGGACGAGCACTCGGGCGAACTGGAAAGATGTGCGGCGTCGACCGACATCCGATGTGTCCGACGCCCGACATTTCTCAGCAGGGGGAGCCACCCGCCATGTCCGACCAGAACCCGTACGGCCAGCCGCAGGACCCGCAGCAGCAGCCGGGCGCGGCATACGGCTACCCGCAGTACGGCCAGCCGCAGCAGCCCCCGCAGAACCCTTACGGCCAGCCGGCCGGCGGCCAGCCCGGCTACGGCTACCCGCAGCAGCCCGGCATGCAGCCGGGTTACGCGCAGCCCGGCGCGTACACCGGCGACCCGGCCGCCCCGTACGGCTACGACCCCTACGGCCGTCCGTACTCCGACAAGTCGAAGGTCACGGCGGGGCTGCTCTCGCTGTTCCTCGGCGGCTTCGGCGTGGGCCGGTTCTACACCGGCCACATCGGCATGGCGCTGGGCCAGCTCTTCACCCTCGGCGGCTGCGGCATCTGGTCGCTGATCGACGGCATCATCCTGCTGACCGGCAACAACAACACCGACGCACAGGGTCGCGTCCTGCGTGGCTGAAACCCGTCCGCGGCCGACCGCCGGCCGGGTGCGGCGCCTCGTCACGCACCCGGCCTCGGTTCCGCTCGCGCTCCTCGCGGGCGCCGGGTACCTGTGGACCACCAACCCGCACGAGCCGGGGCACCTGTTGCCGCGCTGCCCCTTCAACTGGGCGACGGGGCTGCTCTGTCCCGGGTGCGGCGCGACGCGCATGCTCTACGACCTGATGCACGGCGATTTGCCCGGCGCTTTCCACGACAACGCCGCCCTGTTCCTCATCGTCCCGATGGGCCTGTACCTCTACGGGCGCTGGCTGGTGGAGGGGTTGCGCGGACGGGCGTACCGGCCGGTCATCCCCAACCGGTACCAGGCGGTCCTCATCGGCGGCGCGTTGCTCTGGGGTGTCCTGCGGAACATCAATTAGCGGGCATCTGATCACAATTCCATGAAGTCGGCTCTCATGATGTGACTCCCGGTAGGCGTTGCTGTCAGGATCAGGCCACGCATCGGGGGGCGGAGCACCTCCGCACGTCCCAGGTGCCTCGTCCCCTACGCAAGGAGCCATCCATGGCCACGCCCACGCCCGACGCCCCGTTCGGCTACGACCCCCAGGGCCGTCCGCTGTCGGACAAGTCCAAGATCACCGCGGGCCTGCTGCAGCTCTTCCTCGGCACCCTCGGCATCGGGCGCTTCTACACGGGCCACACGGGCATGGCGCTCGGCCAGCTCTTCACCCTCGGTGGCTGCGGCATCTGGTCGTTCATCGACGCCATCATCTTCTTCACCAGCAAGGACCGCACCGACTCCAACGGTCGTGTGCTGCAGGGCTAGTCCCCGCTGATCGTCCGGCCTCGGCCCGCTCCCGTTCTCCGCGCGGGAGCGGGCCGAGGTGCGTCCGGGCGTCCGTGTGCCGAGGACCGGGTCCGGACGTCCGGTCGGTTCTCGACCCGGGGCCGTCAGTCCTCGATCGGGTCCAGGAAGCCCTGCTCGACGAGGAGCCGGATCGCCTCCGGCGTACGGTCGCGCAGTATCACCGGGTCCTCCCCCAGCAACTGCGCGATGGCGTCGAGGATCCGGCCGGCCGGCAGCGTCCCGTCGCACACGCCCGCGAAGCCCGCGCCGACCGTGTCGACCTTGGTGGCGCGCCGCATCCCGCGGTTGGCGCGCAACACCACATGCTCCGGGTCCTCGGCCCCCGGCAGGCCCACCTGCTCCTGCACCACCTCGTCGGCGAGCCGGAAGCGCGCCTCCAACAGGGCGGCGTCGTCGTGCGCGCGCAGGAAGTCCTGGCGGCCGAACCAGTCCTTGATGTGCGCGCCGAGCGGCTGCTCGACCGGGTGCGGCCATTCTTCGGCGGTGATCGCCGGCCGGTCGGAGCCCGACTTGCGCAGGGTGATCCAGCCGAAGCCGATCCCCCTGACCTTGCGCTGCTCGAACTCGTCGAGCCAGGCGTCGTAGCGGGCGGCGTACCGCTCGGGGTCGTCGCGGTGGTCGCCGCCGTCGCGCAGCCACAACTCGGCGTACTGGGTGATGTCCTGGACCTCGCGCTGCACGATCCAGGCGTCGCACCCGCGCGGCACCCAGCCGGCCAGCCGCTCCCGCCAGTCCTCACCGTCGGTGTGCTGCCAGTTGGCGAGGAGCTGGCAGTAGCCGCCGTCGTTGAGGTGCGCGGCCGACTGCTGGACGAGGGTGCGGCAGAGGTCGTCGCCGCGCATCCCGCCGTCGCGGTACGTGAAGCGGCCCGCCGGGGAGATGACGAACGGCGGGTTGGAGACGATCAGGTCGTAGCGGTCCTCGCCGACCGGGTCGAAGAGGCTGCCCTGCCGCAGGTCGGCCTCGGGCGCGCCGGAGAGCGCGAGGGTGAGGCGCGTGAAGTGCAGGGCGCGCGCGTTCACGTCCGTGGCGGTGACGCGGGTGGCGTGCCGGGAGGCGTGCAGCGCCTGGACACCCGATCCGGTGCCGAGGTCGAGGGCGGAGCCCGCCGGGTCGCGGACGGTGAGCCCCGCGAGCGTCGTGGAGGCCCCTCCGACGCCCAGCACCAGCTCCGCCCGGTCCACGCCGGGCGCGGTGCCGATGCCGCCGGCGCCGCCGACGGCGCAGCCGAGGTCCGAGACGATCCACCAGTCCTCGCCGCCGTCCCCAGCGTACGGGCGGACGTCCACGGTGGCGCGCAGCTCGTCGCCGTCCCGGACCAGCCAGCCGTCGGCGAGGCACACGTCGACGGGCAGGGCGGCGCGCAGCCGCTCGTGGGCCACCGGCCGCTGCAGCAGGAAGAGCCGCACCAGCGACTCCAGGGGGCTGTCGCCGCGCGTGGCGCGCAGCGCGGGCACGGTCTCGGCCCGGGACAGGGCCGCGTACGCGGTGGCGCCGAGCAGGTCGAGGCAGCCGTCGGCGGTGAAGGCGGCGGCTCGCAGGGCGTCACGCAGCTGTTCCGCGTGGTCCGGGGCGGGGAGGGGCGGGGCGCTGGAGAGGGGCGGGGTACTCACGCTCCCATTGTCGCGGAACGAGCGCGGCCCGGCGCCCCTCGGAGGGATGCCGGGCCGTGTCGGATCGTCGGACCGGGTGGGACGGGTGGGACGGGTCCTCGGATCGGGTGACGCCGATCGGTCAGGCCACGCCGATCGATCAGGCCACGCGGGTCGTCAGGCCACGCGGGTCGTCAGGTCGCGGACGGTGAGGCCGGCGCCTTGCAGCCGGCCTGGTTGGCCATCGCCTTGCCGACCTCGCCCTGGCGCAGGGTGTTGAGGGCCGACTCGGCGGTCTTGTTGGCCGCGTCCGCCTCCGCCGAGGCGGCCGTGAGGCCGTCGGCGAACTTGCCCTGGTCGGTGGTGTCGAGCCCGTCCACCTTGGTCTTCACCGAGGCGTAGGCGGCCGACGCCTTGTTGAGGTCGGCGACGGTGTTCTTCTGCTGCGTCGCGCCGTCGTCGACCGGCGGCGCCCCGGCCTTGCTCACGATGTCCGCGAGCGCCTTGTACGCCTCGGAGATCTGCTGGAAGGCCGCGGAGTCCGCCGCCTTCACATCCGCCGGCTTGCCGTTCTTGTCGACCTTCGTGATGGCCGTGTTCGCGTCGTTGATCTGCTTGGTCTGTGCCGAGGCCTGGTCGCAGACGGTCTTCGCCCAGGCGTCCAGCTTGTCGTTCGAGTCGTCGCTGCCGCATCCCGTCAATGCCAGGAGCAGAGCGGCACCGGACAGCGCGCCCACGAGCTTCTTCTTCACCGGTTGTGTCCCTTCCATGGCTCTACGGCCCCGGAACTTACACGCCGAACGGGTGTCGACCACGAGTCCGAAGGAAGATTCATCCGCTAATCAAGCCATTTGCACCAAGGAAAGGGCGGTGCGGGCGCCCCGCGCGCACGGCGGCGGGCTTCGGTGTACTTGGCCATGAGATACGCGTCGAACTCTTCCGGGGTGTAGAAG
>NZ_JBEYJD010000078.1:0-24145 GCF_040636125.1 Streptomyces sp. NPDC006733 | reverse complement strand
GTGCTCCAGCGCGCGGACGACGCGTGGATGGGTGCGGTCGGTGGCGGGCTCCAGCGGCAGTTCCGGCGGGGGTCCCCGGCGGCGGCGGGCGTGGTGATCGGGTTCCGGCGGACAACCGAGCCCGGGGCGTATCCGCTACAGAGTCCTCAGCCGGACCCGGTCCGGCGCACCAGCGACCTTCAGCCACTTGGCAGGGCATGGGGAGGAGGCGGCCGGCGCGGAGAGATCGCGAGCAGCCGGAACAGCAGCACCGCGCGTCGCCGTCACGGCGCCGACCCGGCCCACTGTGCTCGTCGTCACGCCTCCCGCGGACCTACCGCGTCCTCGATGGTGGACTCGAAGGTGAAGACCTGATCGAGGCCGATCATGCGGAAGACGTGCATCAGGTCGGCACTGAGTCCCACGAGCACCAGCCGGGCTCCGGCCTCCTGCGCCCGGCGGTCGGCGCTGATGAAGACCGTGATGCCGGTGGAGTCGCAGTAGGTGAGGCCGGAGACGTCGATCAGCACGGGGACGTCGGCGCCGAACGGCGTTTCCAGCAGGAGCCCGGTCAGTTCCGGTGCCGTGTAATGGTCCAGGTCGCCCGTGACGGTGAGCACGGTGGCACCGCGCGGGTGCGTGTGTCGGGTGGCGGTCAAGGGGCGGTCGGTCACCGGTTCTCCTGAGCGGGGGGTGCGGGCGTGCTGCGGGGCGGGACGTCGAGCACGCCGACCACGGCGGTACGCGGTCGGGGCGTGCCGTCCGGGTGCGCACGGTCCAGGATCGTGGCGCGGCCGGCCGGGCCGGTGTACGGATCCGGGCCGCAGCCGGCGGACGCGGCCAGCTGGTCCTGCGGGGACGCGGGCTGCTCGTCCGCCGTGCGGCAGACGGTCGCCTCCTGCACCATGTCGCCTCCGGCCCTTCTCGACGGCCGTGCCTGTTGCCCCCGGCACGGCTGTCCTATCCTACGGATCACGTCAACGCGCTCTTGCGGGTGGTCGGCGGGCTTGCGGGTAGGCATGGACGGGGGCGGCCGCGCACGGCGTGCGCGACACCCTGGACGGCGGCAGGCACAGCTCCGGCGTCGGTGTCGGAAACGAGAGGACAGGCAGTGACGCGTGCGGAGGATGCCGGGCGGGCATCGACGGCGGACGGCGCCGACGTGTTCGCCGGCGACCCGGTGATCGGCCGGGAGCTGGCCCGGGTGGACTGGGCGGCGACCACCCCGCTGGGGGACCCCGAGGGCTGGCCTCAGAGCCTGAAGACGACGGTGAGCGTCCTGCTGTCGTCGAAGTTCTCGATGTGGATGGCGTGGGGGCCGGACCTCACGTTCTTCTGCAACGCCGCGTACCGGCGCGACACGCTGGGACGCAAGTACCCGTGGGCGCTGGGACGGCCGGCCAGTGAAGTGTGGGCGGAGATCTGGAGCGACATCGGCCCCCGCATCGATACCGTTCTGACCACCGGCGAGGCGACCTGGGACCAGGCCCTGCTGCTGTTCATCGAACGCTCCGGGTACCTGGAGGAGAGCTACCACACCTTCTCCTACAGCCCGCTGCGCGACGACGCCGGTGCCGTGGTCGGCATGCTCTGCGTGGTCAGCGAGGAGACCGAGCGGATCATCGGCGAACGGCGGATGGCGACCCTGCGCGACCTGGGTTCCGACCCCAGCGTGGTGCGCACCGAGCAGGAGATGCTCGACTTCGCCGGCCGCCAGCTGAGCCGCAACCTGCGGGATCTGCCGTTCACGCTGACCTACCTCTTCCAGGACGACGGCAGCGCCGCCCTGGCCGCGCTGACCGGCATCGACCGGAGCCACCCGGCCGCCGTCGAGGTCCTGCCACCGGACAGCGCGACGGTGTGGCCGACCGCCGCACCGGCCCGGGAGGAGACCACGCTGGTGCCGCTGGACGGCGCGGTGTTCGCGGACCTGCCCACGGGGGAGGGAGCCCAAGCGCCCCAGCAGGCGTTGGTGGTACCACTGCGGCAGCAGGGCCGCGCCCCCTACGGGTTCATGGTGGTCGGCCTGAACCGCTACCGGGACCTGGACGACGGCTACCGCGGCTTCGTGGAGCTGGTCGCCGGGCATGTCGCCACGGGTGTCGCCAGTGCCCGCAGCTACCAGGCACAGCAGCGCCGCGCGGAGGAGCTCGCGGAGCTCGACCGGGCGAAGACGACGTTCTTCTCCAACATCAGCCATGAGTTCCGTACCCCGCTGACCCTGATCATGGGACCGGTGCAGGAGCTGCGGGAGCGGCTCGCGGACTCGGACGCGGGCGTGCGGGAGGAACTGGAGGTCGTCCACCGCAACGGGCTGCGGCTGGGCAAGCTGGTCAACACCTTGCTGGACTTCTCCCGCATCGAGGCCGACCGGATGCAGGCCCACTACGCGCCGGTCGACGTGGCCGCGGTCACCGCGGAACTCGCCAGCGTCTTCCGTTCCGCCATCGACCGGGCCGGCCTGGAGTTCCACGTCGACTGCCCCCCGCTGCCGGAGACGGTGTTCCTCGACCGGAGCATGTGGGAGAAGGTCGTCCTCAACCTGCTCAGCAACGCGCTGAAGTTCACCTTCGACGGCGCGATCCGCGTCGCCGTCGGCGCCGAGCACGGTGCGGCGGTGGTCACCGTCAGCGACACCGGGATCGGGGTCGCCCCGGAGGAGATGCCCCGGCTGTTCGAACGGTTCCACCGCATCGAGAACGCGCGGTCGCGGTCGAACGAGGGCAGCGGCATCGGCCTGGCCCTGGTGAAGGAACTGGTCACGCTGCACGGCGGCGAGATCAGCGCCGTCTCCGAACCGGGCGAGGGCACCCGGTTCACCATCCGGCTGCCGTTCGGCTCCGCCCACCTGCCCGCGGGCGCCGTCCTGGCGCGGACGGACGCTCCCACCGGGCCCGCCGCGACCGACCCCTTCGTCCAGGAGGCGCTGCGCTGGCTGCCCCACGAGCCGGCCACGCCGGCCGGGAGCGCCGAGGCCACGGCTGCCGTGGACGGATACCTGGACGGCTCGACCCCCGGCCCGGCACCGGCGGCCCACGTCCTCATCGCCGACGACAACGCCGACATGCGCGAATACCTCCTGCGCCTCCTGCGCGGCGCAGGCTACCGGGCCAGCGCCGTCAACGACGGACGGCAGGCCCTGCGGGCCATCCGCGCCACCGCCTTCGACCTGGTGGTCAGCGACGTGATGATGCCCCATCTGGACGGCCTGGCCCTGGTCGCGGAGTTGCGGGCCGACCAGCGCACCGCCTCACTCCCGGTGCTGCTGCTGTCCGCCCGCGCCGGGCAGGAGGCGTCCATCGAGGGACTGCAGGCGGGTGCCGACGACTACCTCGTCAAACCGTTCGCCGCCGCCGAACTCCTCGCCCGGGTCCGGGCGAACGTCGAGCTGGCCCGGCTGCGCAGCCACCACACCCGCTGGCGCACCGCGCTCGTGGACTCCCTGCAGGAAGCCTTCTTCGTGTGCGACGAGGACGGCGCCGTGATCGAGACCAACGCGGCGTTCACCGACATCGTCGGCTACGGACCCGAGGGGCTGCCCTACCAGCCGGTCCACCCCTGGTGGCCCGACCCCGTCGCCGACGCCGCCGCGTACGGGCAGGCCCACGACGCCTTCGCGCTGCTGCTCGGCAACACCAAGGGCTCCTACACCATCCCGATAACCCACCGTGAGGGTCACCGGGTGTGGGTGACGGCCACCTTCAACCAGGTGGACGATCCCGACAGCGGACGCCACGTGACCGTCGGCACCTTCCGTGACGTGACCGCCGAGCACTACGCGATCCAGCGCGAGAGCGCCCTGGCGGCACTGGGCACCTGCCTGGCGCGCGCCACCAGCCTGCCGGAGGCACTGGCCGGTGCGCTGGAGGAACTGCAGAAGCTGTGGGGCGCCCGCGGCGTGCTCGCGGCGGTCTTCCACCACGGCGATGTCCCCCGGCTGACCGCCACCGCCGACGCGCCGGCCTGGACGGATCTGCCCGCGGAGCGACGCCGGATGATCGAGGACATGCGCCTGGGGCCGGTACTGACCCCGGTCGCCGACCCCACGGGGGCCGGCATCCTGCTGGATTTCCCCGACGGACCGCTCGTCGTGTGGATCGACCTGGGGGAGAACCGGCCCTTCACCAGCGAGGACCAACTGCTGTTGTCCCTGCTGGCCGGTCACCTCGCCCAGGGGCTCAACCGCGCCCACCAGATCGACCAGCAGCGGGAGACCGCCATCGCCCTGCAACGGGCGATCCTCGGCCCCTCCCAGCTGCCGGACGGGTTCGCCGTCCGCTACGAGCCCGCCATGCAGCCCCTGGAGGTCGGCGGCGACTGGTACGACACCGTCGCGCTGCCCGACGGCCGGATCGGCATCGTCGTCGGGGACTGTGTCGGCCGGGGCCTGGAAGCCGCCAGCGTCATGGGCCAGCTGCGCAGCGCCTGCCGCGCCCTGCTGCTGCAGGACGCGCGGCCCGCCCAGACGCTGATGGCACTGGACCAGTTCGCCGCCGGGGTGCCGGGCGCGGTGTGTACCACCGTCTTCTGCGGTGTCCTCGACGCCGACACCGGACGGCTGACGTACTCCAGCGCCGGCCACCCGCCCGGCATCCTCGCCCATCCCGACGGCACCACCCATCTCCTCGAGGACGGCCGCTCCCTGCCGCTGGCCGTCCGGACCGGCAACCCGCGCCCGGAAGGCGCCTGCACCATCCCGGCCCGATCCACCCTGCTGCTGTATACCGACGGCCTCGTCGAACGCCGCCGCCGTCCGATCAGCGCCGGCATCGAGCAGGCCGGTGCGGCCCTGCAGGACGGCCGGGACACCGCCGTCGACGACCTCGCCACCCACGTCATGTCCCGCCTGGCCCCGGGCGACGGCTACGACGACGACGTCGCGCTGCTGCTCTACCGCCACCCGGGCCCACTGGAGATGGCCTTCCCCGCCGAATCGTCGCAGCTCGCCCCCGTCCGTCAGCGGCTGCGCGGCTGGCTCGCCCAGTGCGACCTGCCGCCCACCACCGTGCAGAGCGTCCTGGTCGCCGCGGGCGAGGCCTGCGCCAACGCCATCGAGCACGGCCACCGTGACGCCCCGGGCGACCCCATCCACTTCCGGGCCGAGGCGTTCGTCGACAACCTCCGCCTGACCATCGCCGACAGCGGCTGTTGGAAGGACCCGCAGCCGGAGCGCAACACCCACCGCGGGCGCGGCATGAGCTTGATGCGCGCCCTGATGCAGGACGTCACCATCACCCCCGGCCCGACCGGCACCACCGTCGACATGCAAACGAGGATTGCCTGATGCCCACGCCCCTGACCCTCGCCGGCGGACGACGGGCCGACGGCACCGCAGTGCTGACCGCCGTGGGGGAGATCGACATGAGCAACGTCGGGGAGCTGGCCGCAGCCCTCACCGAGACCCCCGGCGCCCTGGTCCTGGACCTGACGCGCGTCGAATACCTCGACAGCGCCGGCCTGAGCGTGCTCTTCGCGCACGCGGACCGCATCGAACTCGTCACCAACCCCGTCCTGGAACCCGTCCTGGCCATCTCCGGCCTGACCGACCTCACCACCGTCCACGGCCGCTGACACCGCGGCGAAGGGCGGAGCGGGCGGGGGCAGGAGGTGCGACCACCAAGCCGCGGCGGGCGCGCCACGGCCGCCGCCCGCGACCCCACACCCCCGGGCGGCGTGGCCGGCACGGCTCAGATGACACGCAGCAGCATCAGGGCGGTGTCGTCGCTGGTGAGCCCCTGAGCGTGGGTGGCGACCGCGGTGCGCAGATGGGTGATGGTGTCGGCGGCGTTCATATGGCGGGTGCCGGCGAGGGCGACGGCCAGGGCGTCATCGCCGAACATCGCGTGGCCACGGGAGCGCCGGGCCTCGGTGATCCCGTCGGTGTACAGCAGCAGGGCGTCGCCCGGGCCCAGGTGGAAAGCGGTCTCGGTGAGGTGGATCTCGTCGGGCCGCAGCAGGGGCTGATGAGAGTGCCCGGGGCGTCGAGCTCCTCGACCCGGCCGTCGGTACGGCGGATGAGCGCCGGCAGGTGGCCCCCGCTGGACAGGTGCCCGCTCACACCGTCGGCCCGGCGGCGCAGGACGGCCAGCGCGATGGTCAGGAAGCGGTCGGTGATGCGCTGGTCGACCATCGCCTGGTGCAGCCGGTGCAGGACGACGGCCGGACGGGGATGCTGGGTGGCCTCGGTGCGGATGGTGTACCGGGCCAGAGCGGTGACCTTCGCGGCCTCCACCCCCTTGCCGGAGACATCGCCCATCACCGCACACCAGCTCGCGTCCGGCGTGGGAAACAGGTCGTAGAAATCCCCGACGACCTGGGCGCCGGTGGCGTCCGCGGGCAGGTAGAGCGCTGCCACATCCAGGCCCGGCACCACCGGCAGGTGCGGCGGCAGCAGACTGTCCTGCAAGGTGCGGGCCAGGACCGCCGACGTCCGGGCCAGCCGGGCGGAGGCCGCCTGGGCGGCCTGCGCCTCTTGGAGGGCCTGGCGCAGCGCGATCTCGGAGGAGACCGAGCGCGCCAGCGTCTGCAGGGCGGTGACCTGGGCGGGGGTGAAGGCACGCTGCTGGGAGTCGACCACGCAGAAGCCGCCGAGCACATGGCCGCCGGGGGAGACGACCGGAAACCCGGCCCACGCGCCGATGTCCAGCGCGTCGACGGCGGGCAGGTCCTTGATCCGCGGGTCGGCGCGGGCATCCTCCACGATCAGCGGGGCCCGGGTGACGATCAGCAGGTGCGTGGGGCTGTCGGTGATTCGGTCCTGGCGGCCCAGCGCGGGATCGACGCCGACCGCGCTCTTCCAGAAGGAGCGGTGCCCGTCGGCGACGGTGAAGAACGCCATCCGCGCCCCGGTGATCGCCAGAGCCAGCTGCGCCAGATCGTCGAACGCCCCTTCCGGGGCGCTGTCCAGCAGGCCGGACGCCGTGACCGCGGCCAGCCTCGCGGGGTTGACGACCGCGCTCAGCAGCGCCGCGCCGTCGGTGTCGCCGCTGGTGTCCAGAGAGAGTGGCATCCAGGCCCCGTTTCAGCGTGAGACCGTGCACCGCCGGCGAAGGCGCATCGGGTCATCTACGGGGAAGACTACGGGCACAGCGCCCGGGCCCTGCCCGTTCCGCTGCACGGACCTGCAGCAACGGCCTTTCCTCTTCCATGAGGTGGTTGAGGGCTCCTGGCGCCGGGGCTTGATACCGTCCCGGCGCGCTGGCGCCCGATGACTCAGTGTGCGCGCAGGGGACCGGTGTTGAGCCCCCTGCGGCGGAGTTGGGCGAAAGCCTTGTGCGTTCCGTCCGGGCGGCCTAGCGTCTTTTTCATTCGAGCACCCACCCCCCTGCTCGACATCCGTCGGAATTGTTAGCGTTAACAGATCATCTTCAGGAGCGGGACTGCGACGAGTCGGAGACCTGCTCCGCTTCACCGAACCCGCCGACGACCCCCCAAGCGATCTCAAGGATCCAGCGGCGCGCCGGGGCGGGACCGCCCGACCCACGTCCCTGCCAGGGCGCCGTCGTAGCGCCCGGATCAGCACCGCATCCTTGCCGCTCGATGGACCCCACCCACCGAACGGCGCACCGAGGGCTCCCCGTCCAGACCCGCCTGCCCTCCCGCGACGACCGGGGTCCGCCCCCATCGCGTGCAACCCCCAGCCACGGCTCCTGCTCTGCTCCCTGCACGCCCATGGCCGCTCGGCCGGGCGCTGTTCCGATCCGCCGCTGCGCCGGCCTCGTGCAGACCACCCCTGGAAATCGAGGAGAGAAATGAAACGACTCTGGTCCGCTCTGCGGCGCCGCACCGCCGTGCTGGCGGCGGCCTTCGCCGTCATGCTCGTCGCGGGCATCCTGTCGGGCAGCACGGTCTCGCAGGCCGCGTCCTCTCAACCCTGCGATCTCTACACCGCTGGCGGCACCCCGTGCGTCGCCGCGCACAGCACCACCCGCGCCCTGTACGGCACCTACAACGGGGCGCTCTACCAGGTGCGGCGCGCGTCGGACAACGCCACCCGCGACATCGGGGTCCTCAGCGCCGGCGGATACGCCGACGCCGCCGCACAGGACTCGTTCTGCGCCCGGACGAGCTGCGTCGTTACGATCATCTACGACCAGACCGGCCGCAACAACCGCCTCACCCAGGCACCCCCGGGCGGATTCAACGGCCCCGCAGCAGGCGGCTACGACAAGCTCGCCAACGCCACCATGGCGCCGGTCACCCTCAACGGCACCCGCGCCTACGGGGTCTTCATCTCGCCCGGCACCGGCTACCGCAACAACGCGACCAACGGGATCGCGACCGGTGACCAGCCCCAGGGCATGTACGCGCTCTTCGACGGCACGCACTACAACGACGGCTGCTGCTTCGACTACGGCAACGCCGAGACCAACAGCCGCGACAACGGCAACGGGACCATGGAGACCATCTACTTCGGCAACAGCCGCAGCTGGGGCTCCGGCACGGGCAACGGCCCGTGGGTCATGGCGGATCTGGAGAACGGCCTGTTCTCCGGGGTCAACCCCGGCTACAACGCCAACGATCCGACCGTCAACCACCGCTTCCTCACCGCCATCGTCAAGGGCGCACCGAACCACTGGGCGATCCGCGCCGGGAACGCCCAGGCCGGAGGGCTGTCCACCTACTACGACGGAGCCCGGCCGAACGCGTCCGGCTACAACCCGATGAAGAAGGAAGGCGCGATCATCCTCGGCATCGGCGGCGACAACAGCAACAGCTCCGCCGGCACCTTCTACGAGGGAGTCATGACCTCGGGCTACCCCTCCGCCGCCACCGAGAACGCCGTGCAGGCCAACATCGTCGCGGCCGGCTACGCACCGGGCTCCGGCGGCGGCGCCGCTCTCAACACCGGCTCGACGATCTCCCTCCGGGCCACCACCGCGTGCTGCACCACTCGCTACCTCAGCCACTCCGGCACGAGCGTCACGACGGCGAGCGTCACGGCCACCAGCCCGACGGCGGACAAGTCCAACGCCTCCTGGATCGTCCGGCCCGGCCTGGCCAACGCCGCCTGCCGCTCCTTCGAGTCGAAGAACACGCCGGGGGCCTACCTGCGGCACCAGAACTACCAGTTGTACCTGCACGCAGGCGACGGCAGCGCGCTGTTCGCCAACGATGCCACCTTCTGCTCGCAGGCCGGTGTGAACGGCCAGGGCAACACGCTGGTCTCCTACAACTTCGCCGACCGCGCCATCCGCCACTACGCGAACGCCGGATACGTCGCCTCCAACGGCGGCGCCAACACCTTCGACGCCCCGGCCCTCTGGCCCGACGACGTCAGCTGGGCTGTCACGGCCCCCTGGACCCCCTGACCCCCGCACCGGTGGCGGCCGCCCACCAGGCGGCCGCCACCGGGACCCCGGCCCGCGGGGACGACGGCGCCCCGGTGGCGCGCGGCGCGGTGACGTCGTCAGGCGAACACGACTTACTGCCGCGTGGCACGCCATATCATCAGTTCATGCCCCACAAGCCCTATAGCGCCCAGCGCCCCGACACTTCGGTCGACGGGGCGGTGACGACCGGGATCGTCGCCCGCCGCCTGGGCGTCGCGCCGACGACCATCCGCTCCTGGGAACGGCGTTATGCCCTCGGGCCCGTCGCCCGGCAGCAGGGGCGCCATCGCCGATGGACAGCCGAGGACATCGCCCGCCTCGAGTACATGTGCCAGTTGACCGGACAGGGCGTTCCCCCTGCGGAAGCCGCACAGATCGTGCTGCACCGCTCCCACCCGGCCACGCGCGGCCCGCAGGCGGACACCCCGCAGGACAGCCCCGCCACTCCGCCGGGCCCGCACGCCGCACCCTACGATGGCATCCGCCAGGAGTGCCGCGGACTGGCCCGCGCCGCCGCCCGGCTGGACACGGTCGCGGTCCGCACCCTGCTCGACACCGCCGTGTCGGCGCACGGCCTGGTGCCGGCGTGGGAGCAGGTCTTCGCCCCCACGCTGCACAGCGTGGGACGCCAATGGGCGACAACCGCCTCGGAGCGCCACGTGGAGGTGGAACACCTGCTGTCCTGGGAGATCTCCTGCGCTCTGCGCCGCCTTCCGCACCAACCGGCGCAGGGCGGCACGGCACCGGTGATCCTGGCGTGCGCCCCCGACGAACAGCACAGCCTGCCGCTGGAGGCCCTGACCGCCGCACTGGGCGAACGAGGCGTTCCTGCCCGCATGTTCGGCGCCGCCCTGCCGGCCGAGTCCTTGCACGCCGCCGTCCGCCGCATCGGCCCGTCCGCCGTGCTCTTATGGGCGCACGCCCCTTCGACCGCGGACCATGGACTTGTCCGGCGGACCGTCTCCCTTCGCTGGGGGCCGTCGGGGGCCCGCGTGAACCCGACCCTGTTCGTCGCAGGGCCGGGTTGGGGAGCGACCACCCATGGCCCGGACGTCAAGCGCCTGCACACGCTCGCCGCCGCCGTCGACACCATCGAAGCGCTGCTGCGGGACGCCGGATAGCAGGGGCTGCCGGAGAACATCGGGCGGACCA
Organism: Streptomyces sp. NPDC006733; assembly: GCF_040636125.1. NCBI lineage: Bacteria > Bacillati > Actinomycetota > Actinomycetes > Kitasatosporales > Streptomycetaceae > Streptomyces > Streptomyces sp. NPDC006733. Next base: position 13,682 of record NZ_JBEYJD010000078.1, on the reverse strand, counting down.
GCGGCTACGGGAACCGCCCTCACAGCCGAGGCGCGAACAGGGGCGCACGCACCGCCTCCACGGAGTCTTTCCGTGCCCGGATCCTGCCTGCGTCCCGGCTCCGACGCCGACGTTCAACCTCGAAACGCTGCACAGACGACGCGACTTGTCAGCTGTCCGCCGCCGCTCGAAGGTATCGGGTGCCGGCCTGCACCGTCCCGGACCCGCCCGTCCGTGCGACTGCCGCGACCGCGTCAGCAGTTGGAGGAACCCACCTATGCAGCGGTCGTCCGTCGTAGAGACCATGAGCAGGGCATGCCAGGGGGACCCGACCGATCTTCCGGTCCGGCTCTGCGCGGCCATCAGCCACTGTCTGACGATGGACGGTGCGGCGATCTCCCTCCTGACCGACAGCGTGTACGCACAGTTCCTGGGCGCCTCGCACCCGGCCGCTCTGCAATTGGAGAACGTGCAGTTCGCAGTCTCCGAAGGGCCAGGAGTGACCGCGGCCGCGACGGGACAGCCCGTGATCGTCCCCGATCTGCACCATGTCGTGACACCCTGGCCGTTCTTCGGCTCCCTCGCGCGCGAGCAACTGCGCGACGTGGGCGCCATCTACGCCCTCCCGTTGATGATCGGCGGAAACACGGTCGGCACCGTGACCTTGTTCCGCCATGAGCCGGGCCGGCCCGCCACGGACCTCGCCGAACTCAGCGACATCGCCCTGGTCACGGCCACCGGGTTCCTGTGGTCCGCCTTCCAGCCGTTGACCGGAACGGGCGAACTGCCCCCGTGGGAGCCCACCAGCGTCCTCGCCGCCCACTGGGGGGCCGCCCACTGCGCCGCCGGCGCCCTGGCCGAACAGGAAGGCATCACCGCCGAGGACGCCCTGGCCCGCATACGGGGCCGCGCCTTCGCCTCCGACCGCACTGTGCCCGAAGTCTCGGCCGACATCATCTCCGCACCGCCGGACCCCCGCTCCTCCGCCTGACCACTCCGCGCAGGGATCACCGGCGCCGCGCGGCCGGGCAGCGGCCGCAGTCCGGGAGCGCCGTCGCCGCTCAGGCGGGCAAGCCCGGTGTTCCGGTGCTGCTGATGGCGACCTTGCCTTTGCGCAAGGTCAGGATCCGGTCGGAGCGCGCGGCCAGGGTCTGGCTGTGGGTGACGACGATGACGCACTTGTGCTGCGCGTGCGCCAACTCCTGGAAGATGCCGATGATGCCGTCGGCGGTGTCCTCATCGAGGTTGCCGGTCGGTTCGTCGGCGAACAGGATGTCCACGTCGCAGGCGAGCGCCCGCGCGATCGCGACGCGTTGCTGCTGGCCGCCGGAGAGTTTCAGGACGTTGCGGTGGGCCAGGTCGGGGTCGAGCCCGACCTTGGCCAGCAGCGCCAGCGCGTGGGCCTTGCGCCGCCCGGTGGCCGGCTTGGTGCCGGTGATCTCCATGGCGGTGACGACGTTCTGCAGCGCCGTCATGTAGGTGAGCAGGTTGTACTGCTGGAAGACGGTGGCGGCGTGCTGGTTGCGGTAGCGGCCCAGGCCGAGCTGGGCGAGGTCCTGGCCGTCGAAGCGGATGGTGCCCTTGGTGGGGCTGTCGAGTCCGCACCGAACGCACCCTGACCATCGCGAACACCGGCAGCGTGGTGGAGCCGGAGCAGGTCGCCGACCTTTTCGAGCCCTTCCGCCGCCTCGGCCAGGACCGCATCGGCACCGCCGGCCACGGCCTGGGCCTGTCCATCGCCCAGTCCATCGCCACCGCCCACCGCGCGGACCTCACCGCAAGCCCCGGCCGGGACGGCGGACTGACCGTCCGCGTCACCTTCCCCGGCGCCTGACGGCTCCTTCGGGCCCCCGTCCCGCAGGGGAGGTCACCGGTGCAGGGACGGCCGGTAGATCAGCTCTTGGATGCGGCCGTCGAGCGTCCGGCTCTCGATCAGCTCCAGGTCGAAGTCCGCCGCGCCCTGGAAGATCGGATCCAGGCCCGTGCTCCCGGTGATCACCGGGAAGACCGTCACCTGGACGCGGTCGACCAGACCGGCGGCCAGCAGCGCCCGGTTCATCGACAGGCTTCCGTGGGAGCGCAGCGGCACCGCGGACTCCTCTTCAGCCGGGCCACGGCCGCGACGGCGTCCTCGCGCGCGACCGTCGCGTCCTGCCACTCCAGGGGCTCGTCCACCGTGCTCGACACCACCGTGGCAGGCAGTTGCAGCATCCGGGTGACCCAGGCGTCGTGCACGGACTCCTCGGTGCCGGATGCCAGGATGCCCACGAACGCCCGGTAGGTGCGGGCCCCGAGGACCATCCGCTGCTGCGGGGTGTACTGGGCCAGGCGGTGGGCGAGGAATTCGGGCCCCTGCTTGCCCCAGTACCCGCCCCAGTCGCCGCCGGCGGCGCCGAAGCCGTCGAGGCTGGAGAAGACGTCGAACGTGTAGGGAGCAGACATGCGGTCCTCCGTGCGGTGGGAAGCGGCTGAGGGGTGATCGCGCCGGTACAGGTACCGACCGGCCGTCGCGGCAAAACTCATCGCCGGTGAGCCCGGAAGCCGGCCACCTGCACCGGAGGGGCCTTCCGGCGGCGAGGATGCCGCGCCCCGACCTGTTGCCGTTGCCCGGGTTGCTTCCCATAATCACGCGCCGGCCGTGTTCTACGACCCGGCTCCCAGTGACCAGGAGGCGCCATGCGCAACACCACACTCGGCACACTGTTCGCGGTCGCCCTGCTCGTGCCGACCCTCACCGCGTCCGGCCGACCCCCCTCCGACCGGCCCCCGACGGCGACTTCGGTGGCGACCCGGGCGACGACGGCGCAGACGGCCACGGCGGCGAGCGCACACCACGGCGGCCGCAAGGTGATCCTGGACGCCGACATGGGCCAACTCAACGACGACGCGGTCGCCATGTTCATGCTCGCCAAGTCCCCGTCCGTCGACTTCCTCGGCGTGACCGTGGTCAGCGGCAACACCTGGGTGGAGGAGGGCACCGCGTACGCGCTGCGGCAACTCGAACTGATCGGCCGCAGCGACATCCCGGTCGTGCCGGGGGCGGGCGAACCGCTGATGCCGGGCCGCAAGGAGCGGTTGGGCGCCGAGAACACCCTGTACGGCACAGCACCGTGGACCGGTGCGTTCGAGTCCCCCCGGCCGGCCGCGTACGACCATCTCGCCGAGCCGCCGTACGGCGGCTATCCGACCACCCGCCCGCAGGCCTCGGCCGCCGCCGACTTCATCGTCGCCCAGGTCAAGCGGTACCCCGGCCAGGTCACCGTGTTCGCGGTGGGTCCCGCCACCAACCTCGCGCTGGCGGTCAGGACCCACCCGGAGATCGTGCCGCTGGTCAAGGAGGTCATCTACATGGGCGGGGCCTTCGACAAACCGGGGAACATCACCCCCGCCGCCGAGTTCAACTGGTGGTTCGACCCGGAGTCGGCGCGGATCGCGGTCCGCACCCCGTTCCGCACCCAGACCATCGTGCCCGACGACGTGTGCGTCAAGATCCGCTACACCAAGGCGCGGTACGACGCCATCACGGCGGGACCGCCGACCGCGATCAAGAAGATCTTCAAGGATCTGCAGGGCCCGGTGTTCGCCGCCGACCCCGGCCACAGCACCTTCCTGTGGGACGCGCTGACCGCCGCGGTCTTCCTCGACCCCACCATCGTCACCACCGCACAGCAGCGCTACGTCGACGTCGACGCGACCTTCGGCCCCGACTACGGGCGCTCGCTCGGCTACGCGCCGGACGAGTTCGCGGCGCCCAAGAACCCGGCGGGAACCCAGCGGGCCACCCTCGTGCTCGACCTGGACCTGCGACGTTTCTGGGACCTGTACACCGGGCTGCTGCGCCGGCCCTGAGCGGCGGTCGGGAAATCGGGGCCGGTCCGACCTCTTGCGGTTGCGGGGGTTGCTTCTCATAATCCGGCTGCAACACGAGTTGGCAACTCGTGTTGCAGCCGCTCGATTCCCCCCTGCGATCCGCTCCGGGAGCTTCTCCATGGCAACACGGCAGGACGTGGCACAACTCGCGGGCACCTCGCCCTCGGTGGTGAGCTATGTACTCAACGACGGTCCCCGGTCGGTGGCCCCGGCCACCAAGGAACGGGTCCTGGCCGCCGTACGGCAGCTCGGGTACCGGCCGAACGCGGTCGCCCGATCGCTGCGCATGAGCCAGACCATGACCCTCGGCCTGGTGGTTCCCGACGCCGCCAACCCCTTCTTCGCGGAACTGGCCCGCTCCTTGGAGGGCCACGCCTGGGCCGCCGGCTACACCCTGCTGGTCGGCAACACCGTCGACGACCCGGCCCGCGAGGCCGGCTACATCCGCACCTTCGTCGACCGGCACGTCGACGGCCTGGTGCTCATCCCGTCCCACGGGGACCAGCCCTGGCGGGCCGAACTCGCCCGCTCCGGCGTGCCCAGCATCGTCTTCGACCGCGAACTGGAGGGCGTCGCCGCCTCCCACGTGCTGGTCGACAACGTCCGCGGTGCCCAGGAGGCCACCGAGCACCTGCTGGCCCACGGCCGGCGCCGCGTCGGCTGCATCGCGGGTCCGCTGGGCATCCACCCCACCGTCGACCGGGTCGTGGGCTGGCGCCGGGCTCTGGAGCAGGCCGGCTTCAAGGCCGGCTCGGGCTCCGGCGGCCGGACCGGCTGGGAGGCCTGCCCGCAGGCCGCGCCGCTGCTGCACGGCTCGTTCGGGCGCCTGGACGGCTACCGCTCGGGGCGGGCCCTGCTGTCGCGGGACCGGTCGGTGGACGCGCTGTTCGTCACCTCCGACGAGCAGGCCGCCGGAGTGCTGCGGGCGGCGACGGAACTGGGGATCCGGGTGCCCGACGACCTCGCGCTGGTGTCCTTCGACGGGATCGCGGCGGGCGCCTACACCTGCCCGGCCCTGTCGACCATGCGCCAGCCGTTCGAGGACCTCGGGGGCACGGCCGTGCGCCGGCTGCTGGAGCGGATGCGCGACCCCGACCTGGCCCCCACCCGCGACGTGCTGCCGGTGGCCCTGCTGGCCCGCGGCTCGTGCGGGTGCCCCGACCCTGCGGGCGGCGAGCACGACGAAGGCCTCCACGAAGGAACAACCGACGGCACGGCCGGCGCCCCCACCGACCCGGAGAACGACGATGCGTGAACACCTGGTCGTGGTCGGCAGCCTCAACATGGACCTGTCCATCACCGTGCCCCGCCTCCCGGACCGGGGCGAGACCGTCTCCGGCGCCGACGTGGTGCGCGGCGCGGGCGGCAAGGGAGCCAACCAGGCGGTGGCCGCCGCCCGGCTCGGCGCCCGGGTCCGGATGGTCGGCCTGCTCGGCGACGACGCCTTCGGCGCGGAGCTGCGCGGGAGTCTGGTCACCGAAGGCATCGACGACCGCGCGGTCGCCGACCTGCCCGGGGTGGCGTCCGGGCTCGCGCTGATCGTGGTCCAGCACGACGGGGAGAACACCATCACCCTGTCGCCCGGCGCCAACCGCCATCTGGACGTCCCCGCCTTCCAGGCGCTGACCGACGCCCGGGCGGTGGGCGCGGCCGACACCGTCCTGTTCCAACTGGAGGTCCCGCTGCCCACCGTCCTGGCCGCGGCCCGCGCGGCCCGCGCGGCCGGGGCGCTGACCGTCCTGAACGCCGCCCCGCTGCCCGGGCCGGGGCCGGCCTCCGACGTGCTGGCCGACCTGCTGTACGAGGTCGACGTCCTGGTCACCAACGAGTCCGAGGCCGCCGGGCTGCTGCAGCTGCCCGGCGCCCCGGCCGGCACGGCGGAACAGGACTGGGCCGGCTGCGCGGAGAAGCTGCGGCTGCTGGGACCGGCGACCGTGGTGATCACCCTCGGCGCGGCCGGCGCGGTCGCCGCGGGCCCCGGGCAGCGGGTGGTCGAACCCGGCTTCGCGGTCGACGCCGTGGACACCGTCGGCGCGGGCGACGCGTTCTGCGCGCAGCTCGCCCTCGCCCTGGGAGCCGGCCGCCCGCTGGCCGACGCCCTGCGCCGGGCCTGCGCGGCGGGCGCACTGGCCGCCACCCGCCGGGGCGCCCAGGCGTCCCTGCCCTCACGGGCCGAGGTCGACGCCCTCCTGACCCACCCGGGAGCAGCCGATGCGTGACGACGGCCTGTGGCATCCCCGGCTGCTGCACCTGATCGCCTCCCTCGGCCACGGCGACCTGCTCGTCGTCGCCGACGCCGGGCTGCCCGTCCCCCCGGGCGTCGAGACGGTCGACCTGCTGTGGCAGCGCGGCGAACCCCGCTTCCTGCCGGTGCTGGCCGCCGTCCTCGGCGAACTCGTCGTCGAACAGGCCACCGTCGCCCACGAGGTGACGGACCCGCTGCTGCTGGCCGGCTTCGCCCGGCAGTTCACCGCGCTCGGCGCCGACCGCGTCGAGCGCGTACCGCACGAGCGGCTGAAAGACCTCACCCGGCACGCCCGCGTGGTCGTCAGGACCGGCGAGGCCACCCCGTACGCCAATGCCGTGCTCCGCGCCGGAGTGCCCTTCTGACCGGGGCTCGCCCCACCGGTCGTGACCGCCCCACGCTCCCACCCCCGCACCACGCTCCCTCCCCGCACCACGCTCCCTCCCCGCACCCGCACCCGTACCTCCGCATGCCCACCCGTAGGAAAGGCAGTTCAATGACGAACAGCAGATTCGTGCTCCCCACCACCGCCCTGTTGCTGGCCGCGGCCCTGACCGGCTGCGGTCAGGAGGGCGACGGCAGCACCCCCGCCGGCGGCAACCCGGGCACGAACAGCGCCAAGGGCGGCAAGCCCACCGTGTGCCTGGTGATGAAGTCCCTCGGCAACGAGTACTTCCAGACCATGCAGAAGGGTGCCGAGGAGCACGCGGCCAAGCGCGGTGACCTCACGCTGCACTCCAGCGGCATCCAGAACGAGACCGATATCGACGGCCAGATCACCGCCATCAACCGCTGCATCACCGACCGGGCCGCCGCCCTGGTGGTCGCGCCCGCCGACTCCCGAGCCCTGGTCGCCCCGCTGGGCCGGGCCGCGAAAGCCGGACTGAAGATCGTCAACATCGACGTCAAGCTCGACGACGGCGCCCTGAAGTCCGCCGGCCTCGACATCCCCTTCGTCGGCCCCGACAACCAGGAAGGCGCCCGCCTCTCGGGCGCGGCGCTCGCCAAGGCCCTCGGCACCGGCGGCAAGGTCGTCATCCTGGAGGGCAACCCCGGCGCGGCCAACGCCCAGCAGCGCAAGGCCGGATTCGTCGCCGCGGCCGCCGCCGGCGGCCTCACGGTCGTGGACTCCAAGACCGCCCACTGGGAGACCGACGAGGCGTACACCGTCGTGAGCAACCTGCTGACCACCCACCCGGACCTGCAGGGCGTGCTCGCCTCCAACGACTCGATGGCGCTGGGCGCGGTCAAGGCCATCAGCGCGGCCGGCAAGAAGGGCAAGGTCAAGATCGCGTCCTTCGACAACATCGAGGCGATCCGCCCCTACGTCAAGGACGGCAACGTCGTCGCCACCGTCGACCAGTTCGCCGCCCAGCAGGCCGGCGACGGCATCGACCAGGCGATGAAGGCCCTGGCCGGGGAGAAGCTCCAGCCGTGGGTGAAGACCGACCTCAAGGTCGTCACCGCATCCGACCTGGGCTGATGGCACCGAACCGGAGGCATCACCCATGACCGGATCCCACCCCACCACTCCGCCGCCCGCGCTGGAGGCGCACGGCATCAGCAAACGCTTCCCGGGCGTCGTGGCCCTTGACGACGTCCAGCTGCAGCTGCTGTCCGGCGAGGTGCACGCCCTGCTCGGCGAGAACGGCGCCGGCAAGTCGACCCTCGTGCGCATCCTGGCCGGCATCCAGCCGCCCGACAGCGGCACCCTGCGGCTGGCCGGCGCCCCGTACCGGCCCGCCGGGCCGGCCGCCGCGATGCGCTCCGGCGTCCAGGTCGTCCACCAGGAACTCAACCTGCTGCCCAACCTGACGGTGGCCGAGAACCTGTTCTTCCAGAACCTGCCGCGCCGCTACGGACTGGTCCGGCGCAAGGAACTCCACCAGCGGGCCGAACAACTGCTCGCCGAGGTCGGGCTGGCGGTCGCGCCACAGACGCCGGTGGCGCGCCTCGGCATCGCCCAGATGCAGCTGCTGGAGATCGCCCGGACCCTGTGGCAGGACTGCCGGGTCCTGGTCCTGGACGAGCCGACCGCCACCCTCACCCCGCGCGAGACCGACCGGCTGTTCACCTTGCTGCGCCGGCTCACCGCGCGCGGCACCGCCGTGCTGTACATCTCCCACCACCTGGAGGAGGTCTTCGACATCGGCGACCGCATGACGGTCTTCCGCAACGGCCGCCACGTCACGACCCGGCCCCTGGCCGGGACCAGCACCGCCGAACTGATCCGCCTCATGGTCGGCCGCGACCTGGCCCACGAGTATCCGCCGCACGTGACCCGCGCACCGGGCCCCGAGCTGCTGCGCGCCGACGGCCTGCAACCGCGCGGCGGTCAGCCGGTCTCCTTCGCCCTGCACGCCGGTGAAGTCGTCGGCGTGGCGGGACTCGTCGGCTCCGGGCGCACCGAGACCGTCCGGGCCCTGTTCGGGGCCGACACCCCGGCGGCCGGCCGCGTCCTGGTCAACGGCCGCCCGGTACGGATCCGTTCGCCGCGGGACGCGGTCAGGAACGGCATCAGCCTGGTCACCGAGGACCGCAAGAGCCAGGGGCTGGTGCTGGACATGCCGCTGGCGGCGAACATCACGCTGGCCGCGACCGGCAAGGTCTCGCGCGGCGGCCTGCTGCGCCGTGCCGAGGAGACCCGCCTGGCCCGGCTGGCGGTGGACCGGCTCGCGGTGCGCACCCCGGGGGTGCACCACCCCGTGCGGTCCCTGTCCGGGGGCAACCAGCAGAAGGTCGTGCTCGGGCGCTGGTTGCTGGCGGGCACCGACATCCTCATGGTCGACGAGCCCACCCGGGGCATCGACGTCGGCGCCCGCTACGAGATCCACCAGCAGCTCATCGACCTGGCGGCCGACGGCAAGGCGCTGCTGGTCGTCTCGTCCGACCTGCCGGAGCTGATGGGGATCTGCGATCGGATTCTGGTGTTCTCCCGGGGCCGGATCGCCGGCGAGGTACGGCGCGCGGACTTCGACAGCCCGACCATCCTGGCCCTGGCCTACTCCGGCTACGTCACGGGGGACGACCCGGCGCCGCACCCGCCGGCCGCACCGGCACCGGCCGATCCGGCGAAGCAACCCCCGGCCGCACCGGCGCCGACCCACCTGGTGAAGCAACCACCCGCCGCGCCGACGGACGAACCGTCACAGCACCCGACGGACCGACCAGTTGGGGGAGCGGCCGACGCATCCGCGCACGCGACCGGATCCACCACGGCATCCGCGACAACGAACGGTGACCTCCCATGACCCTGACCTCCGTATCAGCCGAGCCCAAGCGTCCGCACCCGGCGTCGTCGCTGGCCCGGCAGGTGATGGGCGAGGCGGGCATCGGCATCGCCCTGCTGGCACTGGTCGTGATCTTCGCCCTGACCACACCGCAGTTCGCCACCTCGGTCAACCTCACCCACATCGCCACCGAGATCACCTTGAACACGATGCTCGCGGTCGGGATGACCTTCGTGATCCTGGTGGGCGGCATCGACCTGTCGGTGGGCTCGGTGATGGCCCTGTCGGCCGTCGTGTCCGGCGAGATCCTCACGGCAAGCGGTCTGTCCACGCCGGTGGCGGTGCTGCTGGCCGTACTGGTGGCGACCCTGGTGGGCATGGCCTGCGGGCTGGTCAACGGCCTGGTCTCGGAACGCTGGCGGGTGCCGTCGTTCATCGTCACGCTGGGCATGCTCAACGTCGCCCGCGGCGCCGCGCTGCAGTACACCAACGCGGGCACGCGCTACGGCTTCCCGGAGGGCTTCGCACGCTTCGGCACGTCGACGCTCCTCGGCATTCCGACGTTGTTCTGGATCGCGCTGCTGATGGTGGCCGTAGGCCATCTGGTGCTGACCCGCACGGTGTTCGGACGCCTGGTGTTCGCGATCGGGAGCAACGAGGAAGCCGTCCGGCTGTCCGGCCACCGCACCGCGCCCGTGAAAGTGGCAGCGTTCGTGATCGCCGGGTTCACCGTCGGCATCGCCGCGGTGACCTACATGGCCCGGCTCAACATCGCCAGCCCGATCCTGGGCAGCGGCTATGAGCTCAGCGCGATCGCGGCGGTGGTGATCGGCGGCGCCTCCCTGTCCGGTGGCAAGGGCTCGATGATCGGCACGCTGCTGGGAGCCTGCCTGCTGGGTGTCCTGACCAACGGGTTGCTGCTGATGGGCGTGTCCGACTTCCAACGACAGATGATCACCGGTGGGGTCATCATGGTCGCCGTGGTCATCGACCACTACCGCGGCCGCCTCGCCGCCCGACTGCCGGCCCGCACCTGAAAGGCGCCGCCCCGCGCGACGATGATCTCGCCGTAGGGGAGCCCCCGGCTGCAGGACGTACGGTGGTCTCGTCTCCGGACGACAGCCCTGCACCGGGCTTGTCGGTCGACGCGTCCATTGAGGTCTTTGCGTGCTGTCAGAGGGAGCCCCAAATGATCGTCGCCTCGGCCGCTGACGGTCCCCTGAAGCGGCCGGTCACCGACCGGCTTGCCCCCCGGATGCGTCGCGGCGCCCGGCGATCACCGACGGGGGATCGCCCCGCGACCCTTCGCGACCCGGCCGTACCCCAGCGCGTCGGCTCGACCGCGCGTCGGTGATCAAGAGAGACGTTCCGGCGCTGCACCGACCCAGGTCGTCGGTGCCGAAAGGAACGCACGGATGGCGCGACCTGGTCATGCCCGCGCTCCTGCTCGGCGTGCAGTGGGCGGCATGGCCGGACAGCAACCGCGCACTGGTCGCGGTCAGTACCGCCCTGGCCTGCGGTGCGCTGATCTGGCGTCGGGTCATACCCGAGCTGGCGCTGACCGGGACCCTGGCGGCTGTACTGCTCGGTGCGGGCGCGGGTGCGGTCGGCGCGCCGCTCGCCGCGCTGGTCGCGCTGCGCGCGCTGGCGGTGCACCGCACGGCCGGGTCGGCGCTCGCGGGAGCGGCCCTGGCCACGCTGGTGGCCGCCGGGAGTGCCGCTGTCCTCGGGGAGTCCCTGCGGACGGTGGCGGGCGTGACGTTGGTCGCCGCCGGAGGGGCCGCCGTCGCCTGGGCGATGGGCCGTTCGGTGCGGCGCCGGCAGGCCGACCGGTCCGCCCTGCTCGCGTTCCGCGGCGGCACCGCCGCAGTGCCTCGTTTCGCGGCGCTGGCCGAACGGGACCGGCTGGCGGCACACCTGCACGACGTCGCCGCGCACCGTCTGACCGGGATTGTGGTGTCGGCCGCCGCCGCACTGCACCTCGGCGGTGCGGAACGGGCCGGTGAGGCGTTGGGTCATGCGGTGCGGGAGAGCCGGCAGGTGGTGGCCGAACTGGACCGCCTCACCGGGCTGGGGGAGCGCGGTACGCCGGTGACGCTCGCCGACATCGACGCGCTGGCCGCCCAATACCAGGTCGGCTACCGGCACCCGGTGGACTACCGGCGCACCGTCGACGCGGCGCCCGGGGCCGCCACGGAGGCGGCGTACCGCGTGGTCCGGGAGGCGCTGACCAATGCGGCCCGGTATGCCGGCGGCGCGGTGGTGCGGGTACGGGTCGAGCGGTCCGCCGGAGCCGGCCACGCTCCGGGGCTGACGGTGACGGTCACGGACGAGGGCGGTACGGTCGCCGCGTCCGGCCTCGGAACCGGCCACGGCCTGGCAGGGCTCGGCGCGGCGGTCATCGCGGCCGGCGGGACGCTGTCGGCGGGTCCCGCGGGCACCGGCTGGGCGGTGCGCGCACACCTGCCCTTGGACGCGGTGGCCGCCGGACGCCGGTGGCCCGTGTGGCGCGGGCCGGTTGCCCTGGACTGGGCGTTGGTGCCCCTGGCGATCGGCCTCTCGCTCGGCGCGAGCCTCCTGTCGTCCGGCGGGCCGGACTCCTTCGACGGCCTCCGGCCCGCGGTGCTCACGGTCCTGCTGTCGGGGCTGCATGCCGTGCCGTTGGCCTGGCGGGCACGCGCCCCCGGCCGCGCTCTGGCCGCGGTGCTGTTGGCGCTGGTGTGGTGGCTGGGCTGCGATCTGGCCGGCTGGACGCAGCCGCCGGTCAGTGACATCTTCCTGGTGTACTGGTGGGTCGAGCTGACGCTCGCCTACAGCGCCGGGGCCTATCTGCCCGGCCGTCGCAGCCGACTCGCGCCCCTGGCCGTGGCCGCCGTGGGCGGCCTCGCGCTGGCCAGCGGCAGCGGCATCGTCGGCAACCGGCTGGCGGCTTGGGCGGTACTGACCGGCATGCTGGCACTCCCGTCGTTCGCCGTCTGGTCCCTGGGACGCTTCGTTGCCCGGCGCCGGGAGCGGCTGCGGGTCGCTGCCGCCCACCGGCGGGAACAGCTGGAGGAGGAGGCCGACGCCGCGGTACGCGACCAGCGCGCGCAGATCGCCGCCGGGCTGCGGGTCTCCGCGCACCGTCATGCCCGCGCGGTGGTCGATGCCGCCGAGGCCGGACAGCTGGGCAGCGTCCTGGCCCACGCGCGCGCCGGGCTCACCGCGCTGCGGGAACTGCTGACCGACCTGCGCGGCCTGCCCGGTGGGGACACCCCACCCCCTACCGTCGCCGGCATCGCGGCGCTGGCCACCCGGTACGGGGCCGGCGTCCACCACCGTGGCCGGCCGCGCCCCCTGCCCGTTGCCGTGGAGGTCTCCGCCTACCGGACGGCCGCGATGCTGATGGCCACCGGAGCGACGCTCACCGTGCTCTGTCGGGATGAGGGCGTTGAGGTCTCCGGTCCCCGACCCGCCGATCCGGGCGTGGAGCGGCAGTTGCGGTCGATGGCCGACGCCACCGGCGGTACTCTCTCGACGACCGACGACGGTGCGGTATGGGTGTGGCTACCGGGGGTGTTCCCATCGGAATCAGGGTGACGATTGCGGACGATCAAGCCATGGTCCGTGCCGGGATCGCGGCCATCATCGACGCGGAGCCGGATCTGTGCGTCGTGGGGCAGGCCGCGGACGGCGACGCCGCGGTCGACGTCGTGCTGTCGCTGCGACCGGACGTCGCCTTGATGGACATCCGGATGCCGGGCATCGGCGGGCTGGCGGCGACCGCGCAGATCACCGCGCGGACCCCGCAGACACGCGTCCTGGTGCTCACCACGTTCGACCTCGACGAGTACCTGTTCGCCGCGCTGCGCGCCGGCGCCGCCGGCTTCCTCCTCAAGGATGCCGAGCCGGAGCGGGTCATCGACGCAGTGCGGGTGGTCGCTGCCGGGGCAGCGCTACTCGATCCGGCGGTGACCCAACGGTTGATCGACCGTTTCGCGTCCGGGCCCGGCCCGTTCGACACCACGCGGCTGGAGCGGCTCACCCCGCGCGAGACCCAGGTGCTGCGGCACGTCGCGCGCGGGCTGGCCAACGCGGAGATCGCCGAGGTGCTCGGCATCAGCGCGCCCACCGTCAAGGACCACGTGTCGATGGTTCTCCACAAACTCGGCGTGCGTGACCGGGTCCAGGCGACGATCGCCGCGTACGAGAGCGGTCTGATCCGTCCCGGCACCCGCTGAACCGCCGACCGGGAAGGACAGGCGGCCGTCCGTACCTTCCACGAGGTTGCCGGCTCGAGGCTGCGGGAAGCACACCGACTCGGGCCGGCCGACCCGCCCGTTCTCCTCAACCCCGCCGTGCGGCGGGGTCAGCGCCCC